>JAHJKD010000005.1 GCA_018822435.1 Patescibacteria group bacterium
AATATTATTTATGACAAGAAAGAATTTTACTAAGCAAATTATCAAATACGACACAAAGGATGTTTTAGGTTCAGTCGACTTATTAGCCGAACAATGCCGCCATGCCTGGCAAGAAATGAAAAAAGTGAAGTTGCCAGCCGACTATAAAAAAATTGATAAAATTGTGCTTTTTGGCATGGGCGGGTCAGCTTTGGGCATTGATGTGGCCAAGGCCCTATACGGCAATGACATCAGAGTGCCGATTGAAATAATAAATGATTACGCAGTGCCAAAATATGTAAATAACTATACGTTGGCGATCTTATCAAGCTATTCCGGATCTACAGAAGAAACCGTGATGGCAGCGAAAAAATTAGAGAAAGTTACAAAGAAGATTTTCATTATTACCACTGGCAAGAATTTATTGAATTTGGCGAATCGGAAAAAATATCCTGTTTACATGATCGATCCGGAGTTTAACCCATGCGGACAGCCGCGTGTGGCGGTCGGCTATTCGGTCATGGCCCAGATTGCCTTACTTAAAAAATTAGGGTTGATCAAGTTTGAAGATAAAGATGTAGAAAAGATCGTTAAATTTTTAAAAAGCAGCATGAGCCGGATCGAGGCATCGGCCATCAAAATGGCAAAATTGGCCAAGGGCAAGATGCCGCTGTGGGTGGCCGCCGAGCATTTAAAAGGAAATGCCCATATTATTTCTAATCAGACCAATGAAACAGGCAAGGAATTTTCTACATATTTTCCCGTACCCGAAATGAACCACCATTTAATGGAAGGGTTATCTTTTCCCAGGCATATGAAAAAGGACTTGCTGTTTGTGCTGTTTGATGCAGACATATATTTTAAAAGAAATCAGGTGCGCATGAAAATAACGCAGGAAGTAATTTTAAAAAATCGGGTCAAAGCGGAGCGCATGCGCGTGCCCGGGAAGACCAAGCCAGAGCAGGTGTTTGCCATGCTGGCCTGGGGCGGGTACTTCAGCTTTTACATGGCCATGATCAATGAGATTGATCCGTCTTTGATCCCTTGGGTTGATTATTTTAAACAAAAACTTGGCTCTAGTAAATAAAAATTTTTGGAAGGTTTTTCATTTTTTTGAAAGGGGATACGTGCTTTATCCTTTATTGTTTTTATTATCGGTAATATTATTTTCCTGGCTGCAGGACAGCATGACATTTCTTGATCCGGATGCGTTTTATCATGCCAAGATGGCGGAATTGATGGCAGGGCAGGGAATTGTGATTGATTTCCCTTGGCTGCAGCTGACTTTTTTGAAAGAGGCATATACGGACCAGCACTTTTTATTTCATATGCTGACGGTTCCGTTCACTTCATATTACACGCCACTGACAGCCTTAAAAATTGTTTCGGTATTGCTGAGTTCGACGGCGATTTGTGTGATTGCGGCCATGCTCAGGTATTTTAAAGTGCGCGGTGTGGTTTGGTGGTCATTGTTACTCTTGACCATATCCCCTTTTATATTGCGGCTGTCGCTCGCTAAAGCATCGCCCCTGGCAATAGTGGTGGTTCTTCTGGGCGTGCTGATGATCGTGAAGAAAAATTATTGGGGGCTTTATATCATCTCGGTTCTTTATGTTTGGTCCCATGGCGGATTTATTTTAATTTTCTTTTTAGCGGGGCTGTATTTCCTGCTATTGAATCTTTATAACTGGAATCAGACCAGGAACTTATCTTTACGGGGAATCGGCGGGCCGATTGCTTCGGGGGCAGGCATATTGACCGGTTTGATTATTAATCCATATTTTCCACAAAATATTAATTTTTATTGGCAGCAGGTGATTGAAGTGGGGCTGATGAATTATAGTAAATATTTTGGCGTGGGGGCGGAATGGTATCCTTATAATGTTTTTAATCTGATCGGCGGGGTAAATTTTATTTTTATTCTTTTAGTAATGGCAGTTCTTATAACTATTTTTCAATATCATCGGCAGAAATTTAGAAACTGGTATTTTTTGATGATCATTACCCTATTTCTGTTATTTACTCTTAAATCCAGAAGATATATTGAATATTTTGTGCCGTTTGCTTTTATTTGGTCGATTTTGGTGATAGACAGTTATATATGGACGGAAAATTTTAAAAATAATTTCAAAAAGTTTTTAAATTATTGGGACAAGCATAAAATTTTAGTCGGAGTACTGGTTGTTTATCTGGCGTTTGCGTTTATTTTTGGAGCCGGCCTGAATTTGTATCGGACTAAAAATACTTTAGATGGAGGCATCTCTTTTAATAAATTTGTAGAGACAGGAGATTATTTAGAGGAAAATAATATTACCGGAGAGACAATTTTTCATGTTAATTGGGATGAGTTCCCCGTGTTGTTTTATCAGAATAGTGATAATTATTATCTGACAGGCATGGATCCGACTTTTTCGTATAAATATGATCCGATTTTATTTTACATGTGGAACCAGATAATCAAAGGAGAATTTAAAAGTGGCTTAAGCGCCTTAATTAAAGAAAATTTTGGGGCGAATTATGTGCTGATTGATACGGAAAGAAAAACCGACAGATTATTTTGGGCGTATATTAAAAGGGATCCGAACGCAGAATTGATTTTCGAAGCCGAAGGGCAGCAATTATACAAATTAAAATGAGCGTAAGAAAACATCTTGATATAATTTTAATAGTAATTATTTTTCTGGCCGCTTTTAGCCTGTCTTTATATTGGCAGGCATCTGAATATTTTACAGACCCAGATACTTTTTATCATATGAAGATGGCCGAAAGCCTGGCGGATGGAAAATTAATATTGGATTTTCCCTGGCAGCAATTTTCTTTGCTTAATGACCAGTTTACAGACCAACATTTTTTATATCATATAATCCTGGCCGGTTTTTCCGTTGTATTCACAACATTAGTAGGTACGAAATTAGCGGTCGCTTTTTTATTTTCCGGATTCATTTTGGTGTTTTGTTTGGTCATCAGGAGCCTGGGCGTGAAATGGCCGTGGCTATGGGGATTGATTTTAACCGTGTCTGTGCCTTTTGCTTTTCGTTTGAATTTAGTTAAAGCGAATGCGCTTTCGCTAATTATTTTATTTACAGCGATTTATTTATTAGTGAAATACAAACCAGCTTGGTTGTTTGGGTTAAGCTTTGTTTTTGTCTGGGCGTATGGCGGCTGGCCGATCATGGCGGGCATGGTGTTTTTATATGGATTTTTTAATATTGTTTTTTACAGGAAGTGGAAGGAGAGTTTAATTTTATTGGGCAGTAGCGCGGGTGGTTTGCTGGCTGGAGTGATAATAAATCCCTACTTCCCGAATAATCTAACTTATTATTGGCAGCAATTTGTGCAAATTGGAATCATTAATTATCAGGATAAGATCGGAGTCGGGGGAGAATGGTATCCGTATGCTTTTAGTAATTTAGTATCAGGCGCAGTAATTGCATTTTTGTTTTTAGGTTTGGCCATATTTTTATTTATTTATGATTTTAAGAAACAAAAAAAAGTCAGTTGGTTCGCCTTGATAATAATGCTCGGGTTCTTGGCTCTGACTCTAAAGTCAAAAAGATATGTTGAATATTGTGTTCCTTTTATTGTTTTCTATTCGGCTGTTATTGTTTCTCTTTCTCTTCCCAAGAAGTGGCTAAGAGAGTTTTTTAATTTTGCCGGGGCCCTGACAGGCAAGCGCGTATTTTTTGGCATCGGTTCGGTGGCCTTGATTTTATTTTTAGCTTTTATGGTACCAGCGGTAATCGGTTCGGAAATTAAGGAAAATAAAAATGATTTAAGACGCGGACTATCTTATTATAAACTTTCCATGGCTTCGCGGTGGCTGGAAGAAAATTCTGAGCCGGGCAGCATCGTTTTACATAGTGACTGGGATATTTGGCCTTCGCTCTATTATTGGAATGAGAGTAATTATTATATTATCGGCCTGGACCCAACTTTTATGTACAACTATGATCAGGATTTATATTGGAAATGGGTACACATTACAAAAGGCGAAGAAAAAGAAGCGGTTTATGACCAAGCTAAAAATGATTTTCATGCCTCCTATATGTTAGTGGAAGAAGACCATAAAAAAATGGAAAGGAATATCAGGCGGGACGACAGATTTGAACAGGTTTATGAAGATGACGAGGCGACTATATTTAGACTTTTAGAATAAATTTCTAAGCTGCTCGTATATAGGCGGATGTGTATATAGGCGGACATGTGATGTCCGCTTTCAAGGCCAGAAGTGAAAGCGGGTTTCACAAACCCGCCTACTTCGCACAGGGTTTAATATAAAAAAAAGCCCCCCCGCCAAATAGCGGGGGGGCATAGATTTAAATCTATAAAGATTCAATTTACGGAGCGTCGTTGGTGATATTCAGAAGTCTATCAATTGCATAAACAGAAATACCCCAAGCGGCGAGAATGATAACCAAACCGATAACGGCGGCGATCAGGAGCTTTTTAGCGCCTTCTACCTTTTCTTCGTTACCGCCAGCAGTCATCCATTTGAAACCACCGACTAAGATCATAATAACAGCGATCAGGGCTAAAATACCCAAAATCCAGTTAATGATATTAACCACAATGTCTTCAGGTGAAGCTTCACCCAAACCAATGTTTGTGGCGGCATCAGGAGTAACATCCACGTCAACAGCTAAAGCGAAATTACCGACAGCAAATAATGCCATAAGAACGATAACGCCAATTGTGACGTAGCTTCTAATTTTTGTAATGTCCATTATTTCACCCCCTCTCAATTTTTAAATTATTTTCTAATTACAGCCTATTATACACGATATGTTAAAAATTCGCAATATTGACCAGCTGGGGATATATATGCTATAGTATTTTTATAATTTTGGAGGAAACTTTATGAAAAATTCTATCATTCAATTCGCAGTCCGCCATAAAGCCACTATTTGCAGTGTGGCCATTATCGGTGTTTTATTTTGTTTGCCGGCTTTTGGTTATGACGTGACTTTTGATGAGGGCCAATTAGCGGAAACTGGCCTAGGTTCGGAAGATCCGGCTTCGATTACGTTTGCCGTTATTAATGCAGTCTTGGTATTTCTTGGCGTCCTAACATTGGTTTTGATTATTTACGCTGGTTTTTTATGGATGATTGGCTCAAGGAGCGGCAAAGAAGCGGAAATAAATAATGCCAAGAAAATATTAAAAGGCGCCATTATCGGATTAGTAGTAGTACTAGTATCGTATAGCTTGTCGCAATATATCTTTAATACTCTTGTGGGCGTGACCACAGGAACAGAATAATACTATGATAATTTTATTTAAAAATCATAAAGCAATAAAGATTGTCTTGGTTGCTTTATTTATTTTTGCCATGCCGCTGGCTGGTTTTTCTCAAACAGACGGAGTTGGCTTTGATCCTTATGAAACTTTTGGGGATGATGGGGAATTATCGAACGAGACAGGGTTAGGAGATGCTGAACCAGTAAGCGTGGCCGGCCGTATTATTAATGTTGCTTTAGGAATTTTAGGCTTGTTTACATTAATATTGTTTCTCTACGGTGGCTTTATTTGGATGAACGCCCGGGGCAATGAAGAAGAAGTGAGCAAGGCAAAAAAGATTTTAACCGGAGCAGTTATCGGGCTAGTGATAGTATTGGCCTCGTATGGCATTGCTAATTATATTTTTACTAATGTACAGCGCACCACGGATGTGAATGCGTTGAATCCATAATTATGAATAAATTTTTTGTATTAATTTTTACTTTTGTTCTGTTGTCTGGTTTTTTACTGGGCGGAGTTGCCTTAGCGGCAGACGAGGAAGCCCCGGGGTTAACTTTTGATCCATCCCAGTCAGATGAAAATTTAGGAAGTTCGGAAGAAGTTAACTTAGGAGATGCGCCACCCATGACGATTGCCAGTAATATTATTAACTGGGCGCTGGGATTTCTTGGTATTATTTTTTTAGTTCTTACTATTTACGGCGGATTTTTGTGGATGACAGCCCGGGGCAACGAAGAGCAAGTAAAAAAAGCAAAACAGGTTTTGACAGGAGCAGTTATTGGATTAGTGATTGTGATCGCAAGTTACGGGATTGCCCAATTCATTTATGTGTATGTGGCCGGATCAACCATTAATGGAGAAGCTGACATTATTTAAAATATATATATATGAAAAGATTTTTATTAATAGGCTTAGTGATCGGGCTAGTGATGATGCCAAATTTAGCTTTTATGGCTGATCCAAATTTGGATTTGATTCCGCAAAATGATGAAGAATTAGGTGAATTTGATGTGGCTCTGGGTGATGCCCCGCCTTATCAAGTGGCGGCTCGGATTATTAATTGGGCTTTAGGTTTACTGGGAATATTTTCTTTAATGTTAATTATTTGGGGCGGTTTTATCTGGATGAATGCCCGGGGCAATGAAGAAGAGGTGAAAAAAGCGAAAAAGATTTTAGAAGGAGCGATAATTGGTTTAGTTATTATTTTGGCTTCGTTCGGAATATCACAATATGTATTTGAAAATTTAGTTAATATTACGCAATAAAAATTATGAAGAAGATTTTATTTAGTACAGGCATCACTTTAGCATTATGCGCCATGTTTATTGTGCCCATGGCCATACATGCCCAATATCAACCAACCCCAGTAACTTTTGACCCTGGTTCAAATGTGCAACAAGGATCCCAGCTGGGAAATGTAGGACCGGTTGAAATGACAGCCAATGTTATTAATGTAGCTTTAGGGGTTCTTGGCTTATTTTTCTTGGTCCTGCTTTTGTGGGGCGGTTTCATTTGGATGAATTCCCGGGGCAATGAGGAAGAGACCAGTAAAGCCAAGAAGATCATTACAGGCGCAGTGATTGGCTTGGCAATAATTTTAACATCATACGGCCTGACTTATTATATTTTTGAGAACCTGGTGAACTCGACCAGTCGGTAGTAAAAATATACAAATAAAATAAATGTCCTACCCCTTAAGGGGTAGGACATTTATTTTTTATGTAGGGCGGGCTTGGTGAAGCCCGCTTTCATTTTAGTATAGATTTATTCCCCGCCGCCGCCAGTGAAGAGACCGAAGACGAATGACATGACACCGTAGGAGACCAGGATGATAACCAGTCCAAGGATGGCCCAAACCAGAGTGCTGCGGGCCTTTTTAACTTTTTCTTCATTGCCAGCCGAGGTGATTAGCATGATGCCGCCGTAGATGAAGACAAGCAGGGCAGCGGAACCAAGCAAGGTGAGCAGGACCTGGATGACATTAATGACGATTTCCATAACAGAGCTGGCCGCAATCGGGTTGTCGAGCTGGGCCGTGGCGGTAGTGCCTTCTCCGACAGTGGCACCACCTGTAGTGCTGCTAGTTCCACGACAGGCATCATTAGGCAGCATCCAGGATTCGGCAAAAGTGAGGAAATTAGAATTATCGGTATGCGTTTCCCAGCCGCCATTCTCACAATCAGAAACTTTGCATTCAGCCGCACAATTTTGGGCATCGCCACGGCAGAATGAAGTGCAAAAAGTGCCACAATAGGTGTAGCATTCAGCCTCTGTGGCAAATAGTTTCGCGCCGGAATCAACATCGCACTGGGGCTGGTTGCTGGTATAATAGGAATTTACCTCTAATTCAATTGAATCCATGACAGCATTTTCTTCGTCATTAATATTTCTAAACTGCGTGCAATTATATGACATATTAGCATAGCATTGCTGGCCAGTCGCACTAGTGCCACATTTTGTTTCACAGCGCAGTTGGGTATATTGTTCACATTCTCCTTGGGTCATATCAACAGCAAAGACAGGAGAAGCCGCAGTAAAGAATAACAGTAAACTTATAGCAAAAAAGAAATATTTTATTTTCATGGTTTTAGGCGCCAGTGGCGGTTAATAATCTATTAAAGACAAATTCTAATATAGAATAACTAGCCAGGACAATAGCCAACCCGATAATAGCGTAGATCATAGCATTACGGGCTTTTTTGAAGCGCTCTTCATTGCCGCCAGAAGTCATCATCATGATGCCGGAGATAATGAAAATGATTAAGGTGATGACACCAAGGAAAATGAGGATAGCACGGACAACCGTGGCAATAACATCGCGCGGATCAGTAGTTTCACCCAGGGGATTTTCTACTGAGACATTACGATTAACTACAGAACCTTGGTCAATATCAAAGCCAGTGGCGGTATCCTCAGTAGTGGCGGGCTCCCCACAGGTAGCATTCGGTGTTATCCAAGAATCTCTAAAGATGGCAAAATTTGAAACATCAGTATGGGTTTGCCAGCCGCCATTAGCACACAAAGAAGAAACGCAGGCAGTTCCACATCCGGTAATGTCATCAGGGCAAAACTCCAAACAAACAAGACCGCAATAAGTTTCGCATTGAGCTTCGGTTGCGAATTCTGTCGCTCCTGTGGCGGCGTCGCATTGGGCTTGGTGACTGTTGTAAAAAGATTCGACATTTAGGTCAATTGAGAGCATGGCGGCATTCTCTTCGTCATCAAGATTTAGAATTTGTGTACATAGGGCCTGATTTTCAGATGTGCATTGCTGGCCAAGACTTTCATTACCGCAATTGGCTTCGCAGCGCAATTGAGTATATTGATCGCATTCTCCTGCAGTCATATCAACTGCTAAAGTGGGGGTAATAGCGAAAAATAATCCAAAAACGATTACGAAAAAAGAAACGATTAATGTTGGAGAAAATATTTTTTTATTCATATTGAGAGCATTCAACTTCAAACCAGGTGGTCGGGCCGGCACTAGGGAAAATTTCTGCGGTGCCGCCAAAGTCCTCGCCTCCGGTTGAGACAGTTAATATTACAGTGTTAACGATTATCCAGGCCAGGAAAACTATCACTACTCCGGTAATGGAGCCGATCATGATTTTTTTACCTTGGGCGATTCTTTGTTCATTGCCTGCGGAAAAGATCCAGTAAAAGCCGCCAATAATGAAGAACAGAAGGGCAAAGGCAGCCACGCCGCCGGCCAGGAACTGGGTGGCATCAACAATAAACTGGACCAGGTCACAAAGGCCGCAAGAAGCTGGGTCATTAATGGCACAGTCAGGGACGAGATAAGAACCTCCGCCAGTAGTTCCGCCAGTTGTGGCGTCCGTGCCGGAATTTGTCAGGACGCCTTCATAACCACAACAATTATTGCTTGGATCATCACCGCAATTTCCCAGATCGGTTTCATCTCCTAAACAGGCCGTATCGCGGCAAGTGCCGGAATCATAACCGGAGTTAGAAGCATTTGACTGGCAAAAATTTTGTTCATCTTGAGTAGGTCCGGTCGGGATCAGAGCACAACATTCATCTGGTGCAGTGCAAGGATTAGGAGAAATTTCCACTTCACTTTGATCACAGCCAAGATCAGAGCAGGCGCCGCCATCATAGCCCTGGCTATTGGCTTCGGCATAACAATCTCCGTCAGGAGTAGCTAAAGTGACTTGAGGAAATAAAAAGGCAACTAAAAATAATAAGGGAAGAACAGCTAAGAGAAAAGTTTTTTTATTCATAGTAAGTCAGTTCAATTTTATCAGCCGTGGATTTGACAGCTTCATCAAGGGTGAGGACGCCATCATTGATGCCATCGATCATTTCCGCAAAAATATTTTCGGCTGCTTCAGGCTCACGGCCTCGATACCAGGATGCAGCTGTCAGAAGCTGGTCCAAGAAAGGAGTAAGTTCATAAATATCTTCCTGGGTGGCAATAAGATTTTTCAAGGCAGCGGGCCGGCCAGTCTCTTCCAGATAAATAGCGGCATTTTCTTCAGAGCAGAGGAACTGGACAAAATACCAGGCCATGTCTGATTGTTCGGAATTTACAGCGACGGAATAATTCCAGTAGTTGGCATAATTTACTTTTACATTAGGATCAACCTGAGGAAGGGAAGCAATATCAAAATTCAGGTTTGGAGATTCTGATTGAATTTCTTCTAACATATAATGATATCCCAGGAAAAAGGCAACGTTGCCTTCAGCAAAATAAGTCATGGCTTCAGGCAGGTCTTCATTCCAGGAATAAGCTTCGCGGTCCGGGCTGGCAAAACTGGTATAGAAATCAACCGCTGACACGCCGGGATAATAACCTTCCTGCGTGGTGGACGGCTGGGTAAAGACAACATTAGTGTCTTCCACCATGGCAGAGCCGTTTTGCATCATGAGGATGGAAACTATATCAAAGAATCTGGGAATATTATTTGATGTGCCCATAGAAGCGCCGGAGCGGACAATATTTCCTTGCTTGTCAATCAAAGTGACTTTCTTTACGTCTTCTAAAAATTCTGTCCAGGTCAGGGGAGGCAGGGCAATCTGGGACTGGTTTAAAATATCTTTATTGTAATAAAGGGCCAGAGTATCAATAGAAAGAGGCAGGCCAAAAACTTTTTCAGTGGCTGTTTTTTCATCTTCGGTCTTATGGAGATAAACTGTATCCATATAAACTACATCAGGATAAAGAGCGCGCAGTTGGCTGGGCGTCCATGATTTAATAGCCTGTGCTTGAGCGACGGTTTCTTCTTTGCCTAAGGTGGATTCAGTAGTGACTGTGACAACATTCATGGCTTGGGGCATGGGTTCGATGAATTCCTTGTATTTGCCCATGTAAGAATTGGGAACGGCAAATATATCCGGACCTTCGCCTTTAGCCCAGGCATCAAATAAGGCTTGTTCGTATTCTTCTTGGCGGAATTTTTTGTATTCGATGGTGACGTAGGGATAATTGGCTTTAAAAGCAGCAATTTGGGCCTGGAAATAGTCTTCTTCATCAAAAACACCCCAGAATTCCAGGGTGAAGGCTTTCGGAATAGGTTCAGATTGGGAGCATAATTGGCCGGTAAAGACTAAGACTGCCAGGATTCCCAGAAGACCGGAAAATATTGCGTATTTTTTTAATTTCATTATTTTTATTTTAAAATTTCTCCTATTTATTATAGTAGAATATTGTTAAATAATCAAATTGGAACTAGGATGAACCGTAATTTATTAGATTACCCTAGATTAAGGCTGTAATTATTTTGAAGGAGTTTTTGAAAATTAGGATCTTCAAAAAAAGCGAGTAAATCAACATATCGTTTAGTGGGCCAGAAGCGGGTTTGGCGCGGGACTTCGAGATATGCCGAGGGCAGATTAACATCGCAGGCAAAGTGTTCCAGCTGATAGACTTCCCCCTCCGGCAAGACTTTTTCGGCAATGACAAAGGGGAGCTCTTGGTCGTAATTTTCCAGGTCAAAAACCGTAAACCAGAAATTATTGGTATTAAAGACCTTGATCTGATCCTGATCAAAGTCAGGGGGAAATTTCATGTCTTCCACAATCATCATTTCACCGTCCACGAAGCAGGGGGCGCCGCCTTTGTCGCCCGGATTCTTGGCGGCCAGCTCGACTGTGCGGCCTTGGCCGGAATTGATGTGATAGCCGAGAATGACAGGATCGATCCAGGTGCCGAAGTTGTCGATATTGGAAAAAAACATGTATTTTATGTCAGGGATGTTCTCTTTTCTAAGATAGTCCTGAACCAAAAAGAGGAAATCGCCATGACCGCACGGGGCAAAGCTGAGCTCACCTTTGGAATCGACAAAAACATCAATGTCTTCCAGGTTTTGGACTTTAGAGAATCTGGGGATGATCGGTTTTTGTAATACAAAGTGAAAACGGGAAGGATGAAGGTCGGGATATTTTTTATAGAGCTGGTCTAAATGTTCGCGCGTGGCCTCGTCAGTAATGAAACTGTTCATTAAGATGACCTGGGGATGTTTTTTTAAGCCGAGGTCTTTAGTCAGTTTCAGTAAATTTAAAATTTTTATTTCTAAAAAAGTCATGTCGTTAATCACAGGCGTAATACCTTTGGGAGATTCTTTTATGGCCGGAGCCAGTTTGGCCAATTCGGAATGATATTTCCCTTTTTCTTCAGGAGTAATTTTTGATTCGTCGAAATACCGGGTGGCGGCGCCGCCATTGAGCCAGAAAACAACCAGTTCATCATTTTTAATGGATTGCTCGCCGATGATTTGAAGTTTTTCCTGATCTAAGTCTTGATATTTGTCATAGTCTTTTTCTTGGGGAGGTTTCAGGCGGGATGATTCAACCACAAATGAATCAGGGCTGATTTCGCCCTTTTTCATCTGAAGATGAATAGCATCGACTTTAGAGGGATCAATACCGCGCATGGCCAGCTGTTTTTTGATTTGGTCGTTATCTACTTTCATATTTGTTATTGTAGCTTTTTTTTAGGGTTTTTTCAATTTAGGCCAAGCCCGGAATTTATTCCGGGTATTGGCCGTCGGGTTTTTAATACCCCCAATAAATTGGGGGCTTAAAAACCTTAACGACATTTATTCATTTCAAAGCCAATAATTCCAGCGGACACAGAAACGTTCAAGGACTCTTTTTGGCCGTGCATGGGGATTTCTACAGCCTTATCACAGCGCTTTAATATTTGGGGAGATAGGCCTTTGGTTTCGCTGCCAAACACGAATGCAGTTGGCCACTTAGGCTTGAATTTATTATAAGCAATAGATTTATTTGATTGCTCGACTGCTATTATTTGGCAACCCTGTTTTTTTAATTTATCTATCAAACGCCAGGTTTGCTTGTGGTGTTCCCAAGGCACGAATTCTTCCGCACCCAAAGCGACTTTAGATATCCGTTGATGAGGCGGAGCCGGAGTGATTCCGCCTAAATAAATTTTATCTACGCCGCAGCCATCAGCGGTGCGGAAGACAGAGCCGACATTAAAGCGGGAGCGGATATTGTGCAATATAAATACGAACTGATTTTCCATTCGCTTAAGTAATTAATAAATAGTATAATTAACGTAGATAAATATTAAAGCAATTTTATGAAAAGCGCAATTTATCCGTTCTCGGCTGATCCGATCCATAATGGCCATGTCAATAATATAGAGAGAATTTTAGAAATGGGCATTGCCGACTCTGTCCTGGTGGCGATTGGGAAAAATATTGAAAAAAGAGGCGGTTATTTATTCAGTGACAAAGAGAGACTAATGATCTCAAAGCAGGCTTTGAAGAAATTCGGCGGTAAAGTGAAAGTGGAATTATTCGAGGGCTTGCTGGCGCATTATGCCGGTATGAAAAAGACGAATGTGATCGTGCGAGGCTTAAGAAATAATTTAGATTTTGAAAAAGAACAGACCATGGCGGAATTTAATCGGTCTTATGGACTGGAAACTCTTATGTTGCCGGCGCCCAGAGATGTGTTTAATATCAGTTCGACTACTATCAAAGAAATTGTTTCTAATGGAGGCCTGGTATATGAGTACGTGCCAGCCGTGGCCAAGCAAGCCTTGGAAGAAAAGATGCAAAATATAACATTGATTGGTGTGACAGGAAATACAGGGTCTGGTAAGTCGACTCTTTGTAAAAAATTATCTGGTGTAAGCGTGGTTGATGCGGATAAATTAATTCACAAAATTTATCAAATAAGTGAAAGCGTGAAGGAGGATTTGAAAAAAACATTTGGTGGAAAAATATTTAAAGCAGGGAAAGTGGATCGGGCCAAGTTGGCCGAAATTATTTTTAATGACAGTATGAGCAGGAATAAACTGGTTGATATTTTAAGGATCCCATTTAAGATCGCCTTAGAAGAAGCCATGAAGGACATGAAGGGTATAGTACTCCTTGATTGCGCTTATATTGTGGAATATGGATTGCTTCCGGTGGTAAATAATAATGTAATACTAACAACTTGTTCAGAAGAAGAAAAAATAAAAAGAAATAAAAGAGCCAGGCAAATTTTAGAAGTGCAAATGCCTGAAAGGATGCTGGAACAAGAGATCAGAAGAAAACAAAAAGAAGAAAATTATGGCAATCTCTTAAAAGTGGATACGGAAAAGAAAATTAACTATGATCAGATAGTAAAGCACCTAAGCAAGTGGCGTATTCTCCCTTTTTCACAAAAATAGGTTTTTTATCAATTTCTTTCGTATATTTTATAAGCAATTTTTGCAAATAAGGATTGTCAGCCACGGTTGAACCGATATAAATAACATTCTTAAAGCGGCCATAACGAGGATGAGCTGTGTAAAGCATGAGATCTTTCATAGTGGTGATGGCCACGATATTCATAAGGCCGGCCGCAATGTCTTTTTGAGCAGTGTTAGTAGTAGTCTCGGCCATATTGGCAACAATTAAGTCTTTATAATATTTATCAACTTTAAAATGATCCCCAGCTTGGGCTTTTTTTATTACATCTTTAAAGTCTTTGAAGCCGAGGGCTTGACCTAGGCCCATAATGAAACCACCGCCAAGGGAATTGCCGACGGGCAGGCGGGACATTTTTTTATAATTTATCCTGGTATAAGAGGTTCCTGTGCCCACTGAAGCGAGCAGGAATTCAGATGGCAGTTTGTTGGACAAGGCAGCCAGACCAATGGCCTGGGCCTTTAATTCATGGTCGATCAAATCGCCTTCTGGTTTGTGGATTTTCAAGAATTCCAGTTCCGGCGGAAGCAGGGCAATGCCAGCGATATTTGCTTCAGTGATGTTTTTTGATTTTAAGCGTTCCGAAAATTCAGGTAGAGACAGAGAGATGGTGGAAATAAAATCATAGTGTCCGTTTTTTTCCCAACAAGCTTTTATTAAGGTTGAGCCAAGATCAAGTCCGCAAATCATATTTATTTATGGTTATTTTTTTTGTAAATTTTTGTAGAAACGCGATTAATCGCGTTTCTACAAAAATTTACAAAAAAAATAATTAATTACTCCTTAATCCATCTAATTTTTTGTTAATTTTTTTATAGATCAATTTATATGATAATTTTGTCATAAGATCAGGCTTGTTGATGTATTTATCGCTTTCGTAATATTCCATCGGCTCGGTGTAGGTGCCGTGATCGCCTTGGATGATATCGGTGTCTGGATAGAGCTGATCATATAAAATAAAATTATCGACTGAAATTTTCGCAATAGCATAACCCATATCCCAGTCGGTTTTTTCCAGAGCCTTTTTAGCGCCGTTGAAAAGAGGGTTATCTAAAATATGAGTGTCGATTCGTTTCCACTGGCCGTCTACTTGGACTTCAATCCAGGAATGTGAGAGAACAGCCGGAGTTTTATTGTAGATTGTTTCAGAGGTTAGGCCGCGCATAATTTCTTTGCGGATTTCGGCAAAGTGCATGCGAGCGGGAATGCCAGCAGCACGGCATAGAGCCATGAACAGATTATTTTTATTATTACATTGGCCAGATTTTTTCTCTAAAGTTTCACTGGCCTTATCTAAATCTCCTTTGGGAGTTAGTTCATACTTTATTTCATCACGAATAAAATAAAAAATGCTTTCAAGAGTTTTTAGTTCTTCAGCTTTTTGCTTGATGGCAGGATTATTATAATCGCAGAGCATTATTTTTTAAATATTTTTAACCAGAGTTTTTTAAAATAGGGCATGCTTAAAGTGGAGAGCATAAAAGCCACGGCCGGGACAATGGCATTGAGCCAGGGGCGCTCGACTTTGATAAGCCAGAGATAAACACCGATGGCTATATATGTGAGGATCAATAAAATTATTCTACGGGAATAAGAAACTTCCCAGGCCTTATCAGCCTCAACAGCTTCGTTTCTTTTTTTTATTTCTGCTAAGTCTTTTTCGATTTGTTCTATATTAGTCATGTCTGAATTATAGCAGAAACAGACAAAAAAAATAGAGCCTTGCGGCTCTATTTTTAAATATTTTCGAAAAAATATTAATCCCTTGGTCGGGGAGGGCGGGCTTCGTTGACAGTAAGTTTCCTGCCTTCGAATTCTTGCTCGTTGAACATTTCAACGGCTTTTTCAGCTTCTTCATCAGATGCGAATTCAACGAATCCGAATCCTTTGGAGCGCCCTGTCATTTTGTCAGTGATGATGACAGCAGACTCAACTGTACCGGCCTGGCCAAAATACTCGGCCAAAGCGTCTTCGGAGGAATCGTAGTTGATACCACCGACAAATAGTTTCTTGCTCATGGTTTAAATTAAATTACTTAACTAGGGTAGTATTACAAATATTCGTATATTTGTCAAGTTAATCACGTTTTAAGGTAGCCATTGTCCTTAAACCAGTTATAAGAGTCGGCTAAGGATTCACGGGCGCTGCGGGGGCAAAACCCGAGGTCATGGCGGGCTTTGGAGTGGTCGGTCTTGGAATTGGACTTAAGGGTTCTGATGGAATAAGCCGTGAAAATCGGTTTTTGGCGCCGGAGACGATAATGGAGGATGGCAAAGGGGGATGTGGCAATAGCGATCCAGCCCGGCAGGACAAAATCAGGCGGATTTATGCCAGAGGTATCTTCTAAATCGACTAATATTTGGCGGATCTTGATTTGTTCGCCAGAAAGGATATAGATCTCGCCTTTGCGGCCTCTTTTCCAGGCAGCGATCAAGCCGTTAGCGACATCGCGAACATCGACAAAATCATAGGCACCATTGATATAGGCTTTTAGTTTTTTTCGGCCGAAATCAATTATCATGCGGCCCATTTCTGAGATCTTGAAATCATACGGGCCAATGACTCCGGACGGGCAGCAAATGACGGCATCAAGGCCGCGTTTTTTTACGGCGCTTAAAATAGCAAGAGTGGCCATGGCTTTAGTTTTGGCATAATGGCCTTTGACCCCTTCAGGAATAATAAGCGTGTCTTCATCAATGACTTTGTGGCGGGGCGGTTCAACAAAAGCATGGATTGAGCTGGTATAGATTAAACGTTTAACGCCCATTTTAAGGCAAGCATCGACGACGTTCTTTGTGCCTTGGACATTTACGTCATAGAGCAATTTTCTTTTACCAGGCGCAATGGCAATAATGCCGGCTAAATGAAAAACAGCCTTTGCACCCTTAAAAGCTTCTTCTAAGGATTTTTTATTAAGGACATTGCCCCGGGCGGTAGCATAATGCAAGCCGTCGAGCGAATCAGTCGGTTCGCCAGGCATTAAGAAAACTTTTACTTCCTCACCCTTTTCCAGGAGGGAGCGCACGAGAACATTGCCAATGTGGCCAGTGGCCCCTGTGACTACGATCATAGAGATATTATAACAATTTCCCTATTATAAAAACAGGGATGAAGATCCCTGTTTGAAATTGATTGATTTTAGGAGTTTTCGGTCGGTTTAGCAGATTCAACAGTCAGGGTGCGTCCGGCAAAGTCTTTACCATTGAACATATCAATAGCCTTTGATGCTTCTTCTTCAGAAGCGAATTCTACAAAACCAAATCCGCGTGAATTGCCTGTAACTTTGTCTTTGACAATGTTCAGGGCTTCGATGTTGCCGGCTTCAGAGAAGTATTCCCTGAGCTGGTCTTCGGTCGTTTCGTAATTGATACCAGCGACGTAGAGTTTTTTGTTCATTTTGCATATATAAATTTGTAATAGCTTAGGTATTAATTATGAATTAATTTTATTTTTTTTGCAAGTGGTATATCAGAAGGCGGACATAGGGATGTCCGCTTTCAGATTAAAATAAAATTTTAGATTTTATTTAGATTATTCAGTTTTTGTGGCTTTCCAGGTGCCGCCGGTGCCACGCTGGTTGTGGATCCAGGTGCCTTCGGCCGTAGTATCTGAAGTGAAGTTGCCGGTGAAAGTGGTGGTGCCGTTGGCGGCGTCAATTTTTAAATTGTCACCTTCGACCCGGTAAAGGCCGAATTCTTCAGACAGGCCGACCGTAGCGGAAACGTCCGGGCCGGTGACCTTGGAAGTGACCGAATCAACTGTGCCAACCCAGATATCGGGTACAGTACGGGAGCCGTCGTCATTTACAATTAAGGTAGTGGTGACAGTAATGCCGTCTTCTTCCGTGGTCATTGACCATTCACCGGTGAACGGATTTTCCGGCAATAAGGCGGCCGGCTCGGCATCAGAAGCGGCTTCCTCATTCACATTTATATTCACATTTTCATTGGCATTTGAATTTTCATTAGTGTCATTGCCATTGCCGCACAGGGCGCCCATGAAGACGAGGCTGAAAAGAATAATGCCAACAGGCAGGAGGAATTTTTTGTTCATAATATTATTTATAAAAATTTTTAAATATGCGGCAAACAGCCAGGGTAACCCAGAGGTCAGCGTCTTTTCGACCTTGTTCGTTATAGGCAGACCAGGTACCATTTTTATTTTGATGCTTTGTAAACCAAACAAGACCTTTTTTAATATCTGGATCATCTTTAGTAAAACCTATTTTAGATAATGCATCAAGGGAGCTTAGGAGGTCACAATAAGCAAAGGGTGGATACCGAAGAAGAGTCCAATATTTTTTATCTCTGTGGTCTGTAATTGTATCTGGTTTGAAAAATCTAGTTTTTAATAATTCTCCTGCTTTTCTTACTTCTTTTTTTCTTCTGTATTTTGGATGGGCTGCGAAAGCGCGCAGGATTGGATCAGTGAATAAATGACAAAAAGGCTTAGAGCGGTCTGGTTCAAGTAATTTTGCCTTAGGATTCCAAATAGGACCTAAGTTATCAATATGATTGCGAACAGCAAATGTCCAGGCACCATCATCTTGGCGCATGCTGAGTAACCAATTTAATCCTTTTATTATTTTGGGGTCATTTTGATAACCGGCTTTAATAAGTAATTCAAAAACAGCAGCCGAATAATTAGGAGAATATTGTTTGCCATAAATGCCACGCAAGTCACCAGCCTTAGTTTGGAAAGAAAATAAAAAATTAGCAGTTTTTGGAATGGCAGGATGTTTTTTATTTAAGCCGTATTGATCAACTAGGTAGCGCAATTGGCGATAGGTTTCCAGGAAATCATAATTTCTTTGAGTACGGGCATCTTTTTTTCGGGTAGGATATTTCCAACGGCCGTTTTTTTGTTGTTTTTTAATAATTTTTTCAGGCTCGAGTAAAATCCATAAATTAGAAACTGGGCCAACTTTCTTTTTGAGGAGGTCTTTTTTAGTCCAATAGATTATGGCTTCATTCTCGTTTTTAAGAAGGACGGGAATGGGATTGTATTTAAACATTTAAAGCTTGTCAGCTTCTTTTTTCATTCTCTTACCGAACTTTTCTGCAGCCTTGCCAGCTTTCTTAAATCTTTTTTTAACTTTATCGTCTTTGAATCTTTCGGAAAATATTACAGCTGAGTCTTTGGCAGATTTACCGAAATTTTTTGCTTCTTTTTTTAGTTTGGGATCATTAAATACTTCTGAAATGGCATCTCCAAGCTCGATAAACATTTTGGCAAAGTCATCGCCCGCAGTTTTTCTTTGATTATTTTTTTTCTTTTCCGGCATAAATATATTTATTTAGTGTTATTATTTAAATCGCCGATATAATAATCAGCCAATAATTCATTGGCTCTTTGGGAATGATCTTTTTCTTCGAATAAATCTGTGGCTACCTGACCACAGCCTTGCAAGATAGAATCTCCGCCTGGATGTGATTCTATGAAATTCGTAACATCATAAACTTTATTGTTAATAGCGATCCAGCAGTTTTCTGGTGTATTATGTTGGTTAATAACCTTAAGCGTAAATGACGAACCAGTGATTGCATCAAGGGCATTGTTATTGGATTTGCTCTGATCAGAAGAACAGCTAGCGCCGAGAAATAAAAAGACGGTGAAAGAAACAATGAGAGTGGAGTAAATATATTTTTTCATAGTTATTCTTTTAAGTTATAAGCTAATTTTAACCAATTAATTAATTGTTTATTGATTTCGGATTTTTTATGAATATCAAGACTGTGCATATAGTTTTGGGCGGAAATTTTAGATGACTTATTAATACGAGGACTAGCTATTGGCTTATTTGAAGCAAAATGAATTCTGATGCCATCTTTCAAGGCATAGACAGCACCAAAAGAGGATATGCGGTCAAGATGAATGCAGCATTCCAGAGATTGAATTTTAAAAGGTCCGATTTCTTTTTTAATTTTTTTAGTAAGGTCGTCAAAAAGAGGCTCGGCAATATCTTTTTTGCCAATAAAATGATTTTTTAATGGAAATTTCCGACAAGAATGAGCTTGATTCTTGTTTTTAAATTTTCGTGCACATTTTGGGCACTGCCAAGGGCTTGCCATGTTTATTCAAATAAATATAAATATTTTCCATAACCCTCTTCTTCCATTTTTTCTTTTGGGACAAAACGGAGAGAAGCGGAATTTATGCAGTAGCGTTGGCCAGTTGGGTCAGGGCCATCATTAAAGACATGGCCAAGATGAGAGTCAGCTTCTTCGCTGCGGATTTCAGTGCGGGTAATACCTAAAGTGACATCTTCTTTTTCTGTAACACTTTCTTCTTCAATGGGCTTGGTAAAGCTGGGCCAACCGGTGCCAGAGTCGAATTTATCAGTTGAGCTGAATAAAGCTTCGCCAGAAACAATGTCGACATAGATGCCCTCATCTTTTAAATCCCAGTAAGCATTATTAAAAGCCGGTTCGGTGCCGCATGTCTGGGTGACTTCGTATTGTTCGGGAGTGAGCTTATTGATTTCATCTTGAAATTCTCCCTCCACCTCTTCTTCATCCTCTTCATCAAACTGATAACCTTCCCAAATTTCTTCTGTACCAGAAGAACGGCCAGAGCCAACTTCATAAGCTTTGTATTGGACGGGATTTTTTTTATAATAATCCTGATGATATTCTTCGGCGGCATAGAAAATAGTGGCGGGTAGAATTTGAGTGGCGATTTTAGAGAACTTGCCAGATTTTTCCAATTCTTTTTTAGAATCTTCAGCGAGCTTTTTTTGTTCGTCATTTTGATAAAAGATAGCGGTGCGATATTGTGGGCCCTTGTCTGCGAATTGGCCAAGTTCATCAGTCGGGTCAATATGGAGCCAGTAAAATTCTAATAGATCTTCATAACTAATAATATTTGGATCATAAGTCACTTGCACAGCTTCATAGTGGCCGGTTGTACCAGAGGAGACTTGTTCGTAGGTGGGATTTTGTACGGTGCCGCCGGTGTACCCGGAAACAACATCGATGACTCCGTCTAAGTCGTTAAAAGTTTTAACGGAACACCAGAAACACCCGCCGGCAAATGTGGCGGTTTGGGCGCCTTCGGGCATAGGGATTGGTTTTGGTTCGTTTTTATCCATAAAATATAAAATCGTTAATGATATTATGAGGAGTACGCCGGCAATGACGCCGATTATGATAATTGCATTTTTCATATTTTTTGTTGAGGCGGATTTTGTGAAATCCGCTTTCATTTTTATTTTTTCTTTATTAGTTTTAAGAGCTTAACAATATCTTTTTCAATAATATCTTTTTGAGTATAGAATTTTTTATGGCGGAAAAGTTTGCCTGTGCCTTCAAATAGGGCAACTTGTTTTTTAGTGAGACTGCCCATATTAAAGCCAAGATTAACGTGGTCCTTGAAAGAGCCGATATAATACCTTTCTCCATAAACAGGCGCACCCCATTTCATCTCTTCTATAATGTCGGGGTAAGTTTTAATAATAATACCTCTTAATTTTTGGCAGATGCCTTTTTGAGGGTTGGGTTGTTTATTAATATAAGCAGTAACTTTTTTGTCTTTATTCATTTTTCTTATAATATTTTCTTAAAGAAGGAAGCTGGGAAATAAAGACAATGACCATTCCCCAAATTATATATATAAAATGGAAAAATGAAATGTCTTTTAAGATGGCAACTTGAAAGACTATCCAAAGAGAAAGAATAAAGCCGATGTAATAGGAAAATGTCAGCGACCAGTGTTGATTTTTATATAAATTTAGAGCTTCAGCCCATTTCCAATTCCATTTGAAGATCAAGGCAAAGAAAACCAAGAGAGGAAAAACGCCGTTTACTAGAAATAGAATAATGCCGGGAATTAAAAAATTAGGAAAAATTGTGTCTTGGAGAATTTCCAGAGGTGTCCCTAACATACTTCCGTCAGGAGAAATAATTAAAGTAATGCCACCGTAAAAAGCACCAATGGCTAATAAGAGAATAAGAGCGAGAAGAAGGTATAAGAAAATTGGTTTTTTATTTTTCATAAGTTTATTATAACAAAAAAGAGCCCCACAATATAGCAGGGCCCAATTTATTAGGGATTTATTCCTTTTTCCAACGTTTGAGTTGAGGAATGAGGGTTTTTGTTTGTTCAATTATAGCTTCATCAACACCAGCTTTTTTCATGCCGGCGACTGATACATCTATCATTTCCTCAACCGTAGCATTAGGCATTGTAAATTTTCCGTCTTGATAACAATAAGCGCAATAGTCTTCGCTCATGCCTTCATTGGCCTCAGTGCCGTGATCTTGGTCCTGGTGCATGGGCATGCCACAACTTTGGCAAAATAGGTCCATGGATAATTTTTCTTCCATAAATTATTTTAATTTTTATAAATTGATTATAACAAAAAGAACCTAGGGTTGCTAGGATCTATTCTTTTCTACCGACGGCTCCACATGTGCGGGTGCACTTGCGGAGCCGTCAGCAGGGTCCAGTTCCTCCCTGGACTCAGTGGCCGAATCCCCATTCCAGTACAGCTGGGTTGGCCGTGACGATGATCTTGAGAAAGGTTCCGGTGGAGAGCTTGATCGGGGGGTAGCCGGGTTCCAAGTACTTTTTGTCATCATTGACCATGAGGTCCACCTGACCCAGATGGACCGTGAGTGTGATGTCCTCCTGCAGCTCACCGACGGTGACCATGCACGGGCCAGGAGCGGTGAACATCACGGGGCTGTCGGGCTTGTTCGGATCGGTTACCACTCCGACCATGGCGTCGCAGGCCACGAAGACTAGCTTGGCCATGTGCTGTTGCACTTGCCCGATCTGTTGTTTCAGCGTCACAGATCCACTGCCAGAGCTGTCCAGATCATCTTTGGTAATAACTGCCTTGCTCATGATTTCCTCTTTCTGTTGGGGGTTTATTGAACTCGGTTTTAGTACCTTAACATAAAATAAATAAAAGTAAAATAAAAAAAGGACCTGGACTATCCAGGTTCTTTTTGTTTGCGGACTTGTCCGCCGGAGCGAACAAAGTGAGCAAAGGCGGAGAGGGAAGGATTCGAACCCTCGGTACCTGTGAAGGCACAGCGCTTTTCGAAAGCGCCCCATTCGGCCGCTCTGGCACCTCTCCATGGTTTTGGGTTATAATAATATCATGAATTATTCAAAAAGACTATGGCTGGCAGTCGGAGCTGGCGCAGCGCTCGGTGTGTTTTGTATCATCGGTATTGGCATCAGGCTGGGATTTGCCGGAAACGAAATGTTTTTGGCGGCAGCTTGGTTCAATCGGGTCGTGATGGGCCTGATGATCGGATTGGCCGGCGGGATTACAGTTTGGCGTGGAAAATCAAACTGGGTTTGGCGCGGTTTGTTTTTCGGCCTGATTGTGAGTTTTGCCTGGTATCTGGATACGGGATTCCGCGACATTATGGGATTCTTTGCCGGGGTTGTGTATGGCCTGATCATTGATTTTATTGCCACCCGGTATAGCCAAAAGAAAAAAGCTTAGCTATTTTTGACAGTTGGGGCAAACGCGTGTACCCCGACCGGAGATTTTAATTTTGGTTTTTTCTATATTAACATTTTTACAGTGCGCGCAGGGTTCGCCTTCTTTCCCATAGACTTTTAATTTCGAAACGTAATTACCTTTTTTACCTTTGGCGTCGACATAATCGGAAAAAGTAGTGCCGCGATATTTAATAGAGTCGTTTAATACTTTAGGAATAGCTTTCCATAATTCTTTTTTTTCTTTTAGTGTAAGAGTTTTTATGCGGCGGGATGGCTTTACTTTAGCGTGCCAGCAGATCTCGTCAGCATAGATGTTGCCGATGCCGGCGACGTGCTTTTGATCAAGAAGAAATGTTTTGATCATGGTGTTTTTGCCCTTGAGAAGTTCTTTGAATTTTTCAAAGGTAAAGTCAGGGGAGAGCGGTTCGACGCCGAATTTACTTTTAATTTTTTCCAGCTCTTTTTCATCTACCACTTTCAAGTATCCGAAAGTGCGTTGGTCATTGAAATAGAGGTGTGATTTGTCGGCAAAGGTGAAATAGACATGTGTGTATTTGCAGGGAAGACATTCGTCTGCTTTAGGTTCAGGATGGCCGCCAGCCACGACTTTATCTTTGATTTGGTAAATTAATTGGCCGGTCATTTTTAAGTGGATGAGAAGTCGGTAGTCAGTAGTCGCTAGTCGGAAGATCAATAATTTGCCGCGGCGTTCTACTTTTGTGATTTTATTGTCGATTAAAACTTTTTTAAATTTAGCATCACTGCCTTTCACAAGGCGGGATTTGGTTATTTTAATAGAAGTGATTTTTTTATTTAAAATCTCTTTATTGAGGTCGTTTACAATTGTTTGGACTTCGGGTAGTTCAGGCATATCTACAAGAGGTGAGAGTATTTTTTATTAAATTCATCCCAATTTTTTTCGGGAATGAATAATCCGACACTTTTTCCATTTTTAGTTACATGATAAAAAAGAGCATCGGGCTTTTCGATAATTTTTGAGAGATTTTTTCTAAATTCTCTACTCGAAATTATTTTTTGATCTTTTAATATTTGGATTTTATTCATAATAAT
>JAHJKD010000036.1 GCA_018822435.1 Patescibacteria group bacterium
AATATTTATTCTTATTATTATGAAAATTAAAGGGAAGACAGCAGTCATAACAGGCTTTTTGGCCGTTATTTTATTTATGGCCGGTAGCGGAGCCGTCCAGGCGGCTACCATCAATATAACCCAGTTTCTGGGCGGTTCCAAAGGCGATGTTTTTCGCCTGCAAGGAGCGTTGAAGGCGAATAAAGTATTTACCACCAACAATATGCGCGTGGACGGGGACCTTTACCGCGAAGAAAAGGGCGGGGGGGCGCCCGTGCGCATTAACGATAAGCTTTTTGTTACAGGGAATATCAAGATGAAAGACGGCAAGAAAGTGGACGGCGTGGACGTCTCCGCTATTCCGGATACCTACCTGCCTCTTTCCGGCGGGACCATGACCGGCGGCCTGAACATGGGCGGCAAGAGCATCGCCAATGCCGGCACAGTTACAGGTAGTTTTATCGGAAATGTTAGTGGTAATGCCGGCACGGTCACAAACGGTGTTTATACGACCGGTTCTTACACCAATCCGGCCTGGATCAATTCCCTGTCCGCGGCCAAGCTGACCAGTGGCACCATGCCGGGCAGCCTGACGGTGGCGACTGACCTGACGGTAGCCGGCGACCTGGACGCGGCCGGCTCGGTCAACCTGGGTACGGCCGGCGGCACGGCTGATGTGGTCGCGCGCGGCGACCTGAATGTCGCTGAGAATTTCGACGTGGACGGAACAAGCAATTTCGACGGGGACGTGACCATCGACAGCGATCATTTATATGCCAGCGACAGCAGCTTCAATATCGAGACTACGACCCCGGGCGCTGATATCGGCATCCACACTACTTCCAGCACATCTGACAGCGGCGATATCAACTTTAACTGGAACCAGCTCTATCTGGATTTAGCCCGGTTCAATGTGGGCATCGGAAATGATGATCCGGATAGCGGTTATCTTTTAGATGTTAAATACGGGGCCGCTTCCACGGATGAAGTGAAGATGAAAATAGAGAGCAATTCCACCTCGACCCTGGTCATGAAGGCGGGCGATAACGTGGATAACACGATCGATTTTCAGCGCGATAGCGGCAGCGTAGGCAAACTTTTTCTTGATGACAGCAACCGCTTCCGTCTCCTGAGAGGCAGCACCGGCATCACTATCAACGGCAATAACGTCGGGATCAATACGCCGAATCCGCAAAGCGCGCTCCATGTTGAGAACGGCCAATACGCCCAATTTTCCAATAACGGGACGGTGGACCCGCCTTCAGGCGATTGTGATTCTGACGACGAGCTCGGTCGCCTCTATATCCGCACGGATACCCAGGAATTCTGGATCTGCGGGGGCGCCACCAATGGCTGGGATTATATAACATTAACTGATTAAAATTTATGAAAAAATCATTTTATTCATTTATTATCATCTTGGCAATTACCTTATTTCTGGGTATGGCTGAAAGTGCCCTGGCCGCCAACAAGGTCTATTACGGCCATGAGCAGGAGATGTACGCGACCACGCATTATCCCATCTATCAGATGAATACGGACGGCAGCAAAAACAAGGAGCTTCTGATTGATGGGTTAGAACTTTTTAGCCCGGAAGGCCTGGCCATCGCCCCGAATGGCACGACCCTTTCCTGGGCCGAACCGGCCGGCGTGTTCGGGATCGTATTAATGGACAGCAACGGCAGCGATACCCGGTATCTGGAGGACTGGGGCCTGGGTATCGACCATATGGTATCGTGGAACCCTAATTCCAAGAAGATAATTTTTATCCGGGAGAATACGGAATTAGGCGAAATCGTCGGCCATATCTATATGGCCAGAAAAGACGGCGAGAAGGTAACTATGCTGGTCGTGCCGAGCGTCAACCAAAAGAGCCAGTATAATCCTTCTTATTCCCCGAGCGGAAAAAGAGTGGTATTTGAAGGCGTGAACCAGAAAGGCAAACATAATATCTTTACCATCAAGCCGGACGGTTCCGGCCTGAAGAAACTGACCAAGTGCAAGTCCGGCTGCTATGAGCCGCGCTATTCACCGAACGGCAAGCGTATCGCCTATGTAAAAAAAGACGGTAAAAAATTTCAGCTCTACACCATGAAAAAAGACGGCATGGGCAAGAAGCAGCTGACTACTAAGGCCAAGGCGCGCACACCTTTTTATACCCCGAGCGGCAAGAAAATTTATTATGCTTTTAAAAAGAAGGGGGAATCAGATTTTGAGATCTATTCCATCCGGCTAAAAGACCAGAAGAAAAAACGGCTGACCAATAACAGCGTGGATGACCTGCGTCCGACCGTGGGGGAAATAAAGTAATTTATGGAAGTAATATTCCGGCCGATCCGTCGGGCCGATTTCAAACGGGTGGAAGCGCTCATCCGCGCCTTTTACCGCGAGGATCCCGAGGGCAAGCCCACCAATAAGAACAAGATCAAAGCCACTTTCCGGGAGCTGTTTTCTTCGGATTCAGGCGGCATCATGGTCATGACCGTGGATAAGAAGATCGTGGGTTATGCCATCCTGGTGAATTACTGGAGCCATGAATACGGGGGCAACATCCTGCATATCGACGAACTCTTCATCGCCCCGGCCTTCCGCGGGCATGGCATCGGTTCGAAGCTTATCCAATTCCTCAAACGGGAAAAATTTTACGATGCCGTGGCCATCATGCTCGAGGTGACGCCGATCAATAAGGCGGCCGAACGGCTTTACCGCCGCATGGGCTTCAGAAAAGCGCGCAATAAATTTTTGATTCAAGAAGTGTGATATAATAAAGGCATAAAATTATTAAGGAGGTTTTATGCCACAACAAAACGAAGAAAAGCGCTATAAAAAATTGCGTATTTTCAATTTGATCATGGCCGGCTTTCATGCCATTCAGGGCGCGTTAATGCTGGTTTTAAGCAATGATTTTTCATTGCCGGTAACGACTAATTTTTTAAAGTTCAATCCGGCCACCCAGGCGCTGGCTCCGGAAACGGAAATCGCTTTTGAACTGCCCATCGGTCTGATGGTGGCGGCTTTCTTGTTCATGTCAGCTCTGGCCCATTTGCTGATTTCCATGCCGGGAATCTTCCAATGGTATGAGAGGAATCTGAAGAAGGGGATCAATAAGGCGCGCTGGATCGAATACAGCTTCAGCTCTTCTCTGATGATGGTCATAGTGTGCATGCTGGTCGGCATTTATGACGTCGTGACCTTGATGGCCATCTTTTTCCTGAACGCGATGATGATATTGTTCGGCTGGATGATGGAACTGCACAACCAGACGACAAAGAAAACCGACTGGACCGCTTATATTTTTGGATGCATCGCCGGCATCGTGCCATGGATCGGCGTGGCTTTGTATTTGTTCGGCAGCGGCGAGGGCGACAATAAAGCGCCGACTTTTGTCTATTGGATATTTTTCTCCATCTTTATTTTCTTCAATATCTTTGCCATTAACATGATTTTGCAATATAAGAAAGTAGGCAAATGGAAAGATTATCTATACGGAGAGTATGTTTATATTGTCTTGAGCTTGGTGGCTAAGTCACTATTAGCTTGGCAGGTATTTGCCGGCACTTTGAGGCCGGTTTAAAATTTGCATTTTATTTCATTTTAGTAAGATAATAAAGATTCGGTATCAAATAACTGATCAATCGTGTTAACAAACACCGTCTTAAAGGGAGGCTCTGGTGAAAGTTGTTACGAATTGGCTTCTTTTGTACATGGTCCTGACTGCCTTGGCTGTTTTCAGCCTGGCCGTACTGGTGGTGGGCGACAGGTTCCACTATCAGTCGCTCTGGATCGGGGGCACCGGACTGATGGCGGCCATGCTGACAGGCGTGTCCTTGCCGGTCATTACCCATCTGACGCTCAAGGGCGGACCGATGGAGGCCTTTATCCATGTCATGAACGTGGCGTGGGAGGGGTGCCACAAGGGCCTGGCCTGGGGGGCGGGCATGACCATGTTCTTCGGAGTCATCATGGCTTGCGCCTTCTCGGTTCCGTACGTCATCGATTCCACCATGATCAGCATGGGCGGAGTGATGGGGCCGTTTTCCGAGGTGGTGACTATGATGGGCTGGCTCAGCATTCCGTTCGGAATGCTGTTCCTGGTTATTCGCATCGTGGTGAAGAAGCTGTGGCATCCGCCAACTATGATCAACAAGGGGTACTGAGTTCCACTAAGAAACTACCATAGAGAGGGAAGGAGGATAGGTAAGATCTTAGTGGTAGTTTTTTCTACAATTTTTTTGGCAATAGTGCTATAATACGGACATGAATGAGAATGTCATTGAAGTAAAAAATTTAAAAAAGCATTTCGGAAAGGTCAAGGCAGTTGACGGCGTGTCTTTTAATGTGGAAAAAGGCGAAATTTTCGGTTTTCTCGGGCCGAACGGCGCGGGCAAGACGACGACGATCAGGTGTTTGATGGATTTTATCCGGCCCCAAGAGGGCGAAGCCAAGATACTGGGCATGGATGCGCATAAGGACGAGGTGGATATTAAAAAGAAAGTCGGATATTTGTCGGGCAATGTGAAATTATACGACCATTGGACCGGCGCCATGCATATCAAATACTTCCGCAAGCTCAACGGCAAAGGCGATGTGGCCGATAAGCTTTTGAAAAGGCTGGATTTTGATCCGTCCCGCAAAGCGAAAGAGTATTCATCCGGCAACCGGCAAAAGCTAGCCCTGGTTTTAGCCTTCATGTTTGAACCGGAAGTGATGCTGTTTGACGAGCCAACTAATGCCCTTGATCCGATTTTGCAAAACGAGGTTTATGAGATGATAGAAGAAGCAGTGGAGAAAGGTGCGACCGTATTGATGTCCTCCCATAATATGCCGGAAGTAGAAAGAGTCTGCGACCGGGTCGGTATTATCAGGAAAGGCAAAATGGTGGCCGTAGAAGACATGGTGAGCTTAAAGGAGAAAAAGATTTATCGGGTAACAGCTTATTTTAAAGAAAAATTTAATAAAAAAGATTTTGAAGGAGAAGGCCTGGATGTACTTAGGGAAAATGCCCATGAATTAATTTTTCGCGTCAAAGGCAATATAGATCCGGTGGTAAAAAAATTAGGCAAATTTAATTTGAAAGACCTGGAAATCAATCAGGCATCATTAGAAGATATTTTTTTAGAATATTATGTTGACGATCATATGGCGCACAATTAAGGACAGGAAAGTCTCTATCATCGTATACTGTTTAGCAATCCTGGGATTTATGTGGATGTTCGTGGCTTTATATCCTTCAATACAAGAGGAAGGAGCGAATTTTACAGAATTATTCCAAAGTTATCCGGAAGAATTCCTCAAAGCTTTTAATATGCAGGAGATGAGCTTTGCCACTTTGGAGAATTTTTTAACTTTGGAGAATTTCAGCATTATGTGGCCGATTATCATGTTATTTTTGGTTGTGGCTTATGCGGGCAATGCTTTGGCGTGTGAGATTGAAAAAGGTACCGCGGAAATATTGCTGGCCAAACCTATCTCCCGGACAAGTATTTTTCTGGCGCGATATCTGGCCGGTATTTTTATTATTTTAGTATTTTGTGCCGTTTCAGTTTACGGAGTCATTCCTTTGGCAGAGATTTCTAATGTTGAATATAATTGGGCTGGATATACGCCCATGTTTGTATTGTGCCTGCTTTTTGCTTGGGCAGTATTTAGTTTGGCTTTTATGGTTTCTGCGATGACGTCTGAGAAAAGCAAGGTATATATGGTAATGGGTGGAGGTCTGGTGCTAATGTATGTTCTGAACGTTATTGTTAATTTTAAAGAAAATTTAGAAAACATAAAATACGCATCTTTCTTTTATTATTACGATTATAACAATGCCATGATTAGTCATAATTATGACATGATTTCAATTATGGTCTTTGCTAGCGTGGCTGCAATTGCCACGGTAATCGGGCTATATTGGTTTAATAAGAGGGATATTGCCGTATAATATTATTTTTCGAGCAGATATTCATATAATAGCTCGCTCTGGCGGTTAAAGAACCGGATAGCGAGTTTTTTATTTACGATTTGTACGCTGGCGAAGCCGAGGGTCGAGGCGGCGAAGCGGCTGTCCGGCCCCTTATGTACGGGCCGGGTGAGACTGGCTGCGCCACTGACCGCGAAGACCGGGTGATCGCCGGGCACGACCAAGAGCTCCAGATCATGCTCGTGGCCGGACAGGTAGAGGTCAGCTTTGTTCTTATTGAGGATGGGCAGGACGCGCTTGACCATTTCCGCGTTATTGCCGTAAAAACCAGAGGAATAGATCTGGTGATGGCCGGTGACGATCTTCCAGCGCGCCCGGGATTTCTTGAGTCCCTGGTCGAGCCAGTCAAGCTGCTGCTTGTAACCGGACCAATGGCCGATGACGGCGTTCGTGTCCAGGAAGAAATATTCCAGCAGAGGGCGGGAACTGTTTTTCGGATAAGTAAAGGAATAATATTTGGCCGGCATGGTCCATTTTTTCCCCCGGGCGCCGAGCGCCAGCAGAGCGCTGACGCTATTATTGTCATAATCATGATTGCCCAGGCTGATCCAAAAGGGGACTTTGAGCCCTGGCTGGTCATAAGGCACGGTAAAATTGGTGCGGAAGTCGGGATCGTCCACGGACTGGACCGTGTGGGGCGGATAAAAGTTATCGCCATTGGTGCTGACGAACTCCGTGCCGTTCTGTGACCGGGCAATCTTACCCATGGCTTTGGCAACGGCGTTTTTTTGCGCGCTTTGATGGCCCTGATCGGCGATGTTGAGGAATTTTAAGTTATTTTTTCTCCGGAGCAGCTGTTTTTCCCCTTCCCAGGATATGATATTGTATTTTTTATTTTTTACGGAAATAATTTTGTCTCGGAGGGCGAGTTTGTGGCCGTGAAGTCCGATGGGGACCGTTTTGCTGACCACCGGCCCCAGGCGCATTTTTTTATCCAGAGTATAGACCATGAGCCTCATCTTTTTTTTCTGGAACCGGTCAGTTACGGCAAATTCCGGGGAACCGCCGTTGTGCCCTGATTTTTTCCAGAGATTGGCAGCCTGGAACTGGTGCGGACGCCGGTATTTCGTGCCCGTGAACCGGACCTGGCCGATCTCTTGGCAGGAATCAGCATCGACCACTTTTAATATTTTTCCGTCCGTCCTGATTCCAGCGATTATGCTCTGGCCCCGGGCCATAAGGCCATAGGAAATAACATCCCCATTTTTAAATAATCGGCACTCAGACGCCTTTACAGCCGGAGCAGTACAAAAAAACAGAATAATAGTGAAGAGAATGATATATATTTTTTTCATAATTTTATTATAACATTTCGCCTATATTTGGTATAATGGGAACATGAAAATAAAACTGACCAGCGAGGAAATCGACGGGGCCTACAGCGGTCTGATGAAAAAGGCTAATTTTGACCTTGCGTTTATTTTTTTAACAATTTCCGCGACGATAATCTGCATATTAGGATTTGTCATGGACAGTTCCCCTGTGATCATAGGAGCTATGGTGCTTTCCCCCCTTTTATATCCGGTCATAGCTTTATCCGCCAGCATTCTGCGCTGGAACCATAGGAATATGGTTAAACTCTTCCTTTTTTTACTGGGAGGGCTTTTGACCGCGATTGCCATATCAGCCATCATTTCTGCCATATGGAAAGTTGACTTATCCGGCTCGGAAGTATTGAGCCGCCTTAATGCCAAACCCATGATCTATTTCCTGATTGCCTTATTTTCGGGCATGGCCGCCACTTTTTCCTTTTATTGGCCGGGTATTTCTGAAGCTATTACCGGCATTGCCATATCCATCGCCCTAATACCCCCAATAGTGATATTCGGCACTTCCATACCAGATAATCCCCAATTTTTATTTTCTTCCGGTTTGATCATTCTTTTAAATCTAATAGGCATTTTTATCGGCTCTCTTTTAATATTATTTGTGTTCCATCAATTAAAGAGAAAGAAATAAAATGTATCTTTTATTTGATGTTGGGGGAACGAATACAAGAGTAGCTGTTTCTCAAAATGGCCGTTCTTTGAAGGACGTGGTCATTTTTAAAACTTCTAAAAATTACAAACAAGGCCTGGAAAATTTGATTATGGCCGGTAAAGCATTGGCCGGAGGAAATAAAATAAAAGCCGTAGCCGGAGGCATGGCGGGAATCTTATCGCTTGATAAGAAAAAAATATTTGTGGCACCGAATCTGCCCAAATGGAACAGGCAGCCGATCTACTCTGATTTGCACAAAGCTTTTCGATGCCCTGTTTTAATTGAAAATGACGCGGATATGGCCGGGCTGGGAGAGGCGCATTACGGCGCTGGCAAAGGGTACGGCATTATCGGTTATCTGACGATCAGTACAGGCATCGGAGGATGCCGCGTAACTGACGGCCGCTTGGATAAAAGTTATTTGGGATTTGAACCGGGGTTCCAGATAGTTGAATACAAAAAAAGAAATTTGACTTATTTTGAACCATATACTGACAATAAGAAATTAGCAGTTGGAATTCATAATGCGATTGTATTTTGGTCTCCGGAAATATTAATTTTAGGCGGCGGCAGGATGAACGACCCGAAGATAAAAATTTCTGGAATAAAAAAGCAATTAAAAAAGACCCTGGCCATTTTTCCGAAATTGCCGGAAATCAAAAAAGCGGAGCTTGGGGATCTGGGCGGATTATTTGGAGCCTTATTGTTGATTAAAAGGTGAGCTTTTATCCAGTTCCTGAGTCAGTATTTTTTCTATTTTTCCCACATGCATAAAATGGTTGAAATGGATATCTTTATTCATTTCATAAACGGAGATCGTGACATTTCCGAATCCGAAGAAGCTGCCCATAAAATTTTCACTAAGATCAAACTCGGTGATCTTATTATAGGGAACGGATTGGATGTGGCGGGAAAACAGGTCATTGTCAAAATGGAGAATTCTTTTATCGGTCAGGATCAGGCCGCGGCGGACCAGGAGCATGCGCCAAATGATCAAATATCCTCCGAAAAGTAATAATGGCACTACAGATATAATAATAATTTGCAGGGTATTAAAAAGCCATTGCCCGGTCAGCCAATGACCAATAAGATATCCAATTGCCATGAAAATGATCAAGAAGAAGATATGAAAGGGCAGCCTGGTCAGAAAAGTCATTTCTGTAATAAAAAGAACTTTCTCATCCGGCAGGAGATGGTTTTTATAAAAATATTCCTTGATTAAGGTCATAGATTAGAGCGCATAATTTACCTGGGTGCAAAAGGGGCAGCCCGCGAGCACGATCAGGAACAAGGCCAGGGCAAGCAACAGCACGCTGAACAGAACATTAGATCGGTGGCATGATTTGTGCATATATTTTTTTAAGTCGTTAGTTATCCTTTAGTTTACTTGATTGGTCGATTCGAGCCAATATAAAAATAAAATATCCTAAAGCTAAAATAACAGGTAAAATAGAAAGGATTTGGCCCATAGTTAGAGGGCTGTCAACGCCCACTACCTGGAATTCTTTGAAAAATTCTAAGATAAATCTGGTGCTAAAATAGATTAATACGAAAAGAGCGGTCATGAAATATGGAGCCAGTTTTTTATACCAGAGAAGATAGACTGTTAATAAAACAACAAATATTAAAAGAGCAGTCAGGCATTCATAAAGTTGGACCGGATGGCGGGCAGCTGTATCTCCCGTAAGTGTAAAAACGACTCCCCAGGGCAGATCAGTTATGCGACCCACAATTTCAGAGTTTATAAAATTACCCATGCGTACGAAAGCGGCTACGATAGGCATCGCGATGACAAGTAAATCAAGATATTTATAAGATTTAAAATCAGGATTACGCTTTTTTTCACGCCAGTAAAACAATAAATAGGCGACTAATAAGCCGATGGTGGCGCCGTGTGAAGAAAGTCCGCCTTCCCAGATTTTATATATATCTTCAGGATTGGCCCAATAATAGCCAAAACTATAAAATAGTATAAAACCTAAGCGGGCGCCTATTATTAGGCCTAAAACCATATAAAAAGCAATATTGTAGAGCTTATCGACGGAAAGGCTCTCGCGTTGGAAAATCCAGCGCGTAACCAGTAAATAAACGGCCAAACCTCCTGCTAAAAGCAAACCGTAATACCTGATGGTAAACGGGCCGAACTCTACTAAAATTGGATCAATGGCATGTGTAATCATAAATGCGTATGTTGATTTTACCATTTTTTGCTATTTATGTTAAAATATATGTAATATAACTAACAATCAATCATATGCCAAAGAAAGCAAGTGCTAAGAAATCAATTTTAATTGTTGAGGATGACAGGCCGATCTTAAAATCACTGATGCTTAAATTTGAAAATGAAGGCTTTGAAGTGCATCAGGCCTTGAATGGAAAAGAGGGCTTAAGAGAAGCGCTTGATGTCCATCCGGACGTAATTTTATTGGACATTATTATGCCGGAAATGGATGGCATGACTATGCTTGAAGAGCTCAGGAAGGATAAGTGGGGCGACAAAGCTGAGGTGTTGTTTTTAACAAATCTTTCCAGCCCAAATCATGAATTAAAAGCCGAAGAGCAGGGCGTGAAGAATTATTTACTTAAAGCAGACTGGAGCATTAATGACCTGGTAAAAAAAGTGAATGAGATCATAGAGAAATAATCACATGTCAAAATCGAAAAAAATTATCCTGGTCATTGCCGTAATATTATTTATAGCTGTGATCGGGATTTTTGGTTTGGGCTATTGGTTTTTGACGCGCACGCCTGATTTGTCCCAGTATGATTATTTATTGGAGCCGGAAATTACCGACATGCCTGACCAGAAAATGATCGTGGCCAAAGTCCAGGGCGATCCGGACCAAATGGGAGACGTTTTTTCCCATGTGATCCAGGCATATTTTATGGTGCCGGGAATTGAAAAAAATAAAATACCCGGAGTGCGCGGCCGCTGGGATTATGCAGAAGGAAACGACACGGATAATCTGACCGGTGAAATAGGAATTCCCGTTCCAGATAGCGTAAGCAGCTTACCTCCGAATGTTCAGGGCGTAGAGCTGGCAACCTGGGAATACGGGGAGGAGGCGCAGATTTTGCATATTGGTCCTTATAAAACAGAAACCCCGACCATAGAAAGACTGAAAAAATTTATTGAAGACCAAGGTTATGAAATTACGGGAACGCATGAAGAAGATTACTTAAAAGGGCCAACCATGTTCGGGCCAGGCAATCCAGAGGAATATTATACCATTATTCGGTATCAAATCAGGAAAAAATAATTAAAATAAAAAAAGATGAAAAAATTATTATGGCTAGTTGCATTTGCTTTAATTTTTACAGGGGCGAGCTGTGCTGACAAGCTGGCTAAACAGGATTTACCAGAATCATCATCAGGTAAGGCAGTAACGCAAGAAAAAACGGACGTGAGAAAATATGATAAGGGCTATCGCTTTAATGAGAACGGCTGGATCTATGTCCACATAGAGGGTGAGCCATATGAAAGAGGTAAACAACACGGTTATTTAGTGGCCGATGAACTAGGAGAATTAATGCGAGTCTTAAAATTCGTAACTTATTGGGACACAGGCATGGAATGGGATTTTTGGGTGAAGTCGGCCCAAGACCTTTGGAAAGATAAGATAGATGAAGAATTCAAACAGGAAATGCAGGGTATTGCGGACGGAGCCACAGAAGCAGGCACGCCCATGACTTATGAGGATGTACTGGCCTGGAACGGGTCCGGGGAACTGACAGATTATTGGTGGCCGACCGCGGAAGCGAATGTCTATGCCCAGCAGCCTGTGCCGGACAAAGACCATTGCAGCGCCTTCATAGCAACGGGCGGAGCCACTAAAGACGGCCAGATCGTAGCGGGCCATAACAGCTGGACGGATTTTTCCACGGGCCAATATCAAAATGAGATCCTGGACATCGTACCGACAAACGGCCACCGCATCTTCATGCAAAGCGTGCCCGGCCTGATCGACAGCACGACTGATTTTTTCCTGACCGACGCCGGCTTGATTGGCACGGAAACGACCATCGGCGGATTCACGGCCTACGCGGCCAATGAGGAGCCTGAATTCTACCGGGCCAGAAAAGCAATGCAGTACTCTGACAATCTCGACGGCTTTGTAAAGCTGATGGAAAAAAAGAACGACGGCGGTATGGCTAATTCATGGTTAGTAGGGGACATCAATACCAATGAAATAATGCGCTTTGAGGAAGGCCTGAAATTCCAGAGCGTAGATAAAACAAAGGACGGCTATTACATTGGCTTTAATGCGCCGATTGATCCTAAGATCAGGAATCTGGAAGCATCAAATACTGGCTATGGAGATTTGCGGCGGCATCAGGGTTCGCGTATGGTCAGACTGACTGAACTAATGGATGAAAATTACGGCCAGATCGATACGGAAATCGGAAAAGAGATCCTGGCAGACCATTATGATGTTTATTTAAATGAAGCGAATAATCCTTCTTCACGAACGGTGGATGGACATTATGAACTTGATGCACGAGAATACATGAGCCAACCAGGGCGACCGATTCCATATCAGCCGCATGGTACGGTTGACGGCAAAGTAGTGGATTCTGATATGGCCGCGGACATGAGCTTCTGGGCCAGGTTTGGAAATTCTTCTGGCCTGCCGTTTGATGCAGAAAAATTTCTGGAAGAGCACATCCAGTGGGATTATTTAGACGGATATTTAATTGATCGGCCGACTCAGCCTTGGACTGAATTTTCAGCCGGAGAAAAATAGTTAATTTTTCAGAGCAAGTTTCAAGAAGTTTTTTATATATGGAACCCCTTGATTATATGTGGCTTTAATTTCCGCATGGAATTGTTTGCCGTAAATTAATTTTGTTTTATGGCGGATAGCCTGGACATAATCTGATTCGGCAATGACCTGGTATTCTTTGGGGACGTGCAAGACTGACCAGCCATGGACTTCGGGGGCAGTGAAGTTGTCTGGAATATTTTCAAAAATCGGATCGTTCGGTTTTTTGATTTTTATTTTGGAAAGAGGCAGATGATCTTCCAGGCGCATACTGGAAATATCAGACCACCCCATTGATCCGATATAGGTGTATCCATAAGCGGCACAGAGCATTTGGTGGCCGCAGCAAATGCCGAGGATGGGAATATCAGATCCGCGGATGATTTCAAATTCACCGTTGTATTCGAACATTGGTTGGTTGGGGTAGTCGGCATTGTTGCCGGAAAGCACGATGGCGACTGGCCGATTTCTTAACTTCTTGACCATATCCAGGCTGACTTCGTAGCGGGGCACAGTAATTGTTTTCAGGCCCAAGCCAGTGCCTTCAATATGGGCGGCCAGTTCGGAAAAGGTAAAGCCGTTGTGCTGGTTGCCCACGACCAGGACATAAGGCTGGTTCGGGACTTTCGGAACAGGCGGACGGCCCGGAGAATAAAAAATAATTTCATTTATTTGCGGGGCATAACCATGCCAGCCGTCAATGACAAGGCGAAGATATCGGGCCTTGGTCGGTTTTATGTCTATAATATTGCGGAAGGTGTTGTTATTTTCAATATCCGTGCCCGAAATGCGGGACCAATTTTTGCCATTAGAAGATTTTTGCCAGACAAAGCTTTTGAGCCAGTTGTCCGGGCCTTGAAGAGCGGAAAGCATCCAAATGCGGGAGATTAGGCGGGGCCGGCCCAGATCGAATTCCAGCCATTTAGTGAAGGAACCGGGCGGGGTAGCCTGCCAGAAGCTGCCTTCCCCGGGATCGTCCCAGTCAATGATGTTTTTCACATTAAAGCCGGATGAAGCCTTTACCTTTTGAACAGGTACGCGCGTCATGCCCATGAAAGAATCATCTGATTTCGTATCCATGAAAAATCTTGATTCAGCCCAGTCGCTGGTGTCTCCTTTTTGATCAACGGCCCGGACACGCCAGAAATATTGTTTCTTGTCTTTGAGCTGATGCTTTTCTTCTATAAGTTTACTGGTTATTAAATCATTGCTCGGTTTTACACTTTTATATCCAATGCGGTTATTTGAATTGAATTTCAAAGATGTATCAAGCTGGATTTCATAATTTAGCTTGCCCACGCCGCCTTGGGAGTTAAAAAAAGACAGTAAGGGCTGTCGGTTGGTGGCAATTATATCGAGCTTGGGGCTGTTATCAAGTTTAGGAGGAGTAATGTTGGTTTTAGGCATTTTTATTTATTATTTGTTATCTTATTTTTAATTATACCATAAATAAGGTATAATTAAATAAATAATTCTTAATGTTAATTTCATGCAAGATTTAAGAAAATACTCAACATCCCTGATTACCAGAGGTTGCGTGGCCATATTATTTGGTATTATCGCATTGGCCTGGACAGGCATGACAGTAGAACTGTTAGTTTATTTATTTGCCTTTTTTGCCTTGCTCGCAGGAATTTTATCGTTAGTGGGCGCCGGTATGGCCATGAAGCATCATGAAAAATGGTGGATCTTTTTAATTTACGGCCTGATTGATATTGCCATTGGCATTATAGTTTTGGTATGGCCAGGATTAACCTTAGCATTTTTGATTTATTTGATCGCGATTTGGGCAATTGCCAGTGGAACGGTGCAATTGTTCTCGGCTTTTGCTTCAGGCTGGTCTGATGCGCCAAAATGGGTACTAGTACTTGGCGGAATTTTATCTATAATTTTAGGTTTTTTAATTATTTTGTATCCAATTTCAACAACAGTTGTTTTGATATATTTCCTCGCTATTTATGCAATAATTTTTGGAATCATAATGATCGTGGTTGGGATTCAGTCCCGCAAAGAGTTTAAAAAAGAAGATAAGCCGATAGAAAGAGAAGAAGGATAATTTCTATATATCATGGAGGATAAAATCAAGACCAGCAGCGGGAAAATGCTGATGTTTCGAAGTATGGTTTCGATTGCTTTTGGTTTGGCTTTTTTATTCTGGCCGGGCCCAAGCATTAACACGCTGGTCGTACTCTTCAGTCTTTATGCCATGGCCGATGGAATCCTGGCCATGTGGGCCGCTCTTATTTCCAAGAAGCTGAAGCAGAGGTGGCCGGGCGTATTTTTTTGGGAAGGGACACTTAGTCTGACGATTGGTGTCGTGGTTGGTTTGAGCTACTACATGTGGCCTTATATGGAGTTCGGCTATCTCCAGGACGGCGTCATGTTCTGGGCGGTGATTACCGGTGGCATTGAACTTTTAAATACTTTTTCTGTTAATTGGGAAAAGCGTTCAAAGATATTCATGGGTATTAACGGATGTTTGTCTATTATGTTGGCTTTTGTGTTACTCGTCTATCCGATATATGGACCTTTTCGATTAGGAGATATTCTAGGCGTTTACGCGATCTTATTTGGTATTTTCATGTTTCTTCATGGCATGGATATGGGTGGATTTTTTAAAATCGAAAAAAATGGCAACAAAAAAGAATAATTCAAAAACAACCTATAACCGGTTTACAGTCAGGGAAGGGGCTTGGGTCAGATCGAAAAAAAATACTGATCGGATAATTTATTTTTCTGATGCGGTTTTTGCGATTGCCATCACAATCCTGATATTACAGATCGAGATACCGACTTCGGCAAATAATAGCGAATTAGTGGGAGACGTATTAGATATGTGGCCTTTAATATTCAGTTATCTAATCAGTTTTTTGGTAATTGGCCGTTATTGGTTCAATCACTTGCATTTATGCAATTATTTAAAAAGGGTCGACCGCAAATGGGCCATGCTTAATCTGGCGTTTTTACTTTCCATTACTTTTATACCGTTTCCGACGGAAATGTATGGAACGCATCCGGAAAAAGGCTTTGCTTTGGCTTTGTACGCGTTATCGATTTCTCTGGCAGCTTTGCTAGGCGGCTTACTGTGGCGTTACGCCTATAAAAATGCCGATGATTTGGTTTATAGGGACGTGGACAAGAGATTGCTTAAATACGGATGGCGGCAACGGCTGACTGTAGCTATTTCTTTCTTGATCGTAACACCTTGTATATTTATCAGCGAAACTTTTGTGTATTGGTTTTGGCCGCTTTATGTGGCCGTAAACATTATTGCCTTCCGTATATTAAAACATATTGAGAAAAAGAATCTTCAAACTGAGAAGAAATAAAATTATTTATGGAAATAAAAAGTAGGGGTTCAAAATTTTGAACCCCTACTTTAATTTAAATATCTGCGATTAATTATTTCATTTTTTTATCAATGTTTTTTCTGACCCAGCTCGGTTTTTTAAAAGCATAAACAATAAATGGAATAACCAGGAAAAAGAGCACGCCACCCACGACAATGAATACATATTCTTGTGGGCTTCTGACGCTTAATTGAGACGGCGGGAAAAAACCGAGAATTAGTGCAAATATTACAGCCAGCATTCCGATCGATGCAGTAAAGATCATGCCAAAATTACCACCTGGCACTTTATAAGGCCGGGGCAAATCCGGACGGCTATATCTCAATTTAATGCCTGTCATATAAAGTAGGACATACATTGTTAAATATAGAATGGCAGTAATGGCAGTAAGTAGCGTGAAAACGACGCTGGCATTAGGAATAATTATAAAAAATAAGGAAAGCAAAGTAACAATGCCGCCCTGGATCCAAAGAATAGTTGTTTGGACATTATTTTTATTTTTTTTATCCAAGAACGGAGGCAAATCACCTTCATGAGCAGTAGCCAGTAAGCCCTTTGAGGGGCCGGCTACCCAGGCGGCTACGCCGCCAACGACTCCAAAAGCCGTGAGAAGACCAAGTATTGCTAAGATGGGATTAAGAAGGATGTCTGGCACTAATTTTGCCAGCATGTCATGAAAAGCTTGCATAAGGCCGGCATTTAAATTTATTTCATCCGGCGATAGAACAGAAGCAACAGCCAGTGATCCTAAAGTAAAAATTACGATAATAATGATTAGGGATATAAATACTGCCTTGGGAAATTGTTTTTGGGGATTTTTTAAGTCTTTCACATGAACGGCCCCAACTTCCATGCCGGCATATAAAAGTACAATGCCTGCTAAAAATGCCAAGCTAGCAAAATTTGAAAAATCGGGCAGCAAGTGAGCTTGTCCTCCGCCGGGAGCATGCATAAAACCCAGGTCATGGCCGGAAAAGGCCCAGATAAGACCCAAGATTATAATAAATATCCCTGGAATTAATGTGCCGGCTATTACTCCAATGGAACTTAATTTTGCCGCTGCTTTCATTCCCCTAAATGTGTTGAATGTGGCGGCCCAATAAACTACTAAAATTACGATAACGATGAAAATATTATTTTGGGAAAGGGCAGTAACTTTTTCCGGATCCCACCACAAAACCATGACATAAGCCAGACTGCCAGCGGCAAATGCCAGAACAGTCGGGAACCAGATTACATTTTGGATCCATTGCAGATAAATGGCAATAAAACCAAGGCGATTGCCAAAAGCCTCTTTGACCCAATGGTAGACGCCGCCGTTTCCATTAGGAAAAGCGGAAGCAAGCTCAGCTGATATCAACGAGACCGGCAGTAAAAAGAGCAAAGCGGCAAAGGCGACGAAAAAAATCAGGGACAATCCTTCTTCAGCCATTAAAGGCAGCCCTCTTAAGCTCATGATGGCGGCCACGTTCATCATGGCCAAACCGAAAACCGACAATCCGGCCGCTTTCATGAGGTTTTTTTTGTTTTTCATTTTATTTTGATTAAAAGAAATTATTTATTTTTTTCCGGTTCAGTCTTTTTCACCCATTCGGGCTTGCGGAATTGATATATTACAAGCGGGGCGCCACACATCAGGATGAGGCCAATAGCCAGGAAGCCGACATAAAAGTATATGCTGCCTGTTTCTAATTCTGCCGGAGGGACATAACCCAAGAAAAAAGCGAATATGGCAGCCGCAATACCAACGCCACCGACAATGATCATGCCGATTTTTCCGCCCGGAACAGTGTAAGCCCTTTTTACATCAGGTCTTTTATATTTCAGGACAATAGCCGAAGTAAACATGAATAAATAAACAACCAGGTACATTTGGGCGGCCAGGGCAGTCAGGATCCAGAAAGAAGAAGAGACAGAAGGCAGGACTACGAAAACCAGCGAAATTATCGAAACAATCACGCCTTGAGTAATAAATATATTAGTTTGCATGCCGTGTTTGTTGGTATGTTGGAAAAAGGGAGGCAGGCAGCCGTCTTCAGCTGTCATGAGCAAAGCTTTGGAAGGGCCAGCGATCCAATTAAGAATCTGAGCAACCATACCAGGCACAGCGATGAGGGCGATGACAGGTACGAGCCAGAGAACATTATTATCGCTAAATACAGTCAAGAATGTTTGCATAATGCCGGCCGTTAAGCTGATTTCATTTGCCGGAGTAATAATAGCAATGGCCAGGGAACCAAGAGCAAAAATAGCCACGATAATAAAAGAAGAAATAAAGATGGCCTTAGGATAATCTTTTTTAGGATTTTTTACCTCTTTGGCGTGTACAGCAGAAACTTCCATGCCGGCAAAGAATAAAAATACGCCGGTCAGAAAGACGATATTACTAAAGTTGCTTAAATCTGGCACAAAACTGGCCCAAGTAAAGACAATCGCAGATTCATGGCCTGTATTTAACCAGATAAAAGCACAGACTACTAATAATATTCCAGGCACAAGTACACCCATTACAGTACCGAAATTGGTAATAATGCTGGAAATTTTCATGCCCCGGAAATTAATGAAAGTAGCGCCCCAGTATACTACAAAAATTACAACAATGGTGTAAATGGGATTTGTCGCCAATTGCGGATTATACATAAATGCGAGGGTCGCAGCTGTCGCAGCCAGGGCAGTCGGATAAAAGACGACGTTTTGGATCCATTGCGTCCAGATAGCCACAAAGCCCCATCGTTCGCCCAGGGCTTCTTTGACCCAAACGTAGATTCCGCCTCGAGTCGGCCAGCCTGTAGCAAGCTCAGCGGAAATAAGTGAAACTGGAATCAGAAAAACGATAACGGCCAGAATTAAAAAGAAGATGATACTGAAACCATATTCGGCCATAGTGGGTAGGCCTCTTAAGGCCGCGATCAATGAAATATTGATCATGACCAGAGAAAAGAGAGTCAAATAATGTTTGGCTGCTTTTTTCATAATGAAAATTTATTTTATTTTTTATTTCTTAGTATCTTTTTTACTATGCAGCCAAGATTCTTTCCTAAAAGTGTAAATTATTTGCGGAATGCCGATGACCAGGATCAGACCAATAATTAAAAAACCTTCAAAGAACCAAACGCTGCCGGTTTGCAGCTGTTCCGGCGGAAAGAAGCCGAGACTAAGGGCAAAAATAGCAGCGAGCAATCCAATGCCAGCCACGATCCACATGCCTGGTTTTCCCCCAGGAACGGAGTACGGCCGTTCTACATGCGGTTTTTTATATTTCAAAACTATGGCCGAAATAAACATAAGAACATAAACAGTAAGATATAGCTGGGCGGCCAGAGCCGTCAGGATCCAGAAGGAGGAAGAAACGGTCGGCATAAACAGAATGACCATGGATATAAGAGTAACAACAATGCCCTGGATCAGAAGAATGTTAATCTGCACGTCATTTTTATTGGTCTTGCGGAAGAATGGAGGAAGATTGCCATGCTTGGCCGCGACCAAGATACCCTTGGACGGGCCGGCAATCCAGGCCAGAACTGAGGCAACTAAGCCGACAGCCACCAGGATCCCGAGGATGGGGACGATCCAATGAAAGCCGAGGATAGTAAATATCTTATCATAAGCTTCCATGATTCCGGACGTCAGGCTGATTTCTGCCTGCGGAATAATAAAAGCGATGGCAAGGGAGCCGAGAATGAATAAGGAAACTATCACTATAGATGAAAGGAAGATTGCTTTCGGGTAATCTTTTTTCGGATTTTTAACTTCCTGGGCATGCACCGCTGACACTTCCATGCCGGAAAAAAATAAAAACACGCCGGTCAGGAAGACAAGCGAGTTAAAGTTGCTAAGATCTGGCACAAAATTGCTGAACGCGAGAGGGATGGCCAGGTCCTGTCCGGAAATGACCCAATAAAGACCGGCAATAATAAGAAGGGAACCAGGAATTGCCAGACCGGCAATTATACCGACATTTGTAAAAATTGAAGAAGTTTTTAGTCCGCGTAAATTAATCAGGGTAGCGAGCCAATAGACGACCACCACGACAACAACAGTATACAATCTATTTTCCGATAAGGCCGGACTAAAACCGAAAGCGAGAATACCGGCCGTGGCAGCCAGCGCAGTCGGATAAAAAATCATGTTTTGCAGCCATTCTGTCCAGATAACAGTAAAGCCCCAGCGCTCGCCCAGGGCTTCTTTGACCCACACGTAGATGCCGCCTTCTTTAGGCCAGCCCGTGGCCAGTTCGGCGGAAACAAATGAAACAGGAATTAAAAAAACGATGGTTGCGAAGATCAGGAAAAATACAATTGAGAGACCTTCTTCTGCCATCGTCGGCAAGCCTCGAAGAGAGGCGATCAGGGCGATGTTCATCATCATTAAAGAAAAGACGGACAGCGCTTTCTTTTTTTGTGTGCTCATTTTCCTCCAAAATAAGTTATTTATTAAATATATTATATCATATTTTTAAGTTTTTGGCCAGGCGTTTGTCAACATCTTGACAGAATATAGTTATGGGTATATACTCAAAATATCAATAAGTAATCCGCCTGCGCTAAAGCTAAGGCGAGACGAGAGGGGGTGAAAATTATGCCAAGACAAGATGGAACAGGTCCGCAAGGCCAAGGTCCTATGACCGGCCGGGGGCTGGGCAATTGCCGGGGGAGCCGCTCAGTGGTAGACTTAGAAAAGGAAGTCGAAGGCCTTAAAAAAGAAGTGGAAGAGCTGAAAAATAAGAAGAAATAACTAATGCCCAGACCAAGATCAATGCGCCGGATTAGATTCCGCGCCAAATCAGACTACTTCAAGCCTCAAGGCGTGCCCATGAGCCGTCTTGAGGTGGTTGAAATTACAGCGGAAGAAGCAGAGGCAATGCGCCTGAAAAATATAGAAGAACTTGATCAGGTAGAATGCGCCAAGAAAATGAACACTTCCCAGAGCACTTTTCAAAGGATTCTGGCAAGTGCTTATAAAAAGATAAGCAAAGCTATTATAGAAGGCAAAGCGATTAGAATTATCAAATGAAAAAAGACCAAGTAAAAAAAGTCGTAAAAAAACATTATGCGGACATTGCCGGGGGCAAGGCCTGCTGCTGCCAGGGCGGAGGCAGTACAAGCGAAGATAATGAAAAAATTGCCAAAATGATCGGCTATAGCGATGAACAGTTGCGTGACGTGCCCGGCAATCTGGGCCTGGGATGCGGCAACCCCACGGCCATGGGAGAGATAAAGAAAGGGGATGTTGTGGTTGATCTGGGATCCGGGGCGGGATTTGATTCTTTTATTGCCGCCCGGAGCGTGGGTGATGAAGGCAGGGTGATCGGCGTGGACATGACCGATGAAATGCTCATCAAGGCCACAGCCAATGCGGAAAAATACGGCTATAATAATACGGAATTCAGGAAAGGTGATATTGAAAATTTGCCTATTGATGACGATTCAGTGGATATTATTATCAGCAATTGCGTGATCAACCTGGCGCCGGACAAAAAGAAGGTGTTTGATGAAGCTTATCGCGTATTGAAAAAAGGCGGACGGATTTTTGTTTCGGACATCGTTTTGTTGGAAGAACTGCCGGAAAAGATCCGCAATGATGAAAAGCTCGTGGCCGGCTGCGTGGGCGGCGCGATCTTAAGGGACGATTATATAAAAATAGTAAAAGAAGCGGGTTTTGAAGTGAAAATTAAGAAAGAAGATAAAGATATCAGTAAAACTCAATATCAGGGGATTCCCCTGGAAAGCCTGATGATTGAGGCAGTGAAGTAGTTGACAAGCCTATCATTAATGGGTATGTTAATACGTCCTTCTAAGGTAGAAGGATGTTTCAGTTTAACCTCTGGATAAGGAGAGAAATGGTCAAGAATCTGATCCTGTGCATCGCTTCCATGGCGGTGTTCCTGGGCTGTCCGTATCAGGACAGCGGGGACGACGACACCGTCAACGGCTATGGGGAGTGCGATTCGTGCTGCCCCGAGGCCCCGGCTTGCGACGACTGCTGCGAGGAATGTGACTCCTGCGACAGTTGTTGCGAAGAGTGCGATCCGTGCGACTCTTGCTGTCCGGAACCGATCCCGGAGTGCGACTTCGTCGAGGTGGCGGCCGGGGAGAACTTCTCCTGCGGACGGCACGCGGACGGCACGGTCGAGTGCTGGGGTGACGAGCCGGACGTGCTGGACAATATCCCGGTCTACACCTTCACGGTCATTACGGCCGGCCGGCGCCACATGTGCGGCCTGGGCGCTGACGGGCTGGCCATCTGCTGGGGCAATAACGACATGGGGCAGACCAATGTCCATCAGGAGGACTGGCACTTCATCGCCATCGCGGCCGGCGAGGACCACACCTGCGCTCTGCGAGACAACCACCGCATGGAGTGTTGGGGCCTTTCTTGGGATGGACAGTACGAGTCCGACCTGGGGCAGTTCGCATTTCTGGCGGCCGGCTATGGCTACCAGTGCAACGTAGACGTGGATGGAACCGCCGCCTGCTGGGGTGAGGACACGGCCGGGGAAACTCTGCCGCCAGAAGGCACCTTCGTCCAGATGGATGCGGGTTCCTCCCAGACTTGTGCCATCCAGAGCGACGGCGAAGTCGCCTGCTGGGGAAACGGCGGAGACCCGCCTACCGGCATCTTCAAGCAGGTTTCGGTCGGTAGTGATCATGCCTGCGTCCTGTGGTGGGGCGGTGTCCCTCTGTGTTGGGGTGATGACACTTACGGCCAGGTGACGGATATGCCGGTGCCGGCCCAGAACTTCACCCAGATCAGTGCCGGCCATGACCATACCTGCGCGGTCCGGGGAAACAGCTGCGTGGAGTGCTGGGGCCGCAACGATCACGGGCAGGCCTCCCCGCCCGAATAGTCCCTCGACAGGCTCGGGAAAAGAGGAGAGAGAATCGGGGAACAGGAGGTTCAGTCAGTTCGTAAGATCTGGCTGCCTCCTTCCCCCGTAAAAGATATGCATATTCACAAGATATGTTTTTTTTAGTATAATAAGTATTGAAATTACAAAGACTTTTAAAGTCCATTTTTAATATCAATGACCAAGAAAAAACCCATAAAAAGAGGGAAAAAGACAAAATCTAAAAAAACTGTCAGTAAAAAACCGGCAAAAAAAGTAGAAAAAAAATCTTCTTCTAAACCAAAGGGAAAGAAAAAAGTTTTAATAGTGGAGGACGAGAGAGTGCTCTTGACCGCTTTATCCAATAAATTCACTTTGGAGGGTTTTGACGTGGAAATGGCGTCAAACGGTCAGGAAGGACTTAATAAAGCTTTGGCTGAGCATCCGGATATGATATTGATGGATATTTTAATGCCAGTTATGGACGGCATGACTATGCTTGAGCAATTAAGAAAAGACACCTGGGGAAAGAATGCGGAAGTAATAATTTTAACCAATTTGGCAGATACTGGTTCAGTAAGTGAAGCTTTAGACAGAGGGACATTCGACTTTTTGGTAAAGAGTGATTGGAAAATGGAAGAGATCGTAAAAAAAGTACGGGAAAAATTAGCTTAAAATAAATGGCAGGAAAATTTACAATCAGTGAGGTGCTCGAAGTTACCATGGAAATGGAAAAAGAAAGCGAGTCTTTTTTTAAGTTAGGCGCAAAAAGTACGGCAAATCCGGAAATGAAAAAGGTTTTTAATTTTTTAGCGAATGAATCGCGACGACAATATACTTATTATCAATTATTTAAAGATACGGCCGAGCAGAATATGTCGAAAAAAAAATTTGCCGGTGATTCAGATTTATATTTAAAGACTTTAGCAGAAGAATCTGTGATGACAGACGATAAAAAAGCAAAATTTATTATAAAGAAAGACAAACAAGACGAAGATATAATTGATTTTGTAAGAGATATTAAAAAGAGCATGCTGGAATTTTTAGACCAGATTAAAAAAGAGCTGGATACATCAGGCAAAGAAGTGGTGGAAAAAATAATTACCGAAGAAAAAAATCATATCAAATTAATGGATAAATTGGAAAAAAGCGTATGAGCAAGAAGTTTACGGTAAAGGAAGTGCTAGAAATAGCCATGGAAATAGAAAAAAATGGTGAGAGATTTTATGACAGTTATGAAGACTTTACAAAAAGCCAAGAATTAGAAAAAATGTTCTCTCTGCTTAGCAATGAAGAAAGGCGGCATTATAATTATTACAAAGATTTAGCCGGCCGTATTACCGAGGAAGAGAAAGAAAGGGAATATTTGGGAAATAATAGGCAGTATTTAAAAACTCTAGCGCAGGAGAGCGTTTTTAATGAGGAGAAGCTGGCACATTTTGCTTTGGAAGGAATTGAAAACGATAAGGATGCTTTGGAGTTTGCCCGAGACATTGAACAGGACTCGATCAGTTTTTATGGAATCATGAAAAAAAATATCCCGTCAGGAGACCGGGACATGGTGAACAAGGTTATTGATGAAGAGAAGACGCACCTGATGATGGTGGAGAAAATGTTAGCAAAAATAAAATAATTTACTTGGCCATTTTTTCATAATAATTCATGCGGCCGTCCACGATATTTTCCCAGGTAAATTCCTGGGCTTTTTCATAAGCTTCGCGCCCTAAATTGGCAATTTCTTTTTTTGGTTTGTTGACATATTTTAATATTTCTTGGGCCAGGGCTTCGGGGTCTTCTTTGGGAACGGTTCCGCCGATTATAAAAGTGTCAGGTCCGCCAGTTTCCGTGGTGACGATAGGAGTATTGCAGGCCATGGCTTCCAGGGCCGCAATGCCAAAGCCTTCAGAACGGGAGGGCATGACAGATAAGTCGGCCGCGTTATGAAATTTGGCCAGGACATGCCCGGGGTTATGCCCCATATGGACCACGTTTTTCATTTCATATTCATGCATTTCTTCTTTTTTTACAATATCGGAAAAAGCGCCTCCGCCAAAAAGCAATATGGATACTTCCTTTTCTTTTTGGATCAGTTTATTGGCCTTAAGGAGGACATCAACACCTTTAGTTTTACTGATTTTACCGGCAAATGTAACCAAAGGAGCCTCTTCACTTAAATTTAAGTTGTGCTCTTTGTTTAATTGCTTGATTGAAGTAGTTTCTGGAAAAAATGTTTTTTGATCGTAACCATTAGAAAGGACAATGACCTTATCGGAATTAACAGGATAAAGATCCAGAACTTCTTCTTTTACCATTTCTGAAATAGCAAATATAAATTTTGATTTTCTTGCACCTTCTTTGGCGTATTTACGCATACGTTTGTCGTACAAAAAACCCATTTGGTCGGAATGGTGGGCGACGGAAATATAATCATGACCAAGATCTTTGATAATATGGTCCATGGCCCAAATATGCTGGCATTCTATTACATCTGGTTCGAATTCATCAATCGCCTGCTTGATATTTTCCTTTAGAAATTCCATATAAAGAAGGAACTTTTCTTCACTCATATCTTTGAAGGTCCAGGCATCTCTGTAGTTACGGGGATGGGGATCGGTGATGATAAGAGGGAAAGTATAGAATTCCGTACCTTTGTAAGTAACAGGAAATTTAATGATTTTAAAGATATCTTCCTTTTTATAATATTTATCTAATTCCGGAGAAGGAAAACCAGAGTCAGGAAAAACGACCCGGACTTCATGGCCTCTTTTTAATAATTCATCAAGAACACCATTCACAACTGTGGCTGATCCTGTGCCCCAAGGCCCGGTGTTGGTGATAAGTATTTTCATATTTTGGAAAATTCAGCCAGATATTTTTTAGCGATGTTATCCCAGTTGAAATAGTCGGCCACTAGCTGGCGGCTTTTATTTTTAAATTCTTCTGTTCGAACTTGCTTTGAGCTTAAGATCTCATTAATATTTTTAGCCAAATTGACAACCATGTTTTCATTGACGTATAAGTTATCCTGCTCAACCAGGCCATGGTCCAGACGGGAGGCGACCAAATCGTTCACTTCTTTAAAGCCATATTGGTAGGATAGAACAGGGAAGACGCCGGAAGCAAGGGATTCAATCGCCACAACACCAAAAGCTTCGGCAAATACAGAAGGGGCAATGGAAACATCAACAAGAGGTAAAAGGAATTTTAATTCTTGGTGAGAGAGAATGCCAGTGCAGTGGATTTTGGAAGGAATTTTTTGTTTTTGAGCATCAGTAAAATATTTTTTATATTGACCTTCTTTTTTAAGTTGTTCGAGAAACATGGATGCGACCGGGGGAGTTATTATATTTGAACCCGGGTCAATGGCCATATGGTTTTTTAAAATATACTCAAACATATCACTGCGACCGGTTGATAAAGAATTAAGCAAGGCCTGCAAAGTCTCTTTGGACTTGCCAAATCCAACAAAGATAAATCTGGCATCAGGATTTTTTTTAAGCACCAGGGGAATAGCAGCCACAATAGATTGAATGCCTTTTGTCCATAAATATTTTCCGACAAATAGAACGGTTTTATTTTTTTCCCAATCGATGCCTTTGAATGTTTGAACCAGATCGTGATCCGGGTGGGAATAATTATATTTTTTCCCCGCTTCTTTAAATAAAGTTTTTAATTTAATATTAGGCTGGGCCGACTGAATTTTTTTTGAAAAAGCTTTTTTTTGGGCGGCAGTTTCGCCTTCATTATTCTTACTAACCGCTTCAGCCGCCTTCTTTTGCAGATAATTAGCATAGCCGCTTTTTTTTCCGCTTAGGAGTATGAATTCATCCATATCAATGCCAGCTCTAATGATTTTAATTTCAGTTTTTAATTCTTCACGAGTATTCTGATAATAATTCATGAGCTCCATGGCATTGTATTCTGATACGGCAATAATTTTTTTAGCATCGGCCAGACCCGCGGCCATATAAGGATGCAATTTTCTATCTTCTTTAACACTGAAATTCAGGGCACTGCCGTGTAAAGTGACGAGATAAGGGATATTATTCCTTGTCGTAGCCTGCTTGACGATATATGGCTGCATGATGCAGTGATTCGCCTGGATGACATCTGGTTTGAAATCACGAATAACTTTTTTTAAGGCTTTTACATTTTTTAAAATATAAGATTCGATTTCGGTTTTATTTGAAGCCTGGAATGTTTTTACAGTTCGAAAATCCTGATAGAAATCAGGCACATAGACTAAGAGTTTTTTATCCAAATTAGGCCGAAAGATCGAGCAGTTTTCCGGTGAAGAAGCATTTTTATAAGTAAGGCGATAACGCGAATTATCTGGGGTGAAGGTATAGTAATTTTTTACAAAAGGGACATTTTCTGGCTCTGATTCCTGGCATAAAATCAAGACTTCATGCCCCATGCGGCAAAGCTTTTTTGCTAGATTAAAGACGTAATTATTACTGCCTGTGTCGAACAGCCCGTAACCATGGACTAGACAGATTTTCATAAGGTATCTATTATTAAATCATAAGTAAGCATAATCAAAAAAAGTGAAAAAAGCAACTTTACAAGACAGATATTATTTAGAAGTAGGTCTTTGCTGGGAAAAGGCGGCTTTTGAAAATTATAATGAACTAGCCAATATTATTAAAAATAAATCAGCCCGCGAAGCTTTGCGCGGCCTGGCTTTTTCAGAGAAAGGCCATTTTTTGTTATTAGCAGAAAAATATCAGGAATATTTTGGCATTGATCCTGAATTTGAAAACGTGGGCCGTTTTACAGGACCATTAAGTGACGGTATATGGAGTTTTTTCAGAAGAGATAAAAAAATGGCATCGGCCAAAAAGTTTTTGAAAATTTTTAACCATGCCATTGACGAGGAGAAAAAAGCAGTTGATTTGTATAAAAAAGCGGAGAATGAAACAGATGTATTTGATTTGAAAGAGTTATATTCTATTTTACAGTCAGTTGAAAATAATCATTACTTAGTTTTACGAGAAGAGTTTCAGAAGCAGTTCAGAAAGAGCCCATCATCTTTTACCTTATAATTTCGCAGCGTCTATTTCTTCTACAAGTTGATATTGCGAAGGCGGATAAATAATTACATAAACAGGATTGTTTTCTTTTATAACTTCTTCAGTTATTTGGTTGATATGATCATTTCCGTATTCCACGACTTTGAATTCCATGCCAGCCTGGGGCACGGTGTTTTCGAGCTCAAATACGCTTTGATCGAACTGCTGGTCGCGGCCTTTAATGAAAATGACCGTATGCATGCCCTGGTCAGCCATGTCTTCCAGCTCTTTCAGATCCGGCTTAGTGCCCACGATCAGGCGGGGCCGGACGTATTTTCTTTTTACATCGCTGATAAAATCAGGGAAGTCTTCCAGGGCAATGCCGTAATAGCGGCCATTTAAAGTGTGGCCGAGCTGGGTCAGATCAGTATTCGGGTCAGATGAATAGAAATAATAAACGTCAGGATTTTCTGCAATATATTCTAATAAATGGTTGATAATTATTGGTGAACGAGTGGCGTCTGTAATATCTTTTATATTTTTAATTTCAGTTACCCCGGCGTCATAGATGCGGCCGAATTCAATGTCAATCGGCTGAGGCCCAAAATAAACATTATAATTGACTTCATAGATATCGCCGGAAGAGAGGCCGAGCGGCATGGCTGCCTTCCGGTCGGCCAGGACGCCTGTTCGGAAATAGCCATCGAGCAATTCCATGATCTCATCTTGATCACTGCCGTGGATAAAAGTAATAACTTCGCTGGCATTAGCTGCATCAATAACATCTTGTATGCCAGAATAACCATCGTCGGTTTTTTTAATGGGGATATTAATGCATTCCAGATCCATGTCTTGGCAGGTCAATTCTTGTTGTTTGATAAGTTCGGCTTGTTCGGGTATATCAGGATCTAAATATGAGATCACTTTTTTTGCCTGACCGCGGAGGATTTCATTGAACCATTCCGTGTCTGTCGGATAAGGGCCAAGGAGCAGTTGGCCATCACGATAAATGAATATGTCACCACGCTCAAAGTTGGCCGGGTAAATAAATGTCCTTAAATTTTCCAGGACACCATACTGGGCTTCTACGATCTGGCGGACCAGGTCGACCCGATGCTTGCCCAGATAGCAATGGATATAAAAACGGCCCTCTTTCTGTTTTTCCAGTAATTCCTTGATGCCTTCAATGGAAGATTCATTGCCGCTCACCCAGGGAAGCATGGGATAAGAATAGACTGGCAGGCCGATTTTTTCACCATTCTGTTTTTCCTCTTCCAATAATACGCTTTCAAAAGGAATGGTCGAAGAAAGCAGGGTAATGACGCCGGTATAGCCTTCGTCCTTTAATTGTTGCAACTTTGAGGCAGAAGGATAGGGCCCATAGGCATATTGGGTCTGGTCTTCGGTGGCGATGCTCTGTAAATCAGTTACCACGGAATTTTCCGTAGATATCAATAAGTAAAAAGCAAAGGCGTCTATGATCAACAGGACAATGATAAAATATTTGGCATATTTAACGCGGTTTTCTTTTAATACGATCCTACGATAGAATATGCCGGTAATAGCCACGCTGAGGATCAGATAACTGACGATAATTACGACCATGGCAATATTTATAGCTGTCTGGGAAAGTTCAAGCTGGGTCAATTGTTCTTCGATCGGCACAATCACGCCGAATAAAACAGCCAGACCCAGGGCAAAGCTGGAAAAAATGAAAAACAGGCCGGTTAAAATGAATATTTTAGTTAGGCTCATAATTTTTTACATCTTCATCTAATATGGTTTTCATGACCGGATAATAAACGTTCCAGAAAAAATTGCTCGGCTCTCCCTTGATGTCAGGCACGAAGTACTGCTTGAGCAGGGGCTGGCCGGCAATGAAATAAGAGAAAGGGATCTGGTTGGTGTCCACAAAATCTCCGGCAAAATAATAGGTGCGATAAGGGTATGTCTGCTGGACAATGGCCGGGAAGTAATGTTTCAGGCCATATTGGCGGAGAAGGTCACGCCCAGTATCGGTGACATCAAAAAAATATTCCGCTAAAATATTTTTTCGAGGTGCTTCTATGATTGAGAACCAATAATAAAAATGACTAATTTTATTAACGCCAAATCTTTCTTCAGCTTGCCTTGTGAAAATGATTGAAATAAGTCCGGGGCCGACTTCCTCGCCTTCCCGGAAGATCAGGACGGTGTCATCTTTGTGGACCAGGGCGATGCCCGGGCCTTCGAATTCCCACTCGGCGTCATTCTGCTTCTCCCAGTTCTCGATCATCCAGAAAGGGATCTCTTCGTTGTCGCGATGGAGGTCGATGAAGAAGCGGCCGATCCAGCCGGTCCATTTTATCCCGAGCAGGCCTTGCATTTCCTGGCTTGTTTTTTCATCCGTGGGGGTGGCCAGAGAATTGAACTCCGTGATCAATAACGGATCATTTTCTTCCAGAGATTTTTTTATGGTGGCGACCTCTTCATCTTCCAGTCCGCCGTAGATGATGTCAGAGCGTTCGCCGCGAACGTTATCTGTATAAAAGTCATAATTATAAACGCCGTAAGTGTCAGTCAGATAGATCAGATCCGTGTCTTCAGGCAAGGTTTCCGGCATGGTAAGCACGTCATAAGTCAGGGTTTCTTTAGAAGGAAAAAAACCGTAATAATTAACGTCCTCCTGAAAATTTTTCTTATTATTCTTGTTTTTATATTTTAAATGATTCAGGATCCAGATAAGGCCAAGATGTTCCCGATAGTCAGGTTTGGCCACGGTTTTGTCTACGATCACAGCGCGAATATAATCAGACGGGGTCAACATCCAGTAGATAATCGGAGAAGTGATGATAACTACGACTATCAGGGCGATAGCGAGTTTTTTTGTTGTTTTACGAATCTCCATTCTTGAAACCCTTTCTTTCCTGCTTGCCCCAGGCTTTTTCACCGCGGGCAAAAGAGAGCAGGCCTTTAATTCTATACCAGACTGTTATCTGGCGATAAGACACGTTTTCAATAACTGCATAAATAAGCAATATAATTATATAATACCATTTTTTGTACCATTTGAAATTTAATTCCTCGAAAAGAAGAGCGGAAATTGACAAGAAGACACCCCATAAAATTGCCAGGGCAAGAAAGAGGAAGAAGAACGGCCAGTTAATGATGCCGGCAGCGATTAAGACGATGAGATACAGATAGCCGGTAAATTCAATAATTGGTCCGAGAAACTCAAAGAGGAAAAAGAAGGGGAGGCCAAACATACCGACAGAGCCGTATTTAGGATTAAATAACATATGTTTGTAAGACCAGAGGACGCCAGCCAGGCCGCGATGCCACCGGTTTCTTTGCCGACCCAGAGACTTTAAATTTTCAGGTACTTCAGTCCAGGCAACCGGGTAAGCGCGATAAAGGATATTGTAATCACGTTTGGCTTTTCTGGATTCTTCATGGAGATTGACCAGCACTTCCATGTCTTCGCCGATATTGCCAAGCTTATATCCGCCTAATTCGATAACTTCATCTTTTTTAAAAACGCCAAAAGCGCCGGATACGATAAGAAGATTTTTAATGCGGGAAAATCCAGCCCGGCCAGCTGTGAAAGCGCGGATGTATTCCAAGACCTGAAAACGAACAAGAGAGTTCTTGCTTAATTTGATTTCGGAAACAATGCCATCTTTTTCTGTACAGCCATTAATGACGCGGACAATGCCGCCAGAAGCCACATTTTTTGGATTTTCTACCATTGGCTTCATGATTTTCAAAATGGCGTCTTCTTCCAGCATGGTGTCAGCATCAAGGCTCATGAAATACGGATAGCGGGCCACATTGATGCCGGCGTTGAGAGCATCGGATTTTCCGCCCCCTTCTTTATCAATAACAATCAGGCTGGAATCAATAGTAGAAACATAGTAGCCCCTAATCGGCTTGTTCAAAACATCTGTACGGATTACATGATTCTTTTTTTCTTTTAGTTTGAATTCTTTTTTTAAAATTTCCAGAGTTTTATCGGTGGAGCCGTCATTAATACAAATAACTTCATATTTTGGATACTTATTGCGCAAATGGGATTTTAGAGAATCAACGATAGTGGCTTCCTCATTGTAGGCTGGAACCAGTAAACTAACCCCGGGAGTTAATTTGGAATGATAGAGATAGGCATAGTCGTCAATAAAAATGCGCTTGCCTTGCCGGCGGACTTCAAAGAAAGCCAAGACCGTAAAAAAGGTATATAAAAGGTTGATCTGTAAGAAATAGATCAGAATAACGATTTGGAGGGTTGAGTTTATTATTTCAAACCAATTCATATTAATATCCAGTCAAATTCTTCTATAATTTCAGCACACCTTTTTCGACGCATTTCATTCCTGTCTTTTAGATGGGCTTTTAATTTTGGCTCTATTTTCGGGCCGTAATTTAAGAGTGCATTTCGGGCAGCAAAATTTACATTCCAGCTTTTATCCCCCAAGGCTTTTATTAAGGCGTCTTCACAATGGGTTGTTTTTAATTGACCCATGGCAAAAGCGGCTTTTTCCCTGACAAAAGCTGATTTATCATTAATTAGGGGGCAAACTTGCTGGTCCACTTCTTTGAGTTCCATTTTAGAAAGGCATACAATGGCATAGGCCCTAATATTCGGATCTTCATGGTGAGTTAGGTCTTTTAACCGACTTATAAGCAATTGATAGTCATCAGAAAGTGACCGCCCTTCCGGAAAACTGATTTCAGCCAGGGAGCGCACCAGCCAGAACAAGGTTTGTTCATGTTCGGTTTGCAGGGCATCGATTATCGGAGTGATGGCAAACCGGCCAAAATCAATAAGGATGTCTGCGATCATGGCGCATCTTTCTGTAGTGCATTCTTTTAACACGCTGATCAAGAATGGTATTGAACGGCGGGCTTTTAATTTTCCCAATCCTTTTGCGCAAATAAGTCGGACATCTTCATCTTTGTCCCTAAGAGAAATTATAAATGGGACAATGGTTTTACGAGTGCCTGATTTTCCTAAAATATCGGCGGCTCGGCGCCTTGTCCAGACACGGGGACTTTTTAGTTGGGCAATGCGCCAATCAGATATTCCGGATTCATCAAAAAGAAAAGTAAGTTTATTTTTTTGGGGCAAAGCAAGCAGGCTGCTTCTAAGGCTTGGCCCGACATATAGTTCCTCAATTTTTTTTAACAAAACAGCTTCCAAAGCAGTCCTGTCATAATGACTTTTTGTGGTCAGCTCTCTGTGAACATCTCCTCTAATTATTTCCGTTTTTTTTAGAAGTTTGTTTACCCTTTTTTCGTAAATATTATATCTTTCTTCTTCTAAATATTTTATGGGATATATAAAAAGCCTTCTCAAGAAGATGAAGGCTATCATGGCAATAATTAAACCAAGGAAGAAATAATTGGTATATAAAACAGTATTAAAGCTTATATTTAAAAAATCCATGCAAATTTCGGTTTCATTTTTGTTTTATTGCTTTTAGTATACCAAATTTTTTGCGTTTTGTAAAGGGCATGATATACTAATTATATGAAAAAAATTCAATTATTTTCCTGGAATGTAAACGGCTTAAGGGCAGCTTGTAAGAAGGGATTTGTTAATTGGGTGAAAAAAACTAAACCAGACATTTTTTGTTTACAGGAAACAAAAGCCATGAAAGTCCAGCTACCAGATGAACTGCAAGCGCTTGATAGTTATTATTCCTTTTTTTCTGAATCGAAAACCAAAAAAGGCTATAGCGGGGTAGCTACTTACACAAAATTTTCTCCCGGAGCTATAAATAAAGGCATGGGCATAAAAAAATTTGATGATGAGGGCCGAATATTGGAAACAGATTTCGGCCATTTTATTTTATTTAATGTTTATTTTCCAAATGGCGGCCGAGATAAAAAACGGGTGCCGTATAAAATTGAATTTTACGATGCTTTTTTAAAGCATTGCGATAAGCAAAAAAAACAAGGCAAGAAAATTATTATTTGCGGGGATGTAAATACGGCCCATAAAGAAATCGATCTTTTCCATCCTAAAGAGAATTCTGACCGCACCGGTTTTCTGCCGGAAGAGCGCGTCTGGATAGACAAACTGATAAAACACGGTTATGTCGATATTTTTCGTAAGTTCAATAAAAAACCTTTGCAATATACTTGGTGGGATTATAAAACCCGGGCGCGGGAAAGGAATGTTGGTTGGCGCATAGATTATTTCTTTGTTAGTGAAAATGTAGAAAAAAATGTAAAATCTGCTAAAATACATAGTAAGGTGATGGGTTCGGACCATTGTCCCATCAGCATAACTATAGAAGTACCAAATAATTTTTAACCATATTATTATGGCTGATGAAGCAAGAAAACGAGCAGAAAAAAGAGTCGGGGAATTAAAAGGGTTTTACACAAACCTGATCACTTATGTCGTCATGAATGTGGTTCTTTTTGTTATAAACTTGGTGACCAGTCCAGGACATTGGTGGTTTTATTGGGTCACTATTTTTTGGGGAATCGCTGTGTTGATCCATGGCGTGACTGTTTTTACCGGCGGAACCTTGAGCAAAGGCTGGGAAGAGAAAAAGACGCAAGAATTGATGGATAAAGAAAAAGAAGAAAAATAAGGTAAAAAAAATAATTAAAATAAAATTATGAATCCGAACGAATCATTTGAACTGCTTTCTTCGGGCCTATCCATAGGCATGAGTTTTTTCTTTGGAATTGCCATGTTTATTTATATGGCTTTGGCACTAATGACAATCGCCCAAAAAACCAAAACTAACAATGTTTGGTTGGCTTGGATACCGATTGTAAATGTATTTTATTTGTTTGTGGTGGGTGGAAAATCAGCTTGGTATGCATTACTGATGATTATCCCGATCGTGAATATCATTATGATGATCTGGATCTGGATGAAAATTGCGGAACGCAGGAACAAACCGAATTATTGGGGAGTTTTTATGCTTATTCCACTTTTTAATATAGTCGTACCTGGTTATCTTGCCTGGAGCGATTAATTTTTTCAAATGAAAATAGAAGTTAGAAAACCGAGTGAAGAAGAAATAAGGAAGCATTATAAATTCGATTAAATAGCATGAGATTTTATCCTTCCCTAATTATTATCGGAGCTTTTATCATCCTTATTTTCGGATTTTATGTGTTTGCGAAAAATCCCAGGGAAAGGGTGAACCAGGTTTTTCTAGCCTTGTTTTCCCTGACAGCGGCTTTGGGATTTTTTATGTTTGAACGCTACACTTCCTGCCGGTTCGAGCATGCCCAGGTCTGGGCTTATTTGGAAAGTTTCTGGCCGTTCCTGATTGCCCTAGGGGCAAATTTCGTGCTGGTTTTCGTGGATGCGCCGGCTTTGAAAATGAAAAGAGTATTATTGGCCCTATATATACCGGCCGCAGCGTTTACATTTCTCGGCATTGCCTCGAATATGTCCCTGGTCAGCCAAGAGGAGACGTCCTGGGGCTGGGAGCTGGCTTATCCGAGCGAGGGCCTCCTGGATTATTTAGTGACCGCCTGGGCCCTGGTCATGCTGATGATAATATTTTTTGTTTTGGTCCGGTCGTATATTATTGCCAAGGATAAGATCAGGCGGAAACAAATCTTTTTTGTGGCCTTGGCTTTTTTCATTTTTAGTTTTGGCATTGCCTTCAGCCAAATAGTGCTGATCAGCATATTCAGATTTATCCATCCGGATCTGTCTGTCCCGTTTTTTCTTATTGGCATCGTATTCATCGGTTATGCGATCTTAAAGTACAAGCTTTTTGTGATTACGCCGGCCTATACGGCGGAAAATATTATCCGGACCATGTCAGACGGACTTTTAATTCTGGATAAAGACAAAGTGATCGCGGACGCAAACCCGGCCGGGGCCAAGATGCTCGGATACAGGAAGAATGAATTGGCAGGCAAGAAGAGCAGCCTTGTTTTTAAAGGCAAGAAAGCCTTGGCGGAAATAGAAAAAGGCCAGGCCAAAGACGTCTTAAATGTGGCTGTTGCGGCCAGTGATAAAAAAAATAATAAAAAGGAAGTGTTATTATCAATATCTGATATTCGCGGAGAAAAAGGGGAGTTCCAAGGTTGGATTCTGGTTTTTAAGAATATTACAGATCTAAAAAATTATGAAAAAGAAATGGAAAAGAAGAATCAAGAATTGGAGAAAATGAATAAATTTATGATTGGTCGGGAAAATAAAATGATTGAGCTCAAGGAAGAAATTAAGCGATTACAAAAAAAAGCTTAAGGCGAGGAAGTAAACGTGTATTTAACCAGGGTCCTAAGCTTTGATATATTGCCGGCTTTATCTTTCATGACCAAATAGAGACGGTTTTCCACGTCCGGAGAATATAATAGAGCGTCGAATTTTTTTGATTTCTGGCGATAGGCCTTATTTTTTACGTCCTTTCTTTTTAAATCATCTGAAGACATGCGGACAAAGTAGTATTTAACTGGGCTATATCCGCCCCGCCCTTTGCTCCAGACAAAGCGCGGAACAGCAGAGTTGGCCCGCACCAGGTAGGCGCCGATGCGTGGATCAACATCGGCCATGAGCTGTGATTTGGTAAAATCATAATATACCCGAAGACGTTTGGGCATTTTCGGAGCTTTCGTATCCACGACAAATCTTTTTTGCTTGGGAAGGTTTCTTTGCGGGGTAAAATCTGTGATCGTCAGGCCGTCCTCATCAACGACCGTGCCGGATATTTTTTTGACTTTCAGATATTTAGCTTTATCGCCGTCCTTGACCTTATAACGGCAGGAACCGACGGTTGAATTAGTGATGCTGAACCGGCATTTCCGGTCTTTCTTTCCGGTTTCGAATTTTACCTTGACTTCACCGTCAGAGGTCACTGGTTTGGAGAAATGGACCTTAACCTTAATTTTCTTGCCGGCATTGTAGTGGCCTTTCTTTTTCGGGGAAGTGATCTTACTGACAACGGCCGGGCTGTCCACGGCCGCGCAATCCGGGGATGCGACTGCCGCGGAACTGCAGGCTCCGCCCTGGTCCATTTCCACGGACTTGAGGGCCTTTTTTACCTGGCGACAAGTTGAGCCGTGGCCGTAAAGGTCCCAGCAGGACTGGATAATGTCGCCGTAAGCCTCATTAAAATCGGTCGAGGTCTGATAATAGGAATTTTGGGCGCGGTAAAAGATGGCCTCTTCCTTGGCGCGGCCAATTGCAGATATTGTACAGCCGTTGTAGGTTCCGCCCGCAGCCATAAGATATGCGCCGTGATTAGGAACAGAACTATTTATATGGACGCCGCCGTTATCAGCGCTGCCGCAGTAATAATTGGAATCATTGAATCGATTCGGATAAGGAGTATTGCCACTGCCTAAATTATAGGTATATGAAGACGGATTTTTAAGGCTGCGCGATGCTCCGGAGGCGCTGTCCTCTCCGAATAACCAGTCGCTGGAACCCTGGGAATAGTATTCCACGGCCTCGCCAAAGACGTCGGAATTGCCTTCATTCAGGGCGCCGGATTCGTTGGAATAGGTAAGTCCGGCCGGGGCGCCGGCGCCGGACAGGACGGAAAAGTAATTGACCGCGTGGGCATATTCATGGCCGACAACATCGTGGGCGATTTCGCCTTCGCAAAAGTGGATGGAATTGGCGCCGTTGAAAAAGGCATTCGGGCAAATGGACCATTCGCTGTCTGGCGAATTGAAATAGTAGTCAATATAAGTCAGTCCGGTAGTGGCAGCAGTGGGATAAGTAGGCGAGCCATCACCCATGCCGCCCGATTTATTAGCGCCGTTACGGGAATATTTTGTCGCGTAATAGCTGTGGTTGAATCCGGTCATACTGTAGAGATTGTCGGTTTCAAGGGGGCGGGTAATGTAGAAATAGGGGTTGGCTCCACGGGCAGGCTGGCCTTCGGAACGGCCAACTATATAGCCCCACGGGTCCATGGCGTCCATGTAGCAATTGCCATCATAAGCGCCGTACGAGCAGTCGTAGATATGGCGGTGGACAGCGTCTTTGATGCCTGTCAGCTGCCAGACGAGAGCGCCCGTATGCGCGTCAATAAAATAATTCTCATTAAAGGCCGGCTCTTGCTGGAAGAGGCTGACCATCCAGACAAGGTAATCCTTGTCCTTGCCGTTGTTGTCCATGTGGCTCTTATTGAGGATGTACAATTCGATCTTCTTCACCTCCGGTTCCGTAATGCCGGACTGTTCCTGGCAGAGGGCTTTGGCTTCAATCAGGGCTTCTTCTTCTGATATGCTTGGAACAGGGTCGAGCGCAACGCCCGGAACCAGGCGGCCGTTGGCAGCGCTTATGCTCAGGTCGTCATTCAGATGGACATTTAATTGTCCGCCGAAAACAGGCACACCCTGATACTCTTGGTTATAGGAAACATGGCGCATGCCGAGCTCGTCCGTTTCTTGAGCAAAGCGGCCGGTCTCGTTTTCTGGATCAGCCAGGCCGAAGGCCGGGCCATAAAGATTGACATAGGCGTCGGCCATGCCGGCGGCGGTGCGCTCCATGCCGGCGGCCGTCGGGAGGCTCAATCCTTTTTCTCCGCCGGACCAGAATGAAATCGGTTCGGCCGCCGAAGTGATCGCGGGCAACGCCAAAAAGCACGTGCTAATAAACAAGGAGAGCACGAGGATTTTTGTAAATCTCATATTTTTGAAGAAAATTTTCTTGATTTTATTATAACCCATTTTTTCCTAAAATAAAAATAACGGCCAGAGGGTCCTTCATGAGACCATGGCCGCTTTTATTAGTGTCCGCCGTGACGGAGACCGAAGAAGAATCCTGGCTCGAGGCGATGAAGAAGGGCCTCTCTACTTTTCCATGTATCTGGATCGAACATGGCGATGTCGGGCCGCTCAACGATTTCGATCAGATCTTCAACCGCATTCTTGGGGATGTCGCCGCGGGCCGCAGCCTCACGGATCTCATCCACTGTGAAGAAGGGGACATGGCCCTTTTCCAGTCCAGCGCGGAAGCCTTCGATCTTGTCGGGGAGAATCCGGTCTTTCTTGATCGCGCGGTCAATGAAGGACTGGATCTGCTCTTCGTTCCATTTTTTGTTGCCCATGGGAATCTCCTTTTTGTGGGCGGTTGAGCTGGGTATCATCACTTTGAGCAATGATGTTTTCCCAGCGGTAGACGATGACGAAAGGCTCACCGCAGACAAATTTTCGACGGCATTGGCTTATTTCATCACGTCCGAGATCCTGGCAGATATCGAGCTCGGCCATGGATGTGAAGATCCACATCTTGCCTCCATCCCGCAGGACTTGGCGACCGATATCGACATGCTTTCCTATCAGATTTCTCTGTTTTGCTAGTGTTGCTAGTTCAATAATTTTCATGCCATTTCATAAGCCCTAAGCAGAGTTTTTCGGAATTGAAAAACCCCTTCCATGCCAGGAAGGGGTTATTTTGATACAAGAAAATTATATATATCAACGCAACCTCTTCCTGGTATGGGAAGAAGTATGGTGTTTTTTACCCATTCGTTTCAGAATAAGTTTATAGCCATCTTTGCCGTTCCAAAGCCATTTGGCTACGCGGGCGACCGTGCGCGAAGACAGAGAAGTGGCTTTTTCCACTTTGGTATATTTTTCCCCGGCATAAAGCATTTGCGCAGCTTGCCAGCGGCGGGAAAATTCAATGATTTCCTGCGGGGTAAGCAAGTCACGGAAAAAACGCCTGGCTTCATTGATGTTTTTCAGCTTCAATGTAGCCAAAAATAGGTCGTCAGTTTTAGGGTTGATCCAGTTGCTCATAATTATTTACTTTACTTAAGTAAAGTAATATTATCATACCCTGAAAATCTGTCAAGACCTTGAAAAAAAGTCAGTTTTATGCTAATATGTAGCCGCTATGAAAAAAGGTATATTTCTAATAATTTGTGCCATGCTCTTCTTCGGAGCAGTGCTACCCGCCCAGGACGCTTTGGCGGGTAAAGATAATAATTTGCGATCGCAATTCAAAGAAATTCGGGAAAAATCTTCCTGGCCTATTTTAGGTACGGACTTTGACGATATTATTTCACCTTTTGGCCCGCGAACTTCATGGGACGGCGGGGATTTTTACTTTCACCGTGGTTTGGATATTAGTGCAGATGAAGGCGCTTCTATTATCGCTGTAAAAAAAGGAGTGGTTTATGATATTGATGAATACTATGGCGGTGGAGGCAGAACAGTTATCCTTAGGCACGATTTTCCCGGGGAAGCCAAGTTTTTTGGAAGAGATTTGAAATATTATTATACTCTATACATGCATATGTCAGAATTCAACCAGGAAATGGTAGATGCATTTAACCGGGGCGAGGAAGTAAAAATAAAGAAAGGGCAGGAAATCGGCAAAGTCGGCTCAACCGGCAATGCGACCGGACCGCATTTGCACTTTGAGCTCAAAGTAGGAAGTCCCTGGGCCTTGTCCACCCAGCTTTATTATCCTAGCTCAGAAAATTATACCGGTTTTGATCCGGCCGTGAATGCGATGTGGTTTTATGAGCCATTAGAGAAATCCACATCATTGGAATTAATCAGAAAACCAAAAGAAAATAAAGCTGCTATGTTAAGAATTTGCACCTCGGATGATCAGCCAATAGCAAACAGAGTAAAATTCAAGATTCGAAATCCGAAAAAGAAGATAACTATCAAAAAATCTAATCTTAACCTGAATAAACGAAAAGGTTTTGACGCATCTTCAACAGAAGCCTTAGGAGAGGCTGACAAGAGTGCGCCGTATGTTAAGGTTTTGGACTCAGCTCTTACATCAGAAAATTTTTGTTTTGACGTAGTTGTGCCGAAAAAGTTTATGGATGAATATTATACAGATAAATATAAAAGGATCATAGATGTTTATGACATCTGGGGCAGGAAAAAGAGGCTGAAGTTTTAGAAATCTCCGGAAGCTTTTTTATATGATTCAAGCGGCCCGGAGCGGGTCTTTTTTGGAAATTTAATTGGTTTGCCATTGGCCATGAGCAGGAAATCCGGGCCGGTAATATTTTCATAGCCTTCAGGCACATCGCCTTTGTAACCAAGGATGCGATAAGGGGATCTGATTTTTACGTCTTTAGGCAGAAAATCGAAAATGCATTTTTGCATGATAAACACTCCAGCAAAATATAAATATTTATCTATATATTCCTCTGGATCCTGGTCTTTCAAGACAATTTTATTGAATCGAATTCCCCAGAGGCCAATATTATTTTTATCTCGAAGGACGTTGACCACTAAAGTTTCCGGACCAGCCTGATCCAGGCAGTCAGGGCAATATAAAATATCAATTACATTTTCAGTAAAGTCTTTAGCTAAACGGAGTTTGATCTTTTTTTTATTGCAAAAACATTTTTTATCCATATTTTTAGCTTACTTTTTCTATGAATGTATAATATACTATTTATATGGAAATTACTATTACCCCAGTTTTATTAGTCGGTTTTTTTGCAGGCGCAATTACTACTATTTCGGCTATTCCCCAATTATATAAAAGCATAAAAACAAAAGAGACCAAAGATTTATCTTTAGGGATGATTATTTTGTTATTGTTTGGTGTAACAGCGTGGTTTGTTTATGGAGTGTTGGATAAAGATTGGGCTTTGATTATTGCGAATATAATCGTAATAATAGTTTGGGGAATTATTTTAGGATATAAGTTGAAATATAAATAAGATATAATTATCATACGTGAATTAAATGTCCTACCCCTTAAGGGGTAGGACATTTAATTTTCTTTTAAGGGTTGGGATAGTTTTTAGCTAATATTGAGAATCAATTGCTTCGGAAATAACATTAGTTTCGCGGATATCCCCGTCTTCAGTCATTTCATAGTAAACAGACACGCTACGGCCGCTGGGGCAGCAATGCGGATCATCTGGGCCGTAAGTCTGGAATGTTTCCACTAAGTAAACGCCTTCAATTTTGGCATCAAAATAGGAAGCGTCAGTTTCATTGCCTTCTAAGTATTTGGAAAAGTCTTCATGGGCTTTAGGAAAGGGAATGGCCCATATTTGTCCATCTTTCCAGGCATAAAGAATATATTCAAGAGTGGCACCAGAAGCGCCTTTATATTGGTTGATTAATAGTTCTTCCTGATGGTCATTATTAAGATCGCCTTTTACCAGAGTGATTTGTGACTCAAGATTATAATTTGATTCCCAAAGTTTTTGCCATTCTTGATTTTTCAGGTTATATGAAAAGACAGTAATTTTATTATTTTCAACTAGAGCGATTTCATCTAAAGTATCACCGTCAATATTAATTACCAGGCATTGATCTATCGTGCCAGTTTTTATCTTGTCCAAAATTAGAATGTCCTGGCAGTAATCAGCCGGAGGCATATTGGTATTCGTATTTATTTCATCGGCTGTTTGGGGAGCAGAAGAGCATGAGGTGCCGAGAAATAATATTATAGATAATAGAACAATAATTATTTTCATTTATTCATTATATTATTAACAGTGTAAATTGCCAAATTTCCGAAAATATACTAATGTATATGTATATTAATTAATTTCTTAAAAAATTATGGACGAAAAAATGGAACCAACAACCGAACCAAAAGAAGGCACTTGCAAGAAATGCACCAGCCAGCTTATTATCGGCATTGTCATCGGCATTGTCGTAGCAACATTGGCTTGCTTGGCTTATTTTCTTGTGATTGCTGACAATTCCCAGGACGGCCTGGGCTTGACTATCGGTACGGCCAAATTGCCGGCGGCTTCGAAAGAAGTGGCAGTAGATAAATCGGAAACATTTGATCCGATCTATTTCACTTTCCCGGCCAATGAAAAGGAAAAAATTAATCCTAAGTTTGTTCAAAAGGCGGCCAATGCTTTCCGCTTCAATGAAAAAATTATTATTAAAGCCAATATTGATGACACGGTTGGTGATGTTTATGCTGTTAATGGATATTATGCGATACCGGATGGAAAAAATATAGTTAAAACCGTCTTTATCCCCGGCTATGCCAAGGATGATAAACAGACAGATCTTCAATACGTGAAGCAAGTGATGAGCCTTGTTAAAGACAATGCCCCACAGATCGGCAATAGCGGCGTCAGTACCATGGGTGGAATTTATGACCAAGAAATTGAATTGCCAGACGGGGTAAATAACCCTGATCTGGGTGGCATAGTTATTGACGTTATGGCCGGATTTTTTAATGAAGGCATAGTAACTGTTGATGCGGGCCTGAGCATGGGTGAACTTGCCAACATGATTACAGTAGAAGCTAATGGCCAACTGGGCGGAAGCTGCTGGGAAGGCGGCTGGTCAGGCCATTCAATAAGCGTCTGCTCTGTATCTGAATCAGGCGGCGGCACAGTATATACTGGTACTTCTACAGAAAGTAAATTTAGTGCATGGGGCGATGCCATTAATAGCTGGCGTGAATCAAAACAAAGGCAAGGTGAGATTACAATAGAAGATGAAGAAGAGGATTCAACTGCAGATACAGGTGACAGCAGTAGTTCAAGTGACAGCACTAGTTCAAGTGACAGCACTAGTTCAAGCGATAGCACTAGTTCAAGTGACACCACCAGCAATATAATGCATGACTTTCCAAAAGATGACCGGGTTATGGATTATGTTATGAGTTATATTGAGGATTATTTAGAAGGATTTGTAAACATAGCTCAATTTAGCACAAACGTTGAAAATGAACTTGATGTAGTGACTATTAATCAGACCCAAGCACCCTTCTTTAGCAATATGTACAAGAATTAAACCATTGAAAAATGGTGCTTTAAAGCCCCTGCTAACTGCAGGGGCTTTTTAATAGGCTTGACAAAATTGATGAAATAACATATAATTTCAGGTCTCAAAATTATTGAGATTTGCTCTTTTTATATTTACTGTTTGAGGAATTAATTCGCTTACGGATTGAATTGCTAAATATTTGGCAATTTTGTCCGTGAGCGAAATCTTAACCTGGAGGTCATAATGACGACACGGATGATGGTTTTCTTGGCTGCCTTTTCTCTGGCGGCCACCTGCCTGCCCGCCAACGCCCAGGAGCGGTATGCCCAGTTCCTGGTCATGGAAGACTTGCCGGACGGCTTTGTCGCCTGGCAGTTCTCCTTCACCAAGGATACGGGCTTGCCCGACATGAAGATCGCGGCCGGGAAATGGTCTGATCCCATCCTGGTTTCAGGCAAGACCCCGTCCATCTTGGTCGGGGTATGCGCCGAGGATGACTGCGGACATATCGAGGTCAAGGGAGAGATCCCGGCCTTGACCCTGTCCGAGCCTGAAGGAGAGACTCTTATCTCCAACCTCATCTTCGCGGACTGGAGCCGCCAGTTCGAGATCAAACTTCGCTGGGTCACGCCGCCCCCCACCCCTCCTCCCCCCTCAAGCAGCAAATGAAAGGGATTCACGTTCTGTGAGTCCCTTCGCTTCCATTGTTCATAATAAATTTATGGTTAGTGGATATTAAAAGACTCCCGTGATTGGGGGTTTTTTGATTATTATGATAGGCTTGACAAAAAAGAGGGAATTACATATAATGCTAGGTCTCAAAAGTTGAGATTTGCTCTTTTTATATTTACTGTTTGAGGAATTAATTCGCTTACGGATTAAGAGGCAAAATATTTTGCAATTTTATCCGTGAGCGAAGAATAACAAATAAGGAGGAAATCATGAAAAACATGATGTCCCTGGTTTTGATCCTGAGTACCATTTTCATGGTAGTCGTCATGTCTGCCTGTCAGGAGGTGGAACTCATCAACTCAGAGGAGCTGGTCCCTTCGGAAGAGTTGGCCAGCATAGAGAAATGGGTGAAATTCGACATCAAGGAGCCTCTTCCTGAGGGTGCTCTCTTCTGGAGTGTTTCTTGGGTGGAAGAAAATGTCACTCAAAAAATTCATCAGAATGATGGGGAGAGGATAAGTTCTTTTTCCATCAACAGCGCGGAAGTTAAAATACAGGTTCAGGCTTGTGATGACTTGAATTGTATTGAAATGGGAGAGACTTCTCTGAATTTATCGGAAGATAAGGGGCGTCCCCTTATTGAAAGTCTTGATTTGAAGAATGAGTCTTATCCCTTCAAGATACAAATAACATGGATGACTCCTCCTGTATCCCCCTCAAGCAGCGAATAAAAGGGATTCACGTTCTGTGGGTCCCTTCAAATCCTTTGTCCATAAATAATTTATGGTTAGGGGAAATTATAAAACTCCCGTGTTTGGGGGTTTTTTGATTGACAAATTGATTAAAAAATGCTAATATACATATAAGCTAATTAACTTCTAAAAAAATATTTATGGAAGAAAAAATTGATGAAAAAATTGAATCTAAAAAAACTGGTTGTAAAAAATGTACTAGCCAGCTTATCATTGGTATTATCATTGGTGTTGTTGTAGCAACTTTAGCATGCGTGATTTATTTTATAGCTTTTGCTGATACTACTGGAGATAGTCTTGGTTTTGTAAGAGGTGTTAATAAAACGGCAATAGTTGCTCCAATTAATGAGCCTACTAAAGTGATGGAGGCAGATGAGTTTATCATTGCTAAATTTGGAAATGAACCTGTAGAAATACCGGTAGAGGATGGAGTAAATCAATGTGTTGTTGATTGTGTGACTGTTGGTTTTTATATTGATACTGATACTGGTCAACCTGTACAAGTAAGCGGAAGAAATGCAAGACAAGTTTGTAGGAACTATTGTGAAAGTTTAGATCCAACTACATTTGGTCCGGATGAGGCGGGTGCGTGCCGGGATCGGGGAAGTTTTGATGGATGTTGGGATGTTTGTGATGACTATTTTTTACAAATGGAAGGTGATGCTGGGGACAATCTTTGGGACACATGTCATGATTATTGTTATGATCGATTTTGTAGATAAATGATTCGATAGATTAATAAAAAAGCCCCCGATAATCGGAGGCTTTTTTAATTGACAAAAGGGCTAAAATAAGGTAAAATAAGTTAAGATAAATAAGGTTTGAATCTTATGCCCAATCCTGAAAGGCGAACTTCAAAAAAAATTGAGAAATCTCCGGAAAAAAGGAACCGCAAGCTTCTAGCTTTGGCGGCCGGACTTAGCGCATCTATTGCCGCTTTGGTGGCAGGCGAACGCATCATGCACCACCGTGGCCAGGATGCGAGCGAACCCACACCATTAACGGCTGAGCCGGACAAGGAAGATTTACGCGAGGCAGCCAGGAAAGCTGAAGCTTTGAGAAAAATTTTGGAAGCGGCAGCCGTCAGTACGCCAGAAGCGCCAGAAGCGCATCCTGAAAAAACGATGGATTTTTCTAAAATGGGCATTGATAGTGAGCTTTTAAAGCAGTTTCCGGGCAAAGACATTGAGCCAAGTCCTAAAGATGCTGAAGGGCGTTTTATGGTAAATCCGGATAATATGAATTGGAAGCAGCTGGAAAAGGATCCGGAATTGAAAGATAAATATTTTAAAGCCGTGGAGGATTTGGATTTTACTTATACTGATGACGGTCAAAAATTGACTATTACCCTGCCAGACGAGCCAACTTTCGAGCTCTCTTTTTGGGTAGATGAAGAAGAGGTAGGAGGGGAAGCTGTTTATTCCGTGAAATACGACCGGGGTTCCGGTGAAGTTTTTACTTACTTGCGTGAAACCACGACTGATCCGGATGGTTTTGATCCGGAGCGGATCAGCGATATTACGAGGCAGCAAGTGCAAAGAGCTTTATTGAATCACTTTAAATACGGACGGCCGGAAGGCTTTGATCCGGATGAGCATATAATTAAATAATTGAAAATTATGGAAAAACAACAAAAGTGCAAATGTACAAACCAATGGATCTTTGGCATCCTCATCGGCATTGCTGTATCTACGGCCGTGTGTTTAATTTATTTTTTTATGATCGCGCCCGAAGGCGATTATCTGGGTTTTGTGGCCAGAAAAGCTCCGCAACCACCTGTTAATGAACAATTAGTCATGTCCGCATTGCCAGATAAATATGGAAAATTGGCTATGCTTCTTGAAGAAGATGGAGTTGGTGAGCCTGTAGTTGATGAAAGTTTTCAGGATCAATGTACCCAGGATTGTATTAATGAAGGATATCTTGACTTTGACTCTCACCTTTATCAGGAACCTCCTAACCCAATGACCAATGCCTTTAGGCAAGAATGTAGTCTTTATTGTGATGGATTGATAAATTATGGTCGATCTTTGGCGGAAATATGTAATGATACAAGTTGGGTAAACGGCGTAGAAACGCCGAATGATGAAGTTTGCACCAAAGTAACAGTTCAAGGAACATGTATAGAAGTTTGTCGCGATTGTAATACAGGAGTGGAAACATACGGAGGTTGTTAATATTAGTATTATTAAATCAACTTTAGATTAAATTTATGGAAAACGAACCCGAGTGCAAATGCACGAATCATCTCCTTATCGGCGTGCTTATCGGCGCGATCGTTTTCGGAGGATTGGCTGTCGGCCTTTTTATTTTTGACTCTGCCACAGATGGCAATTATATGGCTTTAGTTGCCCGGCAGGCGCCAAGCCCAACTACAAAAACGACTGTACAAAAAGCCACTATTCCAGAGGTGACTATTCCAGCAAAAAAGGAGACTTATTTTTTTCCGGCCTTGATAAACGATGGCAATAATGTAAGCGATGCGGTAGGGCCTGACACGCTTATTAACGATTGTACCAGTAATTGCGTGGCCGGGAGCGAGCAATGCACAAATATTGATGAATTTGGAAACGGGGCAATAGCATCAGGGCAAAACGAATGTGAACAATGTTGTACTGACTTGGTTCAAGAGAGTACTCTAAGTGACGCATGTGATTATTTAGGCGGTACTAGTTATCAAGGAGAGGTTTGTGAAAATGGCCCAGAAATAAGTGGATGTGAGACCTGGCGTTGTATGGATTGTCCTACAAAAGCCATATCTTATGTCGATGTAGACGATTGCTGGGATAATTTTTAATTTAAAAATATGGAAAAACAACAAAAGTGCAAATGCACGACCCCGTGGATCGCGGGCATTGCCATCGGCATCGGCATCGCCACGGTTTCATGTTTGGTTTATTTCTTCGTGCTCAATGACGGCTGCATCAGCGGCGACTGTGAGGCCTTCGTGGCGAAGCAGTTGCCAACCAATCAGCCATTGGTCGCAAAAGCACCCGGAACTGTAATTAAATACACTTCAACTCCGGAAGTTGAAGTGGATCCGGCTTTGCAAGATGAAGGAGAAATCTGCGTGCAGAATTGTCTCGATGACAATACATTTCCGACGGAGCAGGAATGCACTGACTGGTGCGATGATATTCAAAATGCCCGGTCGCTCACGGAACAATGCAATGATACGATCGACGTCGGCGGAGAGGAATCGCCGCTAGACGAGGTCTGTACGGAAACGACAGTGCAGGGATCATGTTATGAGACTTGCCGCGATTGCAATTCCGGCGTAGAGACGACGTCAGCATGTACTGATTAAATTTATATTTTAAAAAAGCCCCCGGTTTTTCCAGGGGCTTTTTAATTTAAGGCGTTTTTAACTGGGCGGGCGGCTGCTGGTTGGGAATCGCATTGGTTTGCGGGGCTTCGGCCGCTACAAAGGCGTTGCTGAAGGGCATGGGTTCGGAATAGGCGCCCATGTTATGCCCGTTCTGGTCAGATCCGATGGCTGGGCTGCCTGCCTGCAAATAAAAGTTCATAGCATTGATGTCGACGAAATTTGGGTCTCCCGAAATATTGCCGTAAGAGACGGCCGGATTAGCATCGCCACAACAGTTATTAACATTATAAGTCAGGTTGTTGTGATAAGCGACTGTGGGATTTCCAGACGCCGGGAAGTTGATCGCTTTTAGGCCGGCGTTTGGTCCGTTTTGGCCAACAGAAAATATGCTATTACTGACAGTGGCGTTAGGTGCATTACCAGTGTTATCAATAATACCTTTATTAGCGCTGGCTTGGATAGTTACTTCACCAATATAGACAGTATTATGATCAAAAATAGTTCCGTCTCCCAGAGTTAGTAAAGGTTTTGGATATGAATCATTTTCAAAAATATTTTTTTCAACAACTACCTGGCCATTTGGAGAATTGAAAATAAATGGATAATTTGAATAAGTATTATTGATAGTGACGTTACCATCTCGTTCACTGGTAAATAGGGCGACATTTTCCTGCACAACTGATGAATTAAATGGAATGAAATTAAGGCCATCAAGAGTAATTTGGCCAAAATTTTCGACTGCTTCGATCATAGGGAATTGATCAATGGCAGGATCATAAGGAAGGCCTGATTTCAATCTAATTTCTGAATCTCGAAAATCGAAACTATCTAAATTACGAATAGTTATCTTATGTGTTTCATTTAGATTGTAAACTAAATTGAATAATAAAGCGGTTTTGGGTTCATTATAATTAGTTACGTCAATATCTAATGGGGCACTGCCGATAGCTAAGTTTTGCATAATAGTGTTATTTTGCATGCGCAAGTCGCCCAGATCCTCAGAGTGTCCTCCTCCAAAGTCTTCTTCAGGCGGGATCCAGACAATTCCTGTTAACCTTGTGTTATATCCTGATCCAATAACATTAAGGCCTTCATAAACTGTGCCATAGGCAGTGTAAACACCTGAGCCGATACAGACGATAGTTTTTCCTTGGTCGCGGGCTATTTGGGTGCCGCTGGCAAAAGTATTTGTGTCAGCAGCTGGATCAGTTTCGTCTACATATACACGGTTGTCTTTGAATTCTTCGTCCGCACATGGATCAATATTCAAACCGTAATATGTGATTTCTGTCTCCTTTTCCTTTTCATAAACTTTGGAAAAATCTAAAGCCATGACTAAGGGCTCATCTTTTTCAAATATATCGTTTTCCATAAATTCGGGGACAGATACGATTTTGCTTTCATCTTTTTCATCATAAATAATTTTTTCATTTAGAGCGGGAGTAAGCGTGTCTTCTTCAACAATAAAAATGTTATTATCGTAGGGGAAATCAGCCGCCGTTACTTCGAGGTCGCTGTCATCTGCTTCGACAAAGCCGGTTTGTTTATCCACCTGTTCTAGTTCAGGCAAGTCTCCACCTTTAGTAAATGCTAGGAAATCGCAATTTCCGCCGCAAGTTACGCCGAGGTAGATGCCGACGCCAATTATAGCGGCGACTATAATTCCAACACCGATCCATATCGAAGCACTGGATTTTTTCTTTTCTTCCATAATTTTTTAATTATGCTTATTAAATAT
>JAHJKD010000037.1 GCA_018822435.1 Patescibacteria group bacterium
AAATCTTAGGATAATTATTTCTAAGATATTCTATTAAAGCAATCCTATCAAGCCAAATCATTTCAATTCACCCAACTCCTCTAACAATTCATACATTGAAGGAATAGTATCTTCAAATGTATATATTTTATCAAATTTTTCTTGCAATTTATTAGCAACTTCTTTAACTCGTGCCTTCGTTTTAACACAATGAGGGCAAACACTCTCAAATAATACTGTTTCACCGCAAAAATCGCAAATCATTTTAAACCCAACTCCCTTAATATGTTTAGCTTCCACCAACAATAATCTCTCTGTATGAACCAGTATATTTCTTACCATTTAATTCATACTCTTTACACTTTGCTTTCCAAAGCCTTTCTTTAACTAATCTTCCAAGCTCTTCATCAGAAGGCATACTTAATAAATTTATACAAATATCATAATCAGTCATTGTCTTTCTCCAATTGTTTCCTTATGGATTTTCTCCATTTTTGAGTCATTAAATCGCAGAAGTCAAAAATACCTCTTCCACAACTCGAACTCCATTTAGTTTTAGTATCTGGTTCGAAAACATATTGCCTCCAACCACCATCAAATTTAATAGTTCCAAGATATTCAGCCAAACCCTTAGTATGATTTTTTCTTACAGCAAATAATCTTGTTTTCTTTCCCCATGAATGACATTCGTTAATATAAACATGAGTTGTTTTTGATTTGTATATTGTTACATTTTTTATAAAAGCCATTTATTTCTCCCATTATTAATAATATTTTAATTTACTGAAACGGGAACTGGGCCACCATGTAACCGGTCCCAAACGGGGCTTCATAAGAATCTATCTTGGACTCATAATGAGAGCCTTCAAGGGCGCCGATTAGGATCAGCATGGGACGGTAACCGCATTCATGAGCTTTTTCAACTATTTCCGGATTTAGTTTGACAATATCGGACAGAGATTTATTTTTAATGGCTTTTTTAACAGTTTCATCAAAGGTCTTGCCTTGCGGAGTCATGCCGTGTTCTGATTCTTCAGAAAGAGAATGGGACAGATCACCAGAAGCGATAATAGCGATACGCTTGTTTGATTCCAGGGCGACATTGCGGAGAAGCTGGCCGAATTCCAGATGTTTTTCCGGAGAAAGCTGGGAAACGCTAATGGGGACAATTTTTACATTAGGAATATGTTGTGTTAAATAGAAGAGGGGAATACAGACGCCATGATCGACTTTTGGTTCGGTAATAATATTTACGGGTACGTCTACATCGCCATAATCAGCCGCTTCTTTAATTTGGGAAACTAATTGCATATCGCAATTAATTTCACATTTAGTTTGTTGGTCACCGAATTCTTCAAATTTACTTTCAAAATGAGTCGCCAGATTCAAGGAAAATGATTCCGGTGAAATAGGAGAGTGAGGAGATATTACAAATAAAGTATCTGGCTGTAAAACATATAAATCACCTTCCATTTCCTCCATGGATTCTCTGGTTTTTTGTAATTTTTCTGCTTTTTCTTTCCCTATTTCCGGGATCAGGAAAGGGGGATGAGGCACTATGCCGACAAATACTAAAGACATATTTTTATTTTATTGGTTTTAATTCGAATTAATTATTTCTCCAACATCTGGAATAGCAGAGCTTCTGGTTTCCGGAATATCAAGTTTTTCGACACGTTTAATATGCGATAAATTTCTGGTTGAGCTCATGTCCACGCCGGTTTTTTCTTTTTTTACCATTTTGCCTTTCTTGTGCATTTTCAAAGTGTTAAGGTCGGTCCAGACGATATTTTCAAATTTATAGCCGAGGTCATTAAAAACTGTTGCGTTCTTAAAGGGGCGTCTTTTCCCGCCGTCTATTAGAAAGACAGAAGCTCGGGAGGCGGTGGCGATCAAAGTACCGTTCTTGAATTTCAGAGGCGCGCCGCGCTTGAAGGATTTGACAAAGGCCTTGTCTTTAGGGACTAGATTGATGTATTGGAAATTGTTTTCCAGGATATCGCGGGAAAAGATCGGATGCCGCTTGCCTTTTTTGTCTAAGTAAACCACGGCTCCTGTTTCTTTTACCTGAAATAAGGCGCCGACCGGGTAAGTGTCTTGCTCAGTGATCAATTCTCCGTCTGGAATGCCATTAAGGTCATCCCAGGATAGAGGGAGAAGCTCTTCCGGATTATAACCAAGATTGCGGAAAGCTTCCGCTGATGTAATGCCTCGTTTTTTCCCATTAACATAAAGATATATCGAGCCGGCCGGAGATTGGATTAAGGTGTAGTTGGGAAAATCAATGCGGCGGCCCGTATCGTATTTATCAAGAACCCAGCCCATGACAGGAATAATAGTATTAGGATTATAACTAGAAACCAGAGCAGCATAAGATGTGAAGGGCAATTTTTTGCCGTTTTTTATCAGGTAAACCGTGCCAGAATCCATATCTTGGAGCAAGGAGCCGTTCGGATATTTGGTCTGCACATAAGGGAACCAGTCCTGCCAGATATCCCAGAACAGGGAATTACCGCCATGATTGGAAGCACCGCCGTAATAACCGATCCAGGGGGTATAAGTATAGAGGCAGGCGGTTGCTTTATTTTTCGGCGTGACCGTGACTCCGTCCAGGGCTTGTTTGGGAATATTCACGCCCCAGCCGGCAATGGTATAGCCGCGAGTATCCAGATCATATAAATATCCGTTCCGGAATTGACTGGCCGCTGAATGGATTTGCTTGGCAAAACCTTTGTATTTGATCACATTAGGATGATCTTTGGAGCAGGTGTCACAGACGCCGTAGCCCATGGCCCAATCCAGATAGTAGCCTGAAGTCGAAGTCACAAGAGACGACTCCTTTTGCATATGGGCTAAGATGAATTTTGGACTAATTTTATATTTCCTGGCAGCGTTATAAATAATTTTAGCGGCAGGCTTGTACTCTCCGTCAAGTCCTTGCACTTCATGATGGGCCAGATAACCGCCTTTTGCTTCTAAAAATTTCTTAATAGTTTTTTTAGACATGGACTTAGAGGCAGTCATGTCGATATCAGAAATTATGAGATCTTTATTAAAAGAAGCAGCCTGTGTTTTTTGCGGTAAAGCCACGGCAAAAAGGCTTCCAAAAGCAAAAAATCCCAAAATTAAAAATGGTGTAAATTTATATTTCATGCGATGCCATTATACCTATTATTATGATATAATGCAACCATGAAACGATTATTTGCCGCTATTAATTTTCCCCCTGAAATTAAGGAACAATTGTCTGCTTATTTAATTGATTTAGATTGGCCAAACAGGGGAGTGTCGCTCATAAAGCCGGAAAATTTTCATGTCACACTTCGTTTTTGGGGTGAAGACCATCCAGATAATATTGATTTTGGGGAATATCGTCCATTTAATATAAAATTAACTAACATTGGCTTATTTCCTGATGAAAATAATCCAAAATTTATTGTTATAAATATTGAGGACAATCAAATATTAAAAGACATTGCAAAAAATTTAGGGGCGGAAAAAAAATTAAAGCCTCATATTACACTTGCCCGTATTAGAAAAAAGATTGACGAAAAGTATTTTACGCAGTTAAATAAGATAGATTTTAAGCCGGTTGATTTTGAGGTAAGTAAAATTGATTTAATGAATTCAAAATCAGAAGAAGGCGGATCAGTTTATAATATTGAAAAAGAATTTAAATTATGAAAGATGTAAAAATATTAAATGTAAAAGTAGATAACGTCAGTTTTGATGAAGCGGTAAAAAAAGCCGAGGCTTTTTTAGATTCAGGCAAACAGAATTACATAATTACTCCGAATCCGGAAATAATATCTTATGCAAAAAAAGACGATCATTATCGTCAGATATTAAATTTAGCAGATTTATCCATACCTGATGGATTTGGCCTGCAAATAGCTTCGCTTTTTCAAGTTAAGCATAGAGTGACAGGAATTGACCTAATGACAGAATTATTAACAATCGCAGAAAATAAGGGCTTGAAAGTTTATGGAATAATTAAAAAAGGCGGATTTTCAACCAAAGAAGAAATTTATAACGCGTTATTGAAAAAATATCCCAATTTAAAAGTAGAGCTGAGATATTCAGGAGAAGGGGAGGTAGAAGAAATGATTGCCAGGTATGAGCCGAAAATGATTTTTGTGGGCTTAGGCTTTCCTGATCAGGAAAAATGGATAGCGCATCATCTAAGGAAATTTGGTTTTGTGGAAATTTTTATGGGGGTGGGAGGTTCGTTTGATTTTCTGGCCGGTAAAACAAAACGCGCACCCAAGTGGATGCGCGAGTCTGGTTTGGAATGGTTATGGCGCTTAGTGCGTCACCCGGACCGGATCGGCCGGATATTCAATGCTGTTGTAATATTTCCGCTTAAAGTTTTTTTATCCAAAAAGTAAGTTTGATATGGAATTTTTGACATTTGCGGGAAGTTCGCTATAATCGGCCAGGCCGATTTCTTTTTTTATGTCATTTAACTTGTCCACCTGCCATTTAATAACGCCTTTATCTTTGGAAAAATCAAAGCTGTCTGGTAAAACAAGGTTGTCATCCACCATGTTTAGATATTTTTGTTCAAGACCATCAATGTTGTGATAGATAAAGCTTTCGTCGTCTTTTTTCTTAAATAGTTCATAGCAATATTCCTTAGAAATAGGTTCGTTGTCATCAATAGTCTCTTCAGGTTTATCAATATCAATACGGATGTCGTCATCGCCCATATAAACTGATAAGGATTGATATTTTCCTTTTTTAACTTTAATGCCTTTCTTAATGATGTCGTATTTAACCATATATCTGATACCCATAATGAAGACCGCAATGACTATGAATCCGATAACCAGCAAGGCAATGTAATACTCAAGCCATCTGGTTAGTAAGATTGGTATGATTACAAAAATAGCTGATAAAATTGCGCTGCCGCCATATGTAGCCCACCTAAGGACATCGGGTTTGATCCTTTTACTGACGATCTGGGCCATGGGGTTCAGGAATAGATACACACCGATCCAGATGAGAATGAATGAGAGGATGCGGAATGTCCAGACATAAGCCAGGTTTTCAGTTTTCATGGTGCGCAGGGCTTCCTGGCGCGTGCCGTTATAGACGCGAAACAGCTGGTTATAGGTCTCAACGGTATCGTCTTCATAGGAAACAATATGGTCGTAATTTAATTTACCAAAGACTGTAACCATTTTACCTTCTTCAATGCCCTGATAGTTCAATCTCATGTCACCAATTTCGGGATTATTAACAGATTGCTGGCCCTGATAAATATACCCATCTTTCAGGGCCATATTTTTTCCCAGAATGGCATTATCCTCATTCAGCGGGTAGTCTTCTAAAGACGGCATCCAGGCATGCTCCACATCGATAGTGTAAACGCCGACATGGGCGTCTTTGGCGTATTTGATATAATTGTCAATCGATTTTTTAGGGTTTTCCGGGATATCTGGCGGAAATTCCTGCCAGGAGGTTTCGCCATTGCTGTCATAGCTGTACATTTCCGCGGTCCGCTGCAAGACGATGAAATCGTCCGGCCGGAGGTATTCACCGCCGAATTTTTTTTCTGATTCCATGGTTCCGGAAACTGAGACAAGCTTGCCTTCGTACCAAATAATAGTATTTATTTCATCAGCTGGTATTTCATGGGCAGTTTCAGCGACGTTTTCTGTTCCGGCAGTATTAGAACGATAGTTTAATCGGCTTTCTGAAGAATAGAGCATGGTGAAAGCTCCGATAAACAACAAGACTGAAATCATAAGCATACCCGGGGAAACCGTGCATTTCTTGCCTTCAAATTTTCTTTCTAGATCATCGCAAGTCTTTTCCATGCCCTCACGATCAATCTTTTCTGTAATTTTCTTATCCATTAGTGAAATTTACTATATTTATTATAGCATATTATTGCATGGATTACCAGAATTGGAAGGTCTATTTTTTCTTAGGCTGTTTTTCCTTTTTTTTGCCGTTTTTATGGATAACGTCTTGGTATGAAGATTTAACTTTTTTATTAAATTTGATCCAGTTTACTCTTTCCACAATATAACCAGCGATCAAGACAGCCAGAGAAATGCCGAACGTCCACCAGCCAAAGCATTTCATGAAGCCAAATGTATTGGCGGAAGTTACACTAAGAATGCTGATAATAATATTATTCATGGCCGGAGTAAGGTTCAGGACCATTGACTGAATAACAACTGCAAAGGCATTGCCAACAGCATAAGCTGGGATAAGTACCAAGATAGAAGCGATCAAGAAAGGAGTGGCCAGCCATTTGAGCATAGAGGCGATGTTGCGGTATTGGAGTAAAACAATTGCGGCGATGAATAAACCGCAGAGCAGGGAAGCGATCCAGATATAAGTGACTAGGTTCGCCAAAAAGCCGCGCAAGGCAAAGAATATTTTTATATATTGCTCAACCTGGATAGAGAGGTCGTTTACCTGGACTTCAACTTGATCAACTTGGTCACTTATATTGGCGATTTCAGTCCGGACGGTGTCGAGAGTCGTGTTCATGCTAACGCAATCCAAATTAGGCCAAATTGCTTTTAATATATTATTAGGATCTTCGCATGTGGGGATGCTGGTTTCTATCAGGTTAAGGGAACGGCTGGCATTGGGCAGGATCTGCGAGCGGAATGTCTGGATGTAATTCAGGATTTCATCCGGATCGCCGGGCGTGTACAAATAAGCCATGCCCCGGTCAATACCAAGTTCGGTTTGTTGTTGCAGCCATTCCGGAGTGACAAATTTTTTCCATGCTAAAATCACGCCTTGCCGGACCAGATAGGAATAGATGTTATCATCCTCGCTTTTTACGGTCAGGATGATGGAAGGCACGCCGTCGTCAATAATGCGTTCGTAGGCGTTCGCTTCAACCAGGTTTTGTTTATGGAAATCGGCATTAAAAATAGTCGCTTTTAAGGTGGATAGGTCCACTAATGCAATAAAAGAAGGGACCAGAAGAATGACGAAAATAATTGAGAGAACTTTTTTTAGATTTTTATTTTTTTCCTGAATTTGTTTGGTTTTGGCGCTTTTTTTATTTTTAGCCATATATTTGATTTTAATTTTTCCTCCTCAGAAATTATACCATTTTTTAATTTTTAAATCCAGGAAAGCGCCGGCGATTGCCCCAGCCTCCGCCAGAATAGGCGATTATATCAATTAATACGCCCAAGCCAATCAGACCCCAAAATTGAAAGCCGGTCAGGCCATATGGGAAGATGGCAAGATACATAAGAGTTGTCCAGGGGAGAAGTAAGATGCCCATGAGAGGCCAAAAAATTGTGTTAAAGGTAAAACTAAACCGGGATGGATCAAACAGCCACCATACGATGACCGCTGCCCTTGGTCCGATAAGGACCAGAATGAATAATAAGCAACACATAATTTTATTTTTAAATTTTTTTTATTTAATCTTCTTTAATCCAGTCCCAAGCTTGTTCAACATCTCCTTTGGAAAAGAATTTGGCTTTATCGCCATAGAATGGAGCGGCCCATTTTGCGATTTTTTCCTGCCATTTTTTATCACCGACAATAGCTAATTTATAGATCTTGTCACCGTATTTGGCACCAAAACCAGCGTCCTTGCCCCAGGCAGTGACGACTTCCCAGATGAATTCGTCAAAATACATGAGCAGGCTCATGCTGTCATATTCTTCTAAAATAGCGTCAGCTTCGGAATCAATTACGTCGTAATCTTTACGCTTAATGACTCCGGAGACTTTAACGCCCAGAACGTTGCCAGAACTTTTTTCCAGTTTTGTAAACATAGCAATATATTTAATTATTTTTTGTTTTAAGTTTTCGTCTTTCAAACCATTTAATAAATTCTACTACAATAAAAATAAACAGAGATACACCTAGAGTGAGACCCCATTGGGCCAGACTGATCGGCGCTGTTTCAAATATTTTTTGCATGAATCCGGCATATGTGAATAATAGCTGAAGAATCACCATAATGCCAATGCCTATCCATATATATTTGTTTGAAAAATAGCCCAATTTCCTCATGGGATATTTAAGGGAGCGGCAATTTAGCAAGTAAAACATTTGCCCAAATACAATGGCGTTAACAGCTGCGGTCCGGGCTGATTCCAGGCTGCCTGAACCTGGAAGAGATTTATCGAATACAAAAAAGACGGCTAAAATTAATAATGTGCCGACAATAAATACGCGCCAAATCAGATTTTTAGGAAGAAGGGAATCAGTATTTTTTCTGGGCGGATGTTTCATAATACCAGGCTCTTCGGGTTCATGAATAAGCATGGCACCAAGCAGGCCACCCGTGACAATATTTACCCATAAAATTTGCAGGGGAAGAATAGGAACAGTAGATCCAATTATAATAGCCCCGAGAATTACGCCGGCTTGGGCAATATTAGTAGGCAAGACCCAGGCAATGATTTTCATGATATTGTCGTATACACGCCGGCCTTCTTCTACAGCTTTAACAATAGAGGAGAAGTTATCATCCGTCAGGATCATGTCCGCGGCTTCTTTGGAGACTTCTGTGCCGGTTATACCCATGGCCACGCCAATGTCAGCTTGACGCAGGGCTGGGGCGTCATTAACACCATCACCAGTCATAGCGACAACATTGCCTGTGCTTTGGAGGGCTTTAACCAGCTTTAATTTTTGTTCCGGAGCAACCCGGGCAAAAACTTGTGTATTATTAACAACATTTATTAATTGCTGGCCATCAAGGCCTTCTAAATCCTGACCATTAATGGCATTTAATTGCAGGTCTTTCGGAGCCCAAGCTTCTATGATCTGCTTGCCGATGGTTTTGGCTGTAGCAAGATGGTCGCCGGTAATCATTTTAAGTTTGATGCCGGCCTGGACGCAGCTTTTTACTGCGCCAGCGGTTTCGGGCCGGGGCGGATCGATCATGCCTTGTAAGCCCAGGAATTCCAGATTTTCAAGATCTTTATCATCTATATTTTTTTTATCTTCAGGAACTTTTAGTCGAGCAAAGGCAAGAAGGCGCTGGCCTTTTTCTGCTAATTCCTCGGCTTTAGCCTGGATCTTATTTTCATCTATATCTTTGCAGCGGGGCAGGATGCTTTCAATTGAGCCTTTAATGTAGATAATGCCCGGATGCAAGGTGGCCATATACATCTTTTCTGAAGAAAATGGAATTTCATTCAGACGCGGAAATTTATTATTAAACTTTTTTTGATCAAGGCCGTCTTTTTTAGCGGCAATAATTAAAGCGCTTTCTGTCGGGTCTCCGCTAGTTTCAGTGGCGTCATTACACAGTAATCCAGCTGTTAAAATTTCTTTTTTATCTTCACCATACACTTCCTGAACAGTCATCTTGTTTTGGGTAAGGGTGCCGGTCTTGTCTGAACAGATGACGGTAGTGCTGCCTAGGGTCTCTACGGCCGGCAGTTTCCTGATCAAGGCGTTGCGCTTGGACAAACGCACTACGCCCATGGCCAAAGTAACCGTGACAACGGCTGGCAAACTGGCCGGTATAAAAGCAATAGCAATAGACACGACAGTCAGGGCCATTTGGGCAAAGGTGTAGCCGGCAATAAACCCAAGAGTAAGTATTGCTGCTACAGAAATTAATGTTATGTAAAGAAGAAGTTGGCTGAATTTTTTTATTTTTTTTGTGAGCGGCGTGTCTAAGATATCTGCGTCAGATACCATTTGATTAATATGACCGATTTCAGTTTTATCACCAATTGCTGTGACAATACCAATGCCTGTCCCGCCTGTGACTAGGGCAGAAGAGTAGGCCATGTTTTTTCTGTCAGCCAACGGGGTAATTTCTGGCAGGTCGCCAGTGGTTTTTTCTACGGGCAAAGATTCGCCAGTCAGGGCAGATTCATCAATTTTTAATTCGCGGGCTTGGAGGAGCCTTAGGTCAGCCGGAACCTTGTCTCCGGCCTGAAGAAGAATAATGTCACCTGGCACTAACTCGGTCGCGGAAATTTGTTTTTTATTTCCCCCTCTTATTATATTGGCTTCAATATGCAGGGCTTCGCTCAGAGCAGCTATGGCTTTTTGCGCTTTGCCTTCTTGGACGTAACCTAAAACAGAATTAAGAATAATAATGATTAGAATAATTATTGCTTCCAGCCAGTCCCCAAGAACCGCCAAGATCATGAAACTGCCGATGAGCAGATAGATCATGGGATTTTTGAGCTGTTCCAGGAGTAAGACAATTGATGATTTGCCTTTGGCCTTGGTTAAAGTATTAGTACCGTATTTTTCCTGAGCAACTTTAACTTCCTGATCAGTTAAGCCCTGATCAGGGTCGATTTTAAGATTTATTTTGTGCCAAGGTTTATCCATAATTATTTATTCGCGAGCCATCATCATCTCCGCCCTTTTTTCCAGATCTTCATAAGGCGTGCCGCTGACATCAAAAGCGACATAACGGATGTCACCGCCGGTAAATACCCAGGGCCGTTTACCAGGGTAATCTTCTGTAACCGGTTCATGATTTGTTTTACCGACGATCAGACCCGGGCCAGCCAGGTCATAGCCGCCGGGTTGGAGCGCGATTTCGCCCTGGCCGACTTTTTTCTTGTCGATGTACAGAGTGAGGATGCCGCGTGCTACGCCTTTGGGCTTTTCTGATTTCTTTTCAAATGAAACCCCGAAAATATGTTTTCCCATGGGCACGGCCTTGTCGGCCGTGATTATCTGGTCTTTTAATCCGATAAAATTATTTACATAGTGTAATTTTCGATTCTTGATATACAGGGCATGTCCTCCGAATTTAGAGCCGTTCTGGAAAATTATTCCGGAAGCATTCCGGTTTTTAATATTAATTTCCGATCCGATCCGGAAGGAGCGGTTCCTGATATTTATAGCCACATGTTCGGATACGCTCGTATCACTGGGAAGATAGATGTAGCGCGTCCGGTCTTTCATCATTTGGGGCCGCGGTTCTATGAACATTTCAACCGGTGTCCGGTCATCAAGGGGCAGGCCGTTGTATTTGCCCGCTTCTACATACCAGAGAGCCTTTAGTTGCTCCAGTTTTTCCGGTTCTTTTTTAGCCAGATTGTTCATCTCTGTCCGGTCATTTTCAACGTCATAAAGCTCCCATTCGTCCTTAGCAAAATTGCTCCAGCCGGAAACGGTCGGATGCTTGGTTTCTGCTTTCCAGCCCTTGTGCCAGATAGCTCTGGAGCCGAGCATGGCGTAAAATTGGGTCTCCCGATTAGTTGGTTCTTTTGGTTTGTCAAAACTGTATTTCATGGATTTTCCTTCAAGCGGTTTTTGCGCATAGCCCTTGACTTCATTTGGCATTTCTATTTCCAAGGCCTCGTATATCGTGGGAACAATATCAATGGCGTGGTGATACTGGTCGCGCAAGCCTTTTTTCTTCAAGCCTTTGGGCCATTGGATGATGCAGGCGTCGCAAATGCCGCCGTTATAACAATATCTTTTCCACATTTTAAAAGGCGTATTAAAAGCCATGGCCCAGCCATTAGGATAATGATTGTAGGCATTGGGTCCGCCGAGTTCGTCTATTTTTTTTAGATTATTCTGTAAATTATCCGGTACGCCATTAAAAAATAGATTTTCATTAACAGAACCGACCGGACCGCCTTCGGCACTGGCGCCGTTATCAGACACGAAGACGATGATAGTGTTGTCGTACTGCTTGAGCTGTTTCAGAAATTCCAGCAAACGGCCGATGTTATGATCCGTGTGTTCCAAAAAGCCGGCATAGACTTCGGCCATGCGCGTAAATAATTTTTTTTCATTTGCACTTAATTTATTCCACGGCTTTGTAAATTCCAGTTCGGGAAATGGTTTGCCATCCGGAGATTTGGTGTTTTTAAAATCTCCGAGCGGGTTAAGCGGCGGAAGTTTGGCATTCTTGGGAACAATGCCCATTTTTTTCTGGCGCCTAAGGACAGTTTCACGATACTTATCCCAGCCCATGTCGAATTTGCCCTTGTATTTGTCGATCCATTCTTTCGGAACTTGATGCGGAGCATGAGTGGCGCCAGGAGCATAGTACATAAAGAACGGCTTGTCTGGGGCAATTACTTTTGAGTCAGTAATAAATTCAATGGCTTTATCAGTAATGTCTTCTGTTAAATGATAGCCTTCTTCCGGTGTCTTGGGCGGAGCGACCGGATGATTGTCATAAATCAGGTTGGGATAATATTGATTAGTTTCGCCGCCAAGAAAGCCATAGAATCTTTCAAAGCCCCGGCCGAGCGGCCATTGCCGTTTAGTGGCCGCCATGTTTACCTGATCAGCCGGGCTCAGGTGCCATTTGCCGAGCATATAGGTGTTGTAACCATGCTCGTTCAGGACTTCAGCGATCGTGGCGCACTCAAACGGGATGTTGGCATTTGATCCGGGAAAGCCACTGGACGCTTCGGTAATGCAGGACATGCCATTAGTAGTATGGTTTCGGCCAGTCAGTAAACAAGAACGAGTAGGGGAGCAAAGAGCAGTTGTGTGCCATTGTGTGTATTGGGCGCCGTTTTTGGCAAGCTTGTCGATGTTTGGTGTGTTTATCAGGCCGCCATAGCAAGACATAGAGGAAAAGCCGGCATCGTCAAGCACGATATATAAGACGTTAGGAGCACCTTCTTTGGTCCGAGGCTGTTCATACGCAGCCCAATCAGGTTTAGAGTCACGCACGTCGATGTTAATTGTTCCTTGGAATTGTTTATTTGACATAAATTTGAATTATTTTATTTTATATAATTTTTTATATTTATTTACAGCTTCTTCCACGTTCATGTAGGTTTCTTTGGGCAGGAATATTTTTTTCAACCGCGATTTTTGGATAATGCGGCGAACAGGGGAGTGGACCCGGGCCAGCCAAACTTCTGAGCCAAGTTCATGCACATCCGTGTCTAGTTCTTTTAAGACATCAATGGCCGATATATCTAATTCACCAGTTGCTTCCATGTCAATAATTACGACATTTATTTTTGTTTTGCTATTTTTAATTATTTTTTTAACCTGATTTTTCAAATAAATGGCATTGCCGAAAAACAAGGGAGCATCCATGCGGATAATAAGCAGGCCATTGATTTGCTTGAAGGTCGGATGGACTGAAATGTCACCATAGACATATCTTTTCGGGTCTTTGCCCAGAATGGCAAAATGGGGGCGGCTTTGCTTGTAAATCAAGATCAAGAGGGATAAAACAACAGCCATGATCAATCCCAATAGAATATCAAATATGAGCACGCCGATCATGGCGACAACGGCAACCCAGAATTCAGGGCGGTTTATTTTATAAAAGCGCGTAAATTCTTTGATATTGACCAAAGGCCAGACAGCGACCACAACAATGGCTGCCAAAGTAGCTTCGGCCAGGTTATGAAAAAGGGGCGTTAAAAATAAAGCAGTTAAAATGACTAAGACAGCGGAAAAAATGCCGGACATTTGCGTTTTCGCGCCCGCCCGGTCGTTGGCGGCTGTTTTGGATAAGCTGGCATCAACCGCGAATCCGGAAAACAGGCCGGCCCCGATATTGGAAGCGCCCAGGCCGATCAACTCCTGGTTCGGGTCAATGTCGTATCTGTGTTTGGAAGCAAAGATGCGGCCGATGCCGACGGTTTCGGCAAAACCGACCACGACTATGGCCAGGGCGCCGGGAAAAAGAGCGATGTAATCCGTAATTTTTAAATCAGGCAGACCGAACGGGGGGAGACGGGCAGGTATTTCTCCGACCACGGCAATTTTGTCGCTGATGGAAAAAATCGTTACCAATAAAATGCTGTAAATGAGGGCGATTAGGGCGGCCGGTATTTTGGGGGCGAATTTTTTAAGAAGGATCAATAAGATCAAACTGGTTATGCCCACGATCGTGCTCCATAAATTCAGGTCTCCGATTTCCACGACCAATTCCCAAAGCCTTTGGAAAAAATCACCGGAATCAATGCTAAAGCCGAATAATTTCGGAATTTGCCGGATAATAATAACCAAGGACAATCCGGTAATAAAACCAGTAATGACTGATTTAGAGAAAAATTTTGATAAAAAGCCCAGGCGGGCAATGCCGGCCACAACCAGGATGAGTCCGCTAAGCAGAGCCAGTCCAATAGTCAGGGGAATGAATTTGGCCGGATCGGCCATGGCCATAGGCCCGATAATGGCGGCGGACATGATGGCAATGCTGGAAGTGGGGGAAATGATATTGTGGCGACTAGTCCCGAAAATGGCATATCCGAGAAGGGCAAAGGGAATAGTAAAAAAAGCGAATTCAGGCGATAAGCCGGCAATTTGGGCATATGCCATGGATTGGGGCACTATTAGGGCCAGAACAGTCAGACCGGCCAAAGAATCCCGCTTCAAGAATTTTTTTGAATATTTCGGAAGCCATTCCAGAATGGGGAAATATTTTTTTAAGGTTTTTGCGGCCATTATTTATTCATTATTCCGGCTGGAGCCCGGCCTTGGCGCAGGAGCTCAGCCATTTCTTGCATTGATTTATCAATATGTTTAAAAAATGTTTTATAAGCTGGGCACAAATAATTTAGTTTATTTTCCCATCGGTTTTTAGGACACCCGCCATTACAGGCAAATAAGTAGTGGCATTCCTGGCAAGAAGAGGGTAGAGAAGTGTGTTTTGTTTGGCCAAATTTTCTTTGCTGGGCAGAACCAACTAAATCAGAAAGATGATTTTCAGAAATATTGCCAAGCAAATGTTTATCGTCCACAAAGTGGTCGCAAGAATAGACATCGCCGTTAGGCATCATGATCAATGACGTGCCACAGATTGGGGCAAAGATGCAAGCTGTTTGTGGGGCTTGGACCCAGGACGCTAAGGCATTATCAAAAGTGCGCACAAATACTTTACCAATATCATTTTGTATCCATTGGTCAAAAATTTCTGTAAGGAACCGGCCATATTGTTCTGGTGAAACCGTAAATTCCTGATTTTTTTCCACAATGGGTATAAAATGATAGTAATTTACACCTAATTCATCGCGAAAATACTCATATATTTCTTTGGGGTGGTCAGCATTGGCAGAATTGACTGTACATAAAATATCAAACTCGACATCATGCTTTTTAAGCAATTCCAGAGAGGCAACGACTTGAATATGTGAAGAACGAAATCGATTATGATATTTGGCGGGACCATCAAGAGATAGACCGACCAAAAAGTTGTTTTGTTTAAAGAATTTACACCAATTTTCATCTAATAAAGTGCCGTTCGTTTGAATGGTGTATTCAATTTTTTGGCTAACCTTAGCGTACTTTTTGGCTAATTTTACTGATTTTTTATAGAATTCTAGGCCTATGATCGTGGGCTCACCACCTTGCCAAGCAATAGTTACTTGATTGGTTTGGTGAGCCTCGATCAATTGTTTTATATAGAGTTCCAGAGTTTCATCACTCATGCGGGTTACTTCTTTGCACAACTCCTGTTTAGGGAGGAAATAACAATAATCGCAACTTAGGTTGCATTCCGCACCGGTCGGTTTGACCATTAAGTGAAAAGAGGGGACCGGATTAACCTTCGGCAACTTCTTTTACAGTGGTTTTCTTAGCAAACACTGCGAATAAGATCTGGACGATTCCAGAAAGCAGAGCCAGAATACCAAGAACTAACAAGATGTCCCAGGCTTTTAGCCAGACTGGCTGGACCATTAAGAACAAAGAAAGAATCAGCATGATAATACCGCTGATAATAGCCATGGCACGAGGTGTGCCTTTTGGGCCGGCCACGCCGACAACGAACATCATCAGGCCGACAAGCAAGAGCCAGATGACAAGGAACCAAACAACGACCGCTGCTGTAATTCCCGGATAGGTCATTACTAAGATACCTAAGACAATACTTAAGATACCTTCAAACACGTACACCCAATTTTTTTCTGTGGCGGCGTGTACAAAGGCCACAATACCACTAAGGATGGCTAAAATACCGAAAAACCACACTAATCCGACGACTGTCAGACCAGGGTAGAATAAGGCAATCAGGCCCAGTAAAAGGAAAATAACTCCTCTACCGACCATAAGCCAGCGCATGGTGGATGTTTTCATTTCTCCCATGATTTTTTTATTAATTATTTATTAAATATAAAAAAAGGTCGCCAAAACTGGCGACAATGAAACTGAATTGATTTGTTTAACCTCCATTTAGCGTATTTCTATGAAATATTCTAAACTTATTATAACATATTTTTATATATTTCTCAAAACAGGAGGTGTGTATAAAAAAAAGGAGACTGGTAGGGTCATTTTTATTGACACCATACCAGCCTTTCTCTCCTCTTTGCCGGAAGTTGGCAGGCAGAGCAGGATTTGAACCTGCGACCTCGAGATTGAGAATCTCGCGCTCTAACAGACTGAGCTATCTGCCTGATATCCAACTTCCATATACTTTAAGTGGCGGAGATGCCAGGATTTGAACCCGGGACCACTAGATTTCGAATCCAGTGCTCTAACCAACTGAGCTACATCTCCAAACCACTTTATTTGTATGTAAAGATATTTTAATGATAATAGGAATCTTGTCAAGAGGGGATTTTTCTGTTAGAATAGGTAAATAATAAGATAATATTGAAAGCGGACATCACATGTCCGCCACTAGCAGTCAAGCCACGACTGTTTTGATGGCGGATTTGTGAAATCCGCTTTCACGATAAGAATAATGGAAAAAGTAGTCACAAGATTCGCGCCCAGCCCAACTGGGAATTTGCATATTGGCGGAGCCAGAACAGCCCTGTTTTCTTATCTTTGGGCCAAAAAAAATAAAGGAAAATTTATTTTAAGGATAGAAGATACAGACCAGGACAGATATGTGGAAAGTGCAGAAAACTCAATAATAAAAGGGTTAAAGTGGCTCGGTATGGACTGGGATGACGGGCCATATCATCAGTCAGAAAGACTGGATTTGTATAATGCGGCGGCGAAAAAGATGGTGGAAGAGGGGAATGCCTATTATTGCTTTTGCTCACAGGATCGGTTAAAAGAGATGCGAGAGAAGCAAGTGGCCAATAAACAAGCGCCAAAATATGATGGATTATGTAAATCTTTGTCTCCGGAAGAAGTGGAAGAGAAATTGAAAAATAAAGAGAAGCATGTCATCAGATTAAAAGTGCCGGAACAGGGGAGCGTGGAGTTTCATGATGAGGTCAGAGGCGATATTAAAATTGATTGCAAAGATATTGATGATCAGGTTTTAGTTAAGTCAGATGGATTTCCCACTTATCATTTAGCTGTGGTCGTGGATGATAATGATATGGGTGTGAATTGGGTAATCAGAGGAGAGGAGTGGCTGCCGTCTGTACCAAAGCACGTCTTGATTTATAAAGCTTTAGGATATGAACTGCCGAATTTTGCTCATTTGAGCCTTTTTATAAATAAAGGCGGGGGGAAATTATCTAAGCGGGAAGGAGCGACGTCGCTTTTAAATTATCGTGATCAAGGTTATTTACCAGAAGCGGTCGTGAATTTTATCAGTTTTTTGGGCTGGAACCCGAAAGATACCAGGGAAATTTTTTCCATGAAGGAGCTGGAACAAGAATTTGACCTGAAAAATGTAAATAAAGCCAATCCTATATTTGATACTGATAAATTGGATTATCTAAATGGTTTGTATATTAGGAATTTTTCTTTGGATGAATTTGAAAAAGTAGCCTTGCCTTTTATGGAACGAGATATTAAGTCTGATTTAATGGCGGACAAAGGCTACGTTAAGAGTGTTTTGGCTTTAGAGCAGGAAAGAGTAAAGAAATTGGATGAAGTAGGGAAATATACGAAATTATTTTTTACTCCTGATGATCAGCTCAGGTATGATCCGGAATTATTGGTTTGGAAAAAGTCTACCCCGGAAGAAGCTAAGGATAATTTGGAAAAAATTATTGAATATTTTAAGACCATAGATGAACAGCAATGGAACAGGGGAGACCTGGAAGAAAATACAATTAATTGGATCAAGGAACAGGGTTTGAAAAATGGAGATGTCTTATGGCCGGTACGAGCGGCCTTATCTGGTGAGAAGGCTAGCCCAAGCCCGTTTGAACTAGCTGAAGTTCTTGGTAAGAAGAGAAGTTTGATACGGCTGGAAAAGGCAAAAAGCTCTTTACAAAAGGGATAATTTATGGTAAGGTAGGGGACGAAAAATGAAAAAAATATCCTTAAAACAAAAATACACTTTAGTTAGCCTATTTTGCGCCGGCGTTTTCGTTATCGGCGCTTTTTTAGTACCTCTATATGCCTTTGCTGAAAAAGATATGACGCCTGAAAAAGAAGAAGAGCAGGAAAATATTTCTGATTTGAATGACAAGATAGAAGAGAAGAGTGATGTCCTGAATGAGTTGCAGGCCAAGATCAAACATTACGAAAATAACATAGAACAAAAACAGCAAGAGGCCATATCTTTAGAAAGTCAGTTAGATATCTTGGAAGATGATATGGATAAAAATAAAACCAAAATCAAAAAGACTAAAACAGAATTGGAAAAACTGGAATATGAGATAGGTGAGACAAGATTGCAAATATTAGATAAAGAAGAAAAGATTGACTCTAAAAAAATTCAGCTTTCCGGTTTTTTAAATTCTATTTACAAGAATGAACAAAAGACTTTTTTAGAAATTTTATTGGTGAATGAATCACTTTCAGATTTTTCGTCCCAACTTTCATATGAAGAGGAGATTCAAAAAGAATTTCAGGGACTGCTGGATGATTTTCAGATTGAAAAAATAGAACTTAATAAAGCGAAATCGGATCTGGACAAACAGAAAGAAGTTCAGAAAGAAAAGAAGTCCGATCTAGTGGCGCAACAGCACATGCTGGAAGGGGAAGAAGAATACACAAGTACTCTGCTGACAGAAATAGAAGAAGATGAAGAGAAGTTTCAGGAACTGGTAAAAACAATGCGCGCGGAAAAAGAAGACATTGATGCTGAGGTTGATTACATTGAAGGTAAGCTTAAGAAAAAAATAGTCACACCAGGAAAAACAGAAGACGGCGAAGAGATTTCACCGTTTGTGGATATGGATGAATTTGATCCGATCTGGCCATGCTATGGACCGATCACAGCAACCTTTCATGATCCGACCTATCCTTTCCGACGTTGGTTTGAACATGATGCCGTTGACATTGCCGTGCCGCAGGGGACTCAGCTTAAAGCGGCTGACTCTGGTTATGTGGCTGTGGCCCGTTTTGACGGGTCTAGTAGGTATGCTTACATCCTTCTCGTGCATGCGGATGGCTATGCCACCTTGTATGGCCATGTCTCAGCTGTTTATGTTGATCCAGAGCAGTATGTATCAAAAGGGGAAGTAATCGCGCTTAGCGGCGCCATGCCTGGCACCCCGGGCGCCGGTTCTTATACGACTGGTCCGCATCTGCATTTCGGCGTGCGCTATAACGGCATCCCGGTTGATCCATTACAATATTTACCGTAATTAATTTTTTCTATATTTTCTAAGCTCTTTTCTTCTGGCTGCTTTTCTTGCTTTAAGAAGCTGATCAGTTAAAATTTCTTGAGCTCTGGTATAATCAATATCGTTTTGCTGCCATTCTCCATTATAAAAAATATCAAAAAACTTTTTTGGATCTTCTTTTTCTAATATCATGGCCATCATTGGTCCTGCATAATATTTTTTTTGCACATCAACATCAGGAGTGCTTGTAAACATGTCATCAAGAAAAAGGTATTTTAATAGCGTCGCATCATATTTTTTTTCGCCCAATTCCTGCCCCATTGCTTGTAAGAATTGAAATTGGATGACAGCTTTATTGGCCAGGGCTTCAGCAGCCAAAGATTCCTGCTCGGACTCTTTTAAATCAATGGTTTGATCATCTACAGTAATTTTTTCTCCCTCGTTCTTTTTTTTGACGTAGATCATATCTCGTTTATAACTTCCCTTCGGTTTTGATGTTGATAAATGGATATAATGATCAATTTCATGGATTAACGTGCCATAAATGACATTATATAAATCTTTATAAGTTCCCGTCTTAAAATTCAATTCAATAAAATGCATCATGTTGGGTGATGTTGTCTCCTCATTAGCGATAAATGATGGACAAAAGCCGGCCTCTTGAATACTTGGATCAATAAAGCAGAAAATCGGGCATATTTGTTCTTGGCCGTTTGGTTTTGTAACTTTAATTATAGGGATTTCCGCCTCCTTATCAAAATTATTTGGCGGGTGGACTTTTTTTGAGACTTCATCTAATTCTGAATCTGAAAAAAAATCTATTAATTTTCCTTTTGATAATTTTATCTCGATATCAAAGCGTTCGACTGCTTGTTTTAAATAATCTTCCAGTGATCCTTTTTCTCCAGAAGGCAGGGTGAATGTTTTTACTTCGCCATTAAAAATTGGCAATAGAATATTTTTACTAATTTCTTCAGGCGTTCGTTCCTTTTTAAGATCAGTTTCGGTTTCGATATCTAAACAAATTGCTTCATTCATACGGTCGATTGATTTTTCCGTATAGTCTAGTGCAGCCGCATCACTATTAATTCGAACACCGAGTTCTTCTGTCATTTTATAGTATTGATCAACTATATTAGTCCCAGCCAGACCGCTTTCTTTAATAATATTAAAAATCCTCTCAGCTTCTTGTTGGGCAAGGGTTTCCGGATTCACTTCGATTTTCCGTTCAATATTCATAAGATGCGATAATTAAATCATGATATACATATTATTTCAAGCAAGAAAAGGAGATTTAAGCAGAATAGGGGAGACAGGTAATGGGTTATTTATCTGTTTTTTTATTTGGCTTGTTCCCCTGCCAGGCGGAGAAGAAGAAGAAGGGCATTTGATTATTTATAGCATTTGTATTTGGAATCGAATTGTTTTTGTTTTAGAGGAAAGAAGAAATCAGATGAAAAATATAAGTTTAAAGTTGACAGGGAATAGAGTAGCATGCCTTAAAAAGGGGCATATAGTATATTAATATAGTGTCGCACCCTGTACCATACGGTACAAGGGTCGCACAATATATCTTATGCGACACTATATAATAACATTTAAACTAATTTTATATATAAGGACTTAATTTTTATGGCAGTTCTGGCAACAAGTTGGCATTAATTTTTTTGGCTCATCCCCTCTACCGGCTTTTTTATTGCGATAGTTCTTTATGGCTTCGTGCATGGCGTCAGCTGCTAAATTACTGCAATGCATTTTTAATTGCGGTAATCCGCCTAAACCATCAGCTACGTCTTTATTTGTGATCTTAAGGGCTTCATCTATGGTTTTGCCTTTAGCTAGCTCTGTGACCATGCTAGACGTGCCTATGGCGGCGCCACACCCTAAGGTTTCAAATTTGATGTCTTTAAGGTACTCGACACCATCTTTATTGGTATCGACTTTAATATAAAGCTTCATGATGTCACCACAGGTCGGATTCCCGACTTCACCTACGCCGTCAGCGTTTTTGATGGACCCAAGGTTCCTGGGATTCTGGAAATGGTCCATTAGAGTTTTATTGTACATAGATTTGTTTTAAATAGTTAGCGGACACTACCGCGAATTTTGCGCGGGCGCGAATCGCGATTGAATATTTCTAAATATTAGATTAGTAATTCGCGCCTGCGATGGATTCGCGGTTGTTATTTATAATAGACGCGGTCCGGGTAACGAACATCGATGTAATCAATGGCCCCTTTATCATCTATTTTTTCAGCCAGGACTGATTTCAGGTTTTGTAACTGAATGTCCAGGTCAAGTTTGGAATCAAGATAAACTTCAAAATCATCTTCGACTAATATATGTACGTCTGAATTTACTTTTTCCAAGTCGCAGTCAATAGGTTCGTACACTGTTTCCCATTGGATGAATTCGTCTGAACTTACTTCGTTTGATTTCTTTTTTTCCTTAGTTGTTTCGTTTTTTACATTTTCTAATTTTTCCAGACTCTCTTCTATAGTGATTTTTCCTTGATTGTATTCTTTAAGGATGTCCTTTTTCTTTTGCTTTACTTCTTCATTGTCTTCGGATTCAATTTCATCAGCCAGTATCTTTTCTGCGACATAAGTTTTTTCCTGGCACTGTATTTGCGGAATGGAATATTCTCTGATTTTTAGATTAGTTTTTTGTTCGAACACTTTATCTAACTCAAGGACAAAGTCAACCAATTTTTCAGAAATAATTTGTTTCCCAGGCTCGACTTTAGTTTTGTTTTTATCAACAATATTTGGATATTTACTTTCCTCTTTCTCATCTTTCAATTGTTCGGTAGGTACGCCATTAATGTCCAACAAATATTTGTTATTATCTGAAACCCATAAGAGCCCGGGTATGCGTTCAACAATACGAATTTCTACGCCATCAGGATAGTTTTTTATCACATCAATGTCTTCCAGGGCAAATTTATTTTGCAGGTTTTCTGTAACAGCGGCTTGTGCTTCTTCAACTCCAAAGAACAACATGTTATTACGCGGCAATATAAGCAGTTTTCTGGAACTTTTAAAGTCTTCTATGATGTTATTTAATTCATCCTGGGTGATGTTCTTATTGCCATCAATGGATATGGTGCTGATCTGAAAAAAGGGTGTGAAAAAAATGAAAAATACTCCCCCGCTAAAAATTACGAAAAATATTGTCAGCCAGACCCAGCCGTCTTTGAATTTTATCCAGCTCCATAAGAACTCGCGTAATGTTTGTGGCTTTCCCCTTCTGGTTTGTAATCGATTATTACTGGAGTATGTTTTTTGTTCCGGCTTAAGCCGCTTTAAACGGCTCTTCTTCCCTACTCCGATTTTTGATAGCAATTTTTTCATTTTATATATTACACCATAAAAATGGCAAAATATCAAGTTGCTTAAATGCTTTGCTTAGCTTAAAATATATTTTATATGGAAAAGATAAAAGTGGCAATTTTATTGGGCGGAGAATCCTCAGAAAGAGAGGTTTCTTTGGAATCAGGCAAGAAAGTGGCTGAACACTTATCGACTGATAAATATGAAGTAATCAAATACGATCCTAAAGTTGAATTGCAGAAATTAATAGACGATGTGAGAGCAAAAAAGATTGATGTGGTCTTTCCTGTTTTGCATGGAAAGTTTGGTGAGGACGGAACTATCCAGGGCTTACTTGAGCTATTACATGTTCCCTATGTCGGCTGCAATGTGCTGACGTCAGCTTTGTGCATGGATAAGATTAAGACAAAACAAGTTGTTTCATCTTATGGGGTTGCTACGCCAAAATTTCAGACTTTTGATGCACATGAAGATGTGGATTTTAATAATATAAAATTACCAGCTGTAGTGAAGCCATCTGACGCAGGATCATCTGTGGGCGTGACTATTCCTGAAAATAAAGAGGAATTAAAAAAATCTGTTAAACAGGCTTTTCAAGAAAGCCGTAAAATATTAATAGAGGAGTTTATTGACGGTAATGAGTTTACTGTGGGAGTGATTGGGCCTAATAATAAGCCTGATGTATTACCAGTGACCCAAATTGAAGCGAACAAAGGCAAGTTTTACAATTATAAATCAAAATATGAAAAAGGCGGTTCAACCCATACTTGCCCGGCTAAGATCAATAAAGAGTTGACCGAAACCATGCAAGGCGTGGCCAAGCTAGTTTATGAAATAATGGGCTGTGAAGGCATGTCCCGGGTGGATTTCATGGTTGACAGCGCGGGTAAACATTATTTTATTGAAGTTAATACTATCCCGGGCATGACGGACACATCTTTATTGCCAGAGGCAGCCAAAGCAGCGGGAATCAGCTTTCCTAAATTATTAGATAATTTGATTCAATGGGCTTTACGCGGGTTGAAATAAAAAAAGACAATATTGTCCATAATCTGGAAATGTTTCGTAAGCTCGCCTCCAAGGACCGGCTTTTAATGCCAGTTGTAAAATCTAATGCCTATGGTCACGGCATAATTGGAATTGCCAAGATTATTGAAGAGACCGGATTGGCAGATAAGATCTGCACGGTAAATTCAGAGGAGGCGCTATTACTCAGAGATAATAATATTAAATCTCCTGTTTTTATTTTAAGCTACTGGAGCGAAGAGGATGCGAAAAAATTATCTGACTCCCGCACTGAATTTTCTATTTATAATATTGACCAAGCCAAATATTTATCCGGATTAAATAAAAATATTAAAGTCCATTTGAAAGTTGATACGGGAACTTCAAGGCTAGGCGTATTAGCAAGTGAGTTTATTAATTTTGCCAAAGATGTGGCAGTTCTCCCTTCCCTTGAAATAGAGGGCGTGTTTACTCATTATGCTAATTCTGAAGAAGATAATGCTTTTACAAGGGAACAAACTAAAGAGCTTGAAGATATAGAGGGAGAGTTAATTAAAGAAGGCATAAAAGTAAACTGCTATCATGCGGCTTGTTCCGCGGCGAGCATGTCTTCGCCGAACGGTTATTTTGACGGCATCCGGCTCGGGCTGAGCTTGTATGGCCTGTGGCCATCCCCTTTTTCCCAGGCCATGGCAGAAAAAAATTATGACTGGCTGGAATTAAAACCCGCGCTTACATGGAAGACTAAGATTATTCAGGTGAAAGTCATACCTAAGGGCCAGTTTGTGGGCTATGGATCAACTTTTAGGGCGAAAGAGCCTTTAAAAATGGCGGTTTTGCCAGTTGGTTATAATGAAGGTTATGATCGTTTATTATCTAATAAAGGCGAGGTTTTAGCGAATGGCAAGAGATGCAAAGTTTTAGGGCGGGTATGCATGAATTTAACGATGATAGATGTAAGTGAAGTTGATGCTAAGGCTGGTGATGAAGTGATTTTATTGGGAAATGAAATAACAGCTGAAGAGTTTGCGGCTTGGGCAGACACGATCAATTATGAAGTTGTCACAAGGATTAATCCTCTGATTCCGAGGGTTTATATATAATAAAAAATGGAAAAAGGAAATAAAAAACTGTCCTACCCCTTAAGGGGTAGGACAGTTTTTAGTCTTGTTGTTAGAGATACTTCCTTAAAACCTCTGGCACCACAAAACTGCCGTCTTCTCTTTGGTAGTTTTCAATAATGGCAATTAGCGTACGGCCAATGGCAAAGGCGGTCCCGTTTAAAGTATGAACAAATTCATTGTTACCGTCTTTTTTAAAGCGAGTGTTAAGACGTCTTGCTTGGAAGTCGGTGCAAGTAGAAGTAGAATGAGTTTCGCGGTATTTATTTTCAGACGGGATCCAGGTTTCGATGTCGAATTTACGGGCAGCCGGGTCGCCCAGGTCACCAGTGCAGATTTTAACAACCTGATAATGCAGGTTCAGGCCTTGCATGAGTTTTTCCTGAAGAGATAACAATAATTCATGTTCTTTATCACTGTGTTCAGGCCGGGTAAAACTGAACATTTCAACTTTATCGAATTGATGGACTCTTAAAATACCTTTTGTGTCTTTGCCATAGGAGCCGGCTTCTCTTCTGAAACATGGTGAAAAGGCAACGTAGCGAAGAGGCAGTTGTTTTTCTGAAAAAATTTCATCCATATGCATGGGACCGACAGCTTGTTCAGACGTACCGATCAGATACAGGCTGTCTTCATCTGTCCTGTAAATTTCATCTTCTCCCCTGTCCATGTAACCCATGGCGCGCATGGCTTTTTCCTTTATTAATACAGGCGGTACAACCGGAGTAAAACCTTCTTCTGATATTACATCCATTGCGTATCTTACCAGAGCGAATTCTAGTTTAACTAAATCCCCTTTCAGGTAACCAAATCTTGTGCCGGAAACTTTAGCCGCAGATTCTGTGTCTATTTCGTCAGGAACGATGTCCAGATAAGATTTTGTTTTAAAATCAAATTTTGGTTTTTCTCCGAACTTATGCATCAATTCATTACCAGACTCATCTTTGGCTACAGGTACGTCTTCGGCCGCCGGATTAGGAACCTGATAAAGCAGTAAGTCAGCTTCTTCAGATTTTTTTCTATACAAACCTTGCAAATCTTTGACTTCTAAAGCAATTTTTTTCATGAGCATGATTTTTTCTCTCTTGGCCGGACCTTCGGCGGCGGCTATTCCGTCGTTAGCTTTGTTTTGTTCTGCCCTAAGTTCTTCTACTTTTTGCTGGAGGTTGCGTTTTTCTTCATCAGCTCTAAGAATTGCCTTGATATCAATTTTGGCATTTTTATCTTTGGCGGCTTTTTCAAATTTGTCCGGGTTTTCCCGAAGGAGTTTTATGTCTATCATATTTTTTTCTATTTGGTATGCGCGCCCTCGTCAGGAGACTCGGGCTATTGGATATTTCCAGGCGTGTTTTGCTGCCAATAGGGCGAGTCTCCTGACGAGCCCGCGTGCAAATTAATTATAAACCAATTTCACTAGATATCTCTTTCATAGAATCAAGGGATATTTCTAAAAATTCATCAAGAGTCAGACCAAGTTTCTCGCATTCCTTAATAGTGTCGCGATTTACTTTAGCAGCAAAAGATTTGTCTTTCATCTTTTTCTTAATGGATTTTACTTTTACAGACTCTAATTTTTTATCAGGCTGGACCAAGGCAGCTGCATAAATCAGACCAGTGACTGTTTCTCCGGCTCTAAGGGCGTAGTCAAGGGCTGAATTTGGCTCATTTTGGCCATTGTAAGTGCAATTATGGGCCATAACGGAGTTTATCATATCTTCTGGATAACCAGCCTCTTTCAGGTACTGGACGCCTTTGACAGCATGGTCTTCAGGCTTGCCTTCGGTCTCTTCCCAGTCAATATCATGCAGGAGTCCGGCTGTGCCCCAAAGGTCTTCATTGTAGCCAAGTTTTTTTGCCAGGCCGCGCATGACTACTTCAGTTTCGCGGGAATGCATGAGGTTAGGCTCTTTCGTGATATGTTCTTTTAATAAGGCGAATGATTTTTCTCGGGGAATATCAAAAACAATGTCTTCTTTGGATTCAATAGTTTTTGTGACAATAGATTGGCCGTGCTTTGGTTTCATGGTGGGAAATAAGACCACGTCGCGGATCGATTCAGCGCCGGTCAGGATCATGAATAATCTATCAATGCCCACGCCAAATCCGGCGGTCGGAGGCATGCCATGTTCTAAAGCTTCTATAAAATCCATATCCATCATGTGGGCCTCGTTGTCCCCTGCTTCTCTAAGTTTGGCTTGCTCTTCAAATCTTTCTTTTTGGTCAACCGGGTCGTTCAGTTCGGAAAAGCCATTGCCAACTTCAGAGCCAGCCACTAATACTTGCATGCGTTCTGTTAATAATGGTTTTTTTTCGTCTTTCTTTGCTAAAGGCGAAACTGAAACAGGTTGGTTGATTAAAAATGCCGGGCCAGTGATTTTTGGCCGCACGAATTTTTTATATAATAGATCAGTTACTCTTCCTAAACCATCAGTCTCTTCATAATCCAGGTTTAAGTCGTTCTTTTTAATTTCAGCTTTTAATTTGTCAGCCGTATCGATTTTTGCAAGATCAATTCCAGTCTCTTTTTTTACTTCCTGAATATAATCGACTCTTTCATAAGGCGGTTTGAAATTTAGGGTCTTGCCTTGGTATCCTATTTCTAATTTTCCAAAGGTCCTTTCGATCACAGTGGCGTAAAATTTTTCCACGAATTTCATCAGATCATTTACGTCATGATACTGCCAATAGAATTCCATCAGAGAAATTTCTTGTAAGTGTTCTCTGTCCATGCCTTCGTTCCGAAAAACTTTAGAAAGTTCATAGACACTGCCTAAATTTCCGACGATCAGTTTTTTCAGGGGCAGCTCCAGAGAGATGCGTAAAAATAAATCTATGTCTAAAGCATTATGATGCGTCACAAAAGGTTCGGCTTCAGCGCCACCAGGAATATTTTCCAGGATAGGAGTTTCAACTTCCAAAAAATTATTTTTATACATGAAGCGATGCATTTCATCGACAAACTTGCTGCGCAGTTTAAATGTTTCTCTGGATTTAGGATTCATGATCAGGTCCAAATATCTCTTTCTGTAAATGACTTCTTCATCTTTGAGGCCAGCCCATTTTTCCGGTAAAGGCAGCAACGCCTTGCAAAGCATTTTATAATCTGAAATTAATAATGACTTTTCACCTTTTTGAGTCGTAAAAGCCGTACCGGTGGCCTGGATGAAATCAGCCATATCAAAATTTTTCAGCCATTTGAATTTTTTATCACCTAATTCGTCCTTACTAAAAACAAGCTGAATTTTCAAGGTGTCATCTTCAATGGTGGCGAAAATCAGCTTGCCGTGTTCGCGCCAGGTCATAATACGGCCACATAATATGACTTTTTTCTTATCTTCTTGAAGTTTAGTGTAATTATCTAAAAACTTAAGAACAGTATGTGTTCTCTTGCTTTTGGCCGGATACGGATTAATCCCCTCTTTTTGGATTTTGGCCAGCTTTTCGCGCCGGATTTCTTCTTCAGTTTTTCTTTCCATAGATAAAAAAGACTTAGATATAATAAGAATATTTTATCAGTAATAGGCAATAATTTCAACCGCAAATATAAATACTCTAAAACCCCGAATAAATTCGGGGCCTAGAGTATTTTAAACAACCGGAAATTTACTTAATAACGATAGATTCTGTCAGTTTAGTGAAGTCATCATACCAGGTCTGGGCTTCGCCAGAACCGTCGCCAGCGGCCACTTTTTTGTAAAAATTGTCTTCACCATTAGTCGTGTTTGGATCCCAGATTTCTTCATTGCCGCAATTAGCTTCATCAATGGCAAAGTAGTCAGGCATAGCTTTTTTTATGGCATCCACAGGTCCGCCCATGGTGATCATGACCTGATAATAGTCGTCATAATTGGTACCAGTACCGACATAGAAGATGACGGTGCGTTCAAAAGTGACATCGCAGACCTCGAAGCGGCCCAGGACCATATATTCTTTGCCGTATTGGTCGCCGACAGCAATGACTTTTTGCGATTCAGTCACGTCAAAATCAGAAGATTCGCCGAATTTGCCGGTTTTGAGGGAAGCAGCGTCTTTTTCAGCCGTAGCCTTGTCAAGGCCCAGCGGGGCTTCCGCCGGCAGGTCAGCTACTTTAGTGATGCCGACGTTAAGAGTCAAGTCATTGGGATGGTCAGCCGGTACGCCCATGACCGCCGTGTCCGGGTATTCGAAGCTTACGCCCGTGGTGGAATCTTCGTACATTTTCCAGCCGGTCGGGGCCGTATTTGTATTTTCGTTTGCATTCGTGTTTGTGTTCTCGTTCTTGTTTTCGTTGGCGTTTTCATTCTTGTTTTCATTCACCACATTAGCATTGTTGGTGTTGGTGTCCTTGTCTTCTTCGCGCGTGCCAAAATAATACGCGCCGATCGCCACTAAAGCGACAGCCAGAATAATCACGATCACGATCCAAACTGTGTTGGATTTTTTACCCTCCCCTTCTTTCTTTTTAGGAGCTTTTTGTTCTTCCATAGTTTTAATTTATTTATTAATTAAATTAATGATCATGTTCATCTTCTTCTGGTTCATAATTCCAGGTCGTGCCATATCGTCCAGAGCTGTGCTCGAGGAAGATCCCTTTTTCCGGAGGATTAAATGTGAAGGCAATTAAAATTATAGCATGAAAAGTTAAGAAAATAATACCAATGACATTCCAGACATTATCTAATTTGTTTGCGATTAATATTTTGTAACTGATGAATTGGCATAAAATGCAACCAATTATATAAGAGATAATATCTATAATTAATATTTCTTCAGTAAAAAGCGTATAAGCATAGAAAAAACCGACGATAAATAATTGCATAGCAAATATTCCCGCTGCTTTAGCAATGCAGAAATTACTAGTTTTTTTTCGAATAAACCAGTATTCAATAAGTATGAAAAAAACCAAGGACCAATACCCTAGCTTTAAATGTTCCCAAACTGATTCATTAACCCCGCTGATCATGCCGATAAAAGGATTATAGCCTGACCAGGCATAGGCAAAGTGAAGCAAAGAGCCGACTATTATCAAGAAGAAAGCGCCAGCGATTTCCCATTTCAGGATGTATTTTTTATTTTTATCCATTAAGGATATTTTAGCACTTTTTTTGGTTTTGTTTAAGTAATTTGGGATCCGGGTGGGTAGAATGTGTAGTTCTACGCGCACCCTGGAGCCGATCATGATGATTGGGCATCCTCCTTCTTTTTCCCGTTCAGATACTGGTCGATTAGCCAGACCCGGGTCACAGCCGCGAGGTCGCGGTATAACGGCTCGCTGCTAAGGACCCACTTGCCGTTGGCCGGACTGAGGTTGAAGACCATGGGGGCATCCGGGGGCATGAGAAAGTTGCCGGTGGGCAGCTCCACTTGCACCCGGGCCTGGGTGAAGATCTCACCGCTTCGGTGCGAGAACTTCACCTGGAATACCAGGTTGAAAGAATCCGTGATTGAGACACTGTCCTTGATCTTGGGCATTCTGCATGACCCTCCTTTTTAAATTTTTTTTGATCGACTCATCCCGAATTACTTAATAAAAATACCAGGTATTACCCCGGTATTTTATTTGGAAAGAACATTTGAAATATTAGGAAATTTTCAAAATTTTGAATTTAACAGGGCCGGAAGGGGCTTGGACTTCTGCGTCTTCATTCAGTTTTTTGCCCAGGAAAGCCTGGCCAATTGGAGATTCGTTGGATATCTTGCCCTCAGACGGTTCTGCTTCATTTGAGCCAACAATAGTATAGCTGGCTTTGTTGCCATCCGGGCCTTCAACTTCTATAGTATTGCCCATTTCCACGGTATCGCCGCCTTTTTTAGTTTTTTTAATGAGATTGACGTTGCGAATGATTGATTCTAATTCTAATACCCTGTTTTCCACAAAAGATTGTTCATCTTTGGCTTCAGCGTATTCGGCGTTTTCAGATAGATCGCCCAGTTCTTTGGCGTCGCGGATTCTTTCGGCGATTTCTTTGCGTTTGGTATTTTTAAGATGATCCAATTCTTCTTTGAGTTTGGCTAGCCCCTCTTCGGTGATGTAAGTTTGTTTTTGGTTATTCATATAATTAAATTTAAATAATAGCTAGGTTTTTTTAGCGTGTTAATAGTTTATTTTTTTTTTACTAATTTGTCAAGATATTTAGTCGATAGTCTGTAGTCGATAGTCGTTAATTATTAGCAAAGTAGTAGTTTAAAATGTCACGGGCAGCTGGCAGAGCGGCTTCTGTACCCTCGCCACCTTTTTCTACAAGGACAGCCAGGGCTATTTCCGGGTCATCATATGGAGCAAAAACAATAAACCAGGAGTGGGTTTCATCAGTTCCGCCGATCTGAGCCGTACCGGTTTTCGCGCCGGATGAGACAGGCAGGCTTTGGAGTCCTTTGGCAGATCCGTAAGAAACAGCGTCGCGCATGCCCTGGCGGACAATATCAATATTTTGGCGTGAAACAGCGCCTTCGTACATAATTTCGGCATGTATTTTAATTATCTCTCCTGTTTCCATGTCATGGATTTCCTTTACCAGATGCGGTTGATAATAGGTGCCGCCATTAGCAATGGCAGCTGTATAAGCGGCGACTTGCAAAGGCGTGACTAAAAGATCGCCCTGGCCGATTGAGAGATGATAAGTATCACCGATATACCACATTTCGCCTTTGATCTTCTCTTTCCAATCACGCGTCGGCATAAAACCGGTCGCCTCTCCGGGCAGATCAATGCCAGTTTTTTGGGCCAGGCCGAATTGCTTGGCGTAAGTTTTAATGCGGTCAACGCCCAGGCCGCCGTTAATTTGATTGGTTTCCGCATTAAATTCACCGCCGCCGGCTAAATAGAAATAAGTATTAACTGACTGGGCCAAGGCTTTTCTGATATCGGTCTGGCCATGGCCGCCTTCTTTCCAGTCCGGGAACCACCATTGGTTAATTTCAATGCCACCAGTTGAATTAACAGTTGTATGCTCATCCACGACACCTTCTTCCAAAGCCGCTGCCGCCACAACTGGCTTGAAGGTTGAGCCAGGAGGATATTCACCAGACACGGCATGGTTAAAGAGCGGCTTGCCTTCATCATCGAGTAATGCCTGATATTCGTCCTGGGCAATGCCTTGGGCAAAAGAATTATTGTTGTATGTGGGCCAGTTGGCCAGAGTAAGGATTTCACCTGTGTCCGGGTCTATGGCAATGGCAGTGGCTGAAGGGGCATTTCTTTCATCAACAATATTTTTTAATATTTCTGTAGTTTTGTCCTGCATATCCTTATCGATTGAGATGATCAGGTCATCACCGGGAATGGGATCCATGGATGCGATTATTTCCTTTTCTTTCCCGCGTGAGTCCACTTCTATTCTTTTCTTTCCATTTCTGCCTCGGAGCAGGTCTTCATAACTTAGTTCGATTCCGGATTTACCCATATTGTCGTCCAGCAAATAATCGCCTCCCCGATTGTTTGCATATTCTTCTTCATTGATTTTTCCGATGTATCCGAGAATATGAGAAAAGGACGGATCAGTCAGATATTCGCGCCGGGCATTAATTTGCAGGCTGACGCCAGGAAGTTCACTGGATTCAATTTGTAAGAGCATGGCTTGCTCCAGAGGCAAGTCCTCAAATAATGTTTGGGCGTCAAGCGGCTTTTTGTCCAATTCTTCAAATTTTGATTCTATTTCATCAAGCGAGATGCCGGTTATGATGGCTAGCCTATGATAAATTTTTTCCCGATCAGCCCGTTCGGGCGGCAAATCCATCGGCGTAATTTTAATCTGAAAGTTGGGAATATTTTTTACGAGAGATTTATTGTTGCGATCATAAACAATGCCGCGGGGAGCTTTTACGGTTTGGATGCGAATGCGATTGCCTTCAGACATTTCCCGATATTCCTCGCCATGCACTACTTGTAAAAATAATAATCTTCCAATCAGAATAGTAAAAATCAGACCAAGAACAATCGGGAGGGCAAGAATTTTCTTGTCTGACACTGATCGGTTAAGCGTGGGTTTATTGTCGTCTTTTTGGTCCACAAAAATACCGACCACCTTTTTTTGATATTTGGTGTTCAGCTTTTTGTCCTTAATGGAGCGGTCTTCGTATGGTGAGAATAAGTCAGACATATATTAAGCGTACGATGGTGAAAAACTTTTTATTATTCGATAAATTACAGAAGCGATCAGAATATTGAAAAATAATTGCCATATTAGTGATAGTAATAGAGGCCAGCCAAATTCTATTCCAAAAGCATTAACATTAATCGTTTGGAAAAATATAGATGAGATAACGAGAATAAAGTTAAATATAACTGTACCTGAGGCAACAAGAAGAACTAATGAATAATAGGATTGATTAGTGAAGAAGCGACGAAACAATATAAATACGATAAATAAAGAGATGACAAGAGCGAGCGTGAAAGTGCCAAAAGTCAACTGAGAAAATATATCAAGCAAGATTCCGCCCAGGACAGCGAATTTCATGCAAAAAATAAATGAATAAGAAGATAATAACAGGAGCAGTAAAAGAAAGATGAATACAAGGCGCAGGTTTTGTTGCCAGAAAATTGAAGAAGCAAAAAAACTTGACTCGATTAGGACGAGGAGGAGAAGGACAAAGAAAATTGGTATATTCTTCTTCCACCACATATTAAGGAATAATTACTGATACGATCGCTTGCTGCCGATAGTCGATCAATGGAGAAACGATGGCAGACTTGAATAATTCACTTTCCCTTGATTCAACTTCTTCTACCTGGCCAATAACCAGGCCCTCGGGAATATATTCTTCCAGACCGGATGTGACAACAATGTCGTATTTATCAATCGGTTCGTCTTTGGCGATCAGATCCATGCGCACAGTCAGGCCGTGCTGCCCGGAAACGACGCCTTGTGATTGGTTTTTATTCTGGATCAAGGCTCCAATTTTACTTAAATTACTGGTTAACAGTAATACTTTAGCAGTTGATTCATTGGCTTCTAAAATTTTTCCGATCAGAATTCCATTTTCCGTAATAACGGGAAAGTTTTTCTGGATGCCTGAATTAGTGCCTTGATTCAAAAGATAAACTTGGGATTGGCCATCAACAGTCTTACCCATTATTTTTGCTCCGACAGAACGATATTCATTTTTTTCGAGGAATTCCAGTTGCTTAGAATAATTATCCCCGTCTTCAATTTTTTTAGTCAGCTTACTTATTTCTACGGCATATTTTTCAACTTGACCGTGCAATTCTTCATTTTCTGTTTCTAGCTCCTCTTGGGTCCTTTTTTCTTCAGACTTGAAAACCCGTTGACTAAAACCATAAACAGGCTCCTGAACATATTTATAAGCTGCCTTAATGGCATTTTCAACCGGAGCAAGGGCGCCAATGAAATGCAAAAAAACGAGCAGCCCCACGACCACTCCAATAATTAATATTTTATTTATATTCTCTTTGATTTCAAACATAGTTATCCCTTATTAACAAGGGGCAAAGGAATGTCCTCTGTGGTTGATAATATTTCTTTTAAATTATCCAAATCATCAAGTACAATACCAGTGCCACGAACAACCGCAGTTTGAGGGTCGTCTATAACATAAACCGGAATTTTCATATATTCTTTAATACGTTCGTCTAAAGAGGCCAGCAATGCCCCCCCGCCAGACAGGCAAATACCGCGATCATAAATATCGGCCACTAATTCAGGCGGCGTTGTTTCAATTGTTGATTTTATATTTTCTATAATATTACCGACAGTTTTATTCAAGGCCTCTTTAATGTGATTAGAAGTAATAATAATTTCTTTTGGCAGGCCAGTGATAAGGTCACGACCTCTGATTTTGGCATCGATCCGTTCTTCACCATCGGCTTGGTTCATAGCTGAGCCGATTTTGATTTTGACTTCTTCAGCAGTTTTCTCCCCTAATAATATATTGAATTTTTCACGGCAATAATTAATAATATCTTGGTTTAATTCATCTCCTGCCACTCTAAGAGAACGGGCATTAACAACTCCACCCAGAGAAATGACAGCGATTTCTGTGGTACCGCCACCAATATCGACGATCATGTTTCCGGTTGAGTCCTGAACAGGCAGGCGGGCGCCAATAGCCGCGGCCATGGGTTCGTCGATGAGATAAACTTGCCGGGCGCCGGCCGAGAGGGCGGCATCTTCAACCGCTTTTTTCTCTACTTCAGTAACGCCTAAAGGAATAGCGATAACGACGCGCGGTTTAGGCAGGGTGCTAAGGTTTTCTTTGCTTACTTTTTCAAAAAAATGTTTAAGCATTTTTTCGGCAACTTCAAAATCAGAAACAACACCATCCCTCAAGGGGCGGGAGGCAGTAATATGTGAAGGCGTCTTGCCGATCATTTTCTTGGCTTCTTCGCCCACGGCCAGAAGTTGATTGGTTTTTTCATTAATCGCAACCACAGAAGGTTCGTTTATGACGATCCCCTTGTCTTTAACATAAACCAGCGTATTGGCTGTTCCCAGATCAATACCAAGGTCTTTTGAAAATTTTCCGAGAAGGTTTTTAAACATTGTCTATATCTTCCAGAGCGACTAGTTTAGTTTCGTCCTCTGTTCGTTTTTTTAATTCGATTTTTTCCGCGGTTTTATCGGAAATGACCAGTCTATAAGGCATTCCCATGAGGTCGGCATCCTTTAATTTCACGCCAGCCGGTTCATTTCGGTCGTCATATAGTACCTCGATTCCCTTTTTTTGTAAAGCCTCATAAGCCTTATCGGCTTGAACACTATCTTTACTCAAATTTACTAAATGAAACTTAAATGGGGCGACTTCTTCCGGCCAGACCATGCCGTTTTTATCATTGTGGACTTCTACGATAGTTCCTAATACTCTTGATGGCCCGATGCCGTAGCAACCCATAATAACGGGATGTTCTTTGTCTTCCTTATCTTTGAAATTCATCTTAAAAGCATCTGAATATTTTGCTTTTAATTTAAAAATATTACCGACTTCTATGGCATTTTTTTCTTCGTATTCACTTTTTTCACAACCAGGGCATTTTGGAGTTTCATCTATAATTTCCTTATTTACTCCTAGTCCGCAATTTTTACAAAGATAGACAATGTCTTCGCCTGTTTTACATACAGTTTGGAATTCGTGAGAATACTTTGAGAACGTTCCTCCGCTTGAATACGTTAAATGAGTAGAGTCGCCAAGGCCGCATCTTTCAAATATTTTAAAATATGCTTTCGTCATGACTTCGTAATATTGATCCAGGTCTTCTGAATCAGTATGAAAAGAATATAGATCTTTCATTAGAAATTCTCGACCTCTTAGCAGGCCGGATTTGGCTCTTGGTTCGTTGCGATACTTAGTTTGGATCTGATATACATATTTGGGCAAATCCTTATAGGAGAGAATGAATTTTTTCATTAGAGGCGTGACTACTTCTTCATGGGTAGCGCCTAAAGCAAATTCTTTGTCCCCTGCTCCTTTTAATTTAAATAATACATCTAGCCCATCCCAGCGGCCAGTTTCCTCCCAGTTTTTTTTAGGAGTCAGAGCAGGCATTAATAGTTCTTGTCCGCCGGCTTTATTCATTTCATCCCTGACTATATTAGAAATATTGTTAAGAGCTTTTAGGCCTAACGGAAGATAAGTATATATGCCGGCAGCAAGCTTATCTATAAAACCTGCCTGAATTAAAAGGCGGGAATTGAGGCTGACTTCTTCTTTGGGTATGGATTTAACGGTTTTAGTTATTAGGTGTGATTGCTTCATAAAATTATAAGAAAAAATCTTTTATGCTATTAAATATATTGAATTTTGATATATCACGGATAGTCACCAGGCCAAGCAGTAAAATAAGAGTGGCAAATCCGATCGTATGGACCATGCCTTCTATCTTCTGGCTGACCGGCTTACGGCGAATTTTCTCTATAATAAGGAATATGATCCTACCGCCGTCCAAAGCCGGCAAAGGCAGTAAATTGAAAATGGCCAGGTTTACAGAAAGCAGGGCCGTAAATTGCAGCAGATAGATAAATCCGAGGTCAGCGGCCTGATTAGCCAGAACGGCAATTCCAACAGGTCCGGAGACCGCTTCCAGAGCTTCGGTCTGGCCGGTAAAGGCGTCGGCTACTAATTTTATTAAAGTGGCAAAAATCAGATAAATAATCATGCCGGTTTGTTTGAGACCGGTCCAGATAGCAGTATGCCAAGGTAGTTTTACCAGGCCGGTTTCAGCCAGATAAGCGCCGACACCGACGCTGCCTTCGTCCAGTTGTTCTGGTGTAATTTTTACAACTTGCGTCTCCCCTTCCCTTTCAATTGTCATGGCCATTTCTTTTCCATCATTTTCCTGGGTGGCAGCTCTGAATTCTTCGACTGTTTTTATCGGCTGACCATTTACTTCTTTAATGACGTCTCCGGTTTGCAAGCCGGCCGTTTCAGCCGGACGGCCTTCTTCGGTGTCCATGACAATAATTTGTTCATTGGATACTTCAGCGCCAGCGGGCAGGTTTTCTGTGGCGGACGGAAAGCCGATCATGTATCCGGCGGATAGCAAGAAAACACATAAAAGGACATTCATGGTAACACCGGCGATCAGAACGAGGAATCTTTGCCAGATAGGTTTATTGTAAAACGCGTTTTTATCTAGTTTGTCTTTTTCTGACTCCATGGTTTCGGCCAGATACTCATATTTTGCTTTATTTGTGTCCAGTTCGTCGTAAACTTTATCGTCAAACCCATGAAACATTTTTTTTACATAATTAGCTTCTTCTGTTAGGGATTTTTCATTTATTTCGTCTGATTTTGACTGTTTACGGTAATCATCAGCCATTTCATCGATCGGCAGCTGGCCGTTTTCCCCGGTAATTTTTACAAATCCGCCAATGGGAATCCAATTTAAAGAATAAGTTGTGCCTCCCCTTTGAAAGCCGACTACTCTGGGCGGGTAGCCAAATCCGAATTCCTCTACGCCCATTTTAAAGCTTTTGGCGATCACAAAATGGCCCAGTTCATGGACAAATACCAGAAGGCCTAAAACAAATATGAATACGAGTATAGTAGTTAGCATGAATTATATGGTCATTATATCTTTTTCTTTTTCCTCAGACATTTTTTTAATTTTGTCCTGATATTCGTCCACCACTTTCTGAACTTCTTTTTCTTCACGGAAAAACTCGTCTTCAGAAAGTTCAGAATTATTTTTTTTGTTCTTCAGGTCTTTAACTAAATCTTCGCGAACATTTTTTAAGGCAATTTTTGCGTCTTCCACACGCGAGCCCATAATTTTTGTAAGCTCTATTCTTTTATCTTCAGTCAGGGGTGGGAATGAAATTCTAATGATTTCTCCCTGAATGACCGGATTTAAGTCTAGGTTTGCTTCTCTGATGCCTTTTTCAACGTCTTTGATGATGCTTTTGTCCCACGGTTCTACTGTCAGGGTCTGGGGTTCGGGCGAACTAATGTTACCCAACTGGTTAACCGGGGTTTTTTGGCCATAAACATCGATTTCCACGTTTTCTAAGATGGTCGGGACAGCCCGGCCTGTGCGAATGGATTGCAATTCGCCTTTTAAATGTTCAATAATTTTTTCAAATTTTTCGTTATCCATATAAATATAATTAATTACCAATTAAACCGCCTTGCTCTTCTATTTCCCTGGTACCGGCAATAACTATTTTGTCATCATGCTTATCAGCTGTTAAATAAGATATGCGGCGGGCAGAGGGAAAGTTTTCAATCGTATGCCAGTTCTTACCTAAATCATTGGTTTTGTGAATAATATTAACAATAGTGAAATATATAATTTTTGGATTATCCGGATCAACAATTAGATTTTCCACTTGTTTGTGTTTTTCATCTTCATAAGGAATTAAAGTGTTAACAATTGTCCAGGTTTTTCCGCCATCATTAGATCTGACAATACTGCTATAAGATGATCCATACAGCCTGTTTCTTGTGCTTGGATCAAGGGCAAGTTTGAAAATGCCTTTAGAATCAACTGGCCAGGCTTCTTCGTTATTATAAAAATCTTTGTCATTAATTTGGGTCCATTCTTTTCCCGCATCAATTGTTTTAAATATGTTTCCGCTTTTATCAGCGGCATATAATACGCGAGAGTCAAATGAATCCATGATCAGTTGTTTAACCGGGACATCGATTTGATGGACAATATTCCAGGATTCACCATTGTCCTTTGATTTTATGATTGAACCGTTTTCAGAAGCGGCATAAATTATTTCTGGGTCATACCAATCCACTACCACCGCTCTTAACCATTGGCCTTGGGGATCAGTATGAACAGTTTCCCAAGTTTCTCCGGCGTCTTCAGACCGAGTGACAGATGAATTCTGGCCGGCAAATATAATGTTATTATTTTTTGGGTTAGCGGAAATTGATAATATGGCGCCAGTAGTTAGTCCGGTCTTGGCCCAGAGTTCGCCGTTGTCAGTTGTTTTATACAGGCCGTTTTCTACAGTCCCATAATAGATAGTATTTTCATCAAACGGATCAACATAAATAGTTATAATATTTTCACCATCATTAGTAATTGCCCGGCTGGAACTTAAAAAACCGCCCTCACTATGGCCAAGCAGGTTCTTTTGTTCCCAGTTTTCGGCTTTATCAAAACTCATGAAAATTCCTCCGTCCGCACCGCCGCCGCAAAGTTGTCCCATAAAAAGCAAGGAGACAATAGGCAGGCACAAGAGTAAGAGTGATTTTGTTTTTTTATTCATATTCATATGTTAATTAAGAAATTTTCTAATAATAATTTG
>JAHJKD010000060.1 GCA_018822435.1 Patescibacteria group bacterium
ATGTCACCACTGCGGTAGCCAACGGAGACCTTAAACAGAAGATCACGGTTGAGGCAAAGGGTGAAATACTTGAATTAAAGAATACAATTAACGCGATGGTGGACAATCTTAATACATTTGGCGTAGAGGTTACCCGCGTGACCAAAGAAGTAGGCACCGACGGTAAGCTCGGAGGACAGGCAGCAGTGCCTGGTGTAGCCGGTACCTGGAAAGACCTGACCGACAATGTCAACATACTGGTTGCCAACTTGACAAGCCAGGTGAGGAATATAGCTAATGTCACCACTGCGGTAGCCAACGGAGACCTTAAACAGAAGATCACGGTTGAGGCAAAGGGTGAAATACTTGAATTAAAAAATACAATTAACGCGATGGTGGACAATCTCAATACATTTGGCGCAGAGGTTACCCGCGTAGCCAAAGAAGTCGGCACCGACGGTAAGCTCGGAGGTCAGGCAGAAGTGCCTGGTGTAGCCGGTACCTGGAAAGACCTGACCGACAATGTCAACATACTGGCTGCCAACTTGACAAGCCAGGTGAGGAATATAGCTAATGTCACCACCGCGGTAGCCAACGGAGACCTCTCGCAGAAGATTACTGTTGAGGTAAGGGGCGAAGTACTTGAATTAAAAAATACAATTAACGCGATGGTGGACAATCTCAATACATTTGGCGCAGAGGTTACCCGCGTGGCCAAAGAAGTCGGCACCGAAGGAAAATTAGGCGGACAGGCAGCAGTGCCGGGAGTGGCCGGGCTATGGAAAGATTTAACCGATAGAGTTAATGCTATGGCTGCCAATCTGACAGCACAGGTAAGAAATATCGCCAAGGTCGGGACAGCTATTGCTATGGGTGACCTGACCCAGAAGATTACAGTTGAGGCCGCAGGCGAGATATTAGAGTTAAAGGATACCCTCAATAAGATGGTGGACAACCTTAATAAATTGGCTAATGAGGTTTTCAGGGTGGCGCAGGTAGCAGGCGCAGAAGGAAAACTTAGCGAGCGCGCAAAGGTTGAAGGAGTTGGCGGAAGCTGGAAAACCATTGTAGATACCTTGAATAACTTAATTGATTCCATTGCCAAACCGGTGCAGGAGGTAATCCGGCTGGCAGTGGCGTTGTCCAAAGGAGACATATCGCAAAGATACCTGATTGAGGCAAAAGGTGATTTAAAGACATTGACCGACGCCTTGAATAAATCCTTTGATAATGTAGGAGCGCTTATCCGTTTGGCAGTGGATAGTTCTACCAAGGTAGCGACTGCCTCCGGGCAATTGGCAGGTTCATCGAATCAGGTGAATACCGCGCTTTCGCAGGCAGCCAAAACTACTCAGGAGATAGCTGAAGGCGCTAAGAATCAATCCAAAAAATTAGAGGCAAGCACCAAAGTCGTGGCTGACCTTTCCAAATCCATACAGCAAGGCGCTGCCAACGCAAGCGCTGCGGCTGAGGTTACCCAGGAAGCAGCCAAGCTTGCCGGGAAAGGATCGGAAAGCGGAAAACAGGCAGCAGACAGATTGAAGACTATAGATGATATTGTTAAAGGCAACACCTCAACCGTTAAAGACTTAGATAAGCAGGCCAAGGAAATAGCGGTAATTGTAGGCACAACCAAAGATATTGCCGACCAGACTAACCTCCTGGCTTTAAACGCTGCTATTGAAGCAGCTCATGCCGGAGAGGCAGGCCGTGGTTTTGCCGTTGTCGCGGATGAAATCAGAAAGTTGGCCGAAGGTACGAAAAATGCGGCGGTGCAGATTGAAAACATGGTCTCAGCTATAGGTGAGGCCACTACCGAGGTTGTTACCGGCATGACCACAGGGACTCAGCAGGTCAGCGAGAGTATCAATATTGTTAATCAGGCCCTTGGTATATTAGACCAGATCGGCGCAAGCACACAGGAGATTACCTCCAGGGCCCAGGAGATTTCCGCGGCTACGACAGAACAGGCCGGAGGCGCTAAACAGGTAGCCGAAACCATAGAGGAGATAGCCACCACCAGTGAGCAGGCGGCGGTGGGCGCCGGACAGATGTCCACCTCTATTCAGCAGCAGACAGCAGCCATGCAGCAGATGGCTGCTTCTGCTCAGAATTTATCTACGCTGGCTGAAGAGTTAAGAGGCGCATTACGCAGGTTTAAGGTAAGCTCTGAGAGCGAAGAATACGAAGAGGAGTCAACAAGTCAAGCAGATATGAAAAAGAGTTGAAAATAGGCGGAACGAAGAAATAGATTAGTTCGTAGTTATGAGTTATGAGTTATGAGTTCGGAGTTCGGAGTTCGTAGACTCATAACTCATAACTCATAACTCATAACTCATAACTAAATGGAGGGTAAATTATGGATAATAGGAAAATAGCTAAAAATTACCAGGACCTACACCCGCAGAGAAAACTGCAGGAATCGAAGGAAAAGGAAGAAGGAAAGGTTATCCAGCTTATCGTTTTTTATTTAGGCGATGAGGAATTTGGAGCGGATATTAACCAGGTCCGAGAGATTATAAGGGCAGGAACGGTTACGTCTATACCCGATTCACCAGATTTTATTAAGGGTGTCACCAATGTCAGAGGCGAAATAGCCGTGGTGATTGACCTGAAAAGGCATTTTTCTTTGCGCGTAAAGGAAAACCAGGAGAAGCATATTATTATGACAGAGCAGGAAAAGAGCCTTTTCGGGCTTCTGGTTGATGAAGTCAGCGAGGTTTTAAGGATTCCGGAAGAAGATATTAAAGCCACCCCGGAGTTGGTAACCAGAATTGACAGGGCATATATAAGCGGTGTGTTAACATTGGAGAATCGTTTGATAATTATGCTCGATTTAAGTAAAGTTCTCTCAGAAGAGGGATTGGCTAAGCTCAGTGAAATCCGTCTCAGGCACCGTTTTGCTATAGAAAAGGCGGAAGAGAAAGCCGGGGGGAAAGCTGCAACCGCAGAATCGCCAAAAGATAGGGTGTCCGCAGAGCTTGTGGTCGCAAAGAAAGTAAGAAAAAAATAAGGAGGAAACATGACAAAAAAAATCTTAATCGCTGACGACTCGCTATTTATGCGCACGATACTGAAAGATATTCTACTTACCGAAGAGAAATATGAGATAGCAGAAGCGCAAAATGGTAAAGAGGCAGAACTTCAATTTAAGAAAGAAAAGCCGGATTTGACTTTATTGGATATTATTATGCCCGATGGCGAGGAAGAAGGCCTAAAGGTTCTTAAGAAGATCAAGAAACTTTCCCCCGGCGCCAAAGTTATAATGGTCTCCGCTGTAGGCCAGGATTCCATAATAGCAGAATGCAAAAAGGCCGGAGCCGCGGATTACATCGTCAAGCCTTTCAATAAAGATAAAGTTATTGAAACAGTGAAGAAATATCTGGGATTTTAGATTTCCGATTGCCGATTTGCGATTTGATGGATAAGGAAGAATTAAAGAAAAGAACTAAGCAATTTGCTTTGCGGATAATGAAGCTGGTCGATGCTTTACCTAAGACCGTGGTAGGCAGGGCAATTGGAAATCAACTGGTTCGTTCTGGAACCTCGGTGGGAGCGAACTATCGGGCGGCATGTCGGGGACGCTCCAGGGCAGAATTTATTGCCAAGCTGGGGACGGTTGAGGAGGAATCCGATGAAAGTGCATTTTGGATGGAACTCATAGTTGAAGGTGAACTTATGAAGGAGGAGCTGGTGCAAGACTTGCTCAGGGAGGCAAACGAGTTGGTGGCAATTATGGCCTCTTCACGAATATCTGCCTCAAAAAATCAAATCAAAAATCGGCAATCAAAAATCGGCAATCGAAAATGACTAAGGTTCTTGTAATAGATGACTCTCTTTTTATGCGCATGCTTGTATCGGATATGCTCAATTCCGATCCCGAAATCAAGGTAATTGACACCGCGAAAGACGGAGAGGAAGCGGTGAATAAAATACTTAAGCTAAAGCCTGATTGTCTTACCCTGGACCTTGCTATGCCAGGCTGGGATGGTTTAACTACCCTGAAGCA
>JAHJKD010000038.1 GCA_018822435.1 Patescibacteria group bacterium
GATATAAATTAATTAAAATAATTAACGGAGACGAACTATGAGAAATAAAAAGGGTTTTACCCTGATCGAACTCCTCATCGTCATTGCCATTATCGCATTATTGGCAACTTTGGCGATCATTTCTCTGACTACAGCTCAGAGAAAAGCAAGGGACACAAAAAGACTGGCTGATGTTAAATCTATTCAGTCCAGCGTAGAATTGTTTTTCAGCGATAACGCTGATTATCCCACGACTGGCATTGCCGTTCCTCCTGCCGCTGGTTTTAGACAGGACATGAGCACTTATATGCAGGTGCCAAATCCTCCTAACAATGATTCTAATTATGTCTATGCTGTTACTAACGATGGCACGACTGGTTATGTCGTACGTGGTACATTAGAGGACACCGGACATGAAGCCATGAATAATTCCGCCACTGGAACCATTGCCTTTGGAGCTGGTGCTACTCAATACGTTGGCGTCCAATGGACAAACGAAGCTGCTTACACTGCCTTTTCTGCTGATTTCACTTGCGCTGTTGCCGATTCTGGCCTCTATTGTGCGACCGACTAAATCTTAGTCAAAACCAAAAAAAGACCCCCTTCTAAAGGGGGTCTTTTTTTGGTATAATTAATCTATGAAAAAAACAAAATTCTGGTTGATTTTTAGCATTGCCGCCCTATGTTTGGTGATGATTTTTATGGGGGCTATGAGCTATGAAGCCCTGCAAAGACAAGTTGCTAATTACTACTATGATCAGGCGGAGCAAGCAATGTATGAATTTAATAACGAAAAAAGCACGGAATATATTTTAAAGGCGATTGATTGGGAGCCGGAAGCAAGTAGTCCCGAATACGCTGAATTCCAGAGAAAGCGTTCCGAGTTCTTGGCCAATGAAGAAAATAAGAAAAAATATTTAGGCGAATAAATGCAGAACGAAATAATACTTTATATTTCAATCATACTTTTAGGCCTCATGATAGGCAGCTTTTTAAACGCCTTAATCTACCGCTTAAAATCAGGAGACAGCATTGTTACCGAGCGGTCCAAATGCCCAGCCTGTAATCAGAAGCTGGGACCGGTCGACCTGATTCCGGTTTTTAGTTTTATCTGGCTTAAAGGTAAGTGCCGTTTTTGCAAAGCCGGCATTTCCTGGCAGTATCCGATCATAGAAATAATCACGACTGCTTTATTTGTTATTGGCTATTATTATTTTGGTTTGACCGGTGAACTAATTGCCTTCTGGGTCCTCACTTGCTTCATGATCATAATTTTCACTTATGACCTTAAGCATTATCTTATCCTGGATAAAGTAACAATCCCAGGCATGATCGTGGCCTTGCTCTTTGCCCTGTTTATTTATCAGCTGAGTTTCTGGCAGATATTCATTGGTGCAATTATTGGCGGAGGAATTTTCTGGTTTCAATATGCTATTTCAAAAGGTAAATGGGTAGGCGGCGGCGATATTCGCCTCGGCCTGATGATGGGAATATTTCTTGGCTGGGAAAAACTTCTGGTCGCATTATTTTTGGCTTATTTAATAGGTGCCCTTTTTGCCATTGCTTTATTGATCGGAAAGAAAAAAGGCATGAAATCTGAATTGCCCTTTGGCACTTTCCTGGCTGCCTCGGCTGTTATTACACTTTTGTTTGGCGATCAGATAATTAACTGGTACTTAAGCTTGTTATGAATAAACGAGGTTTTACACTAATCGAAATTTTAGTCAGTCTGGCTGCTATTGGCATTATGATGACTGTGGTTATTCTTCGTTTTCAGGGAGTGGCTTCCGCTGAGCGCAGTCTGAATATTTCTACTGATGAAATCAGGAGCGTGATCCAACTGGCCCAGGATTATTCTCGTTCATCATATGACTGTTGTGAAGGGGAGATTATTTATGCTTATGGAATTTTTGTTGATTTGGATAACACGCCTGGGCAATATCTAATATTTGCTGATAAAAATAATAATTTTATTTACGATGGCATTGCTACTGATGCGGTTATTGATGAATTTAATTTACCTAATGATGTCGAATTTGATGACTGGTGGTATGATTTTGGCATGACCCGGCATGTCACCGGCGACCATACGCTTGCGTTTCCTATTCCTTCCGGCAATGCTTATGACGATGGTGTAGATATTTCCAGGGACCTTCGCATCGGCCTTGTTTATCCCGGCGCCCCCAAATATAAATATTTTTTCGTGGACGGCAGCTCGTGGCAGGTAACAGTTGTGCAGGAATTTCACGATGATCCCATTGATATTCCTCCCCCTCCCGGACCAAAATAATGAATATTTTTAATAACAAAAAAGGGCAATCACTAGTCGAAGCCATTGGCGCGGTCGCTATTATTTTAACCGGCATTGTCGTGGTTGTAGCCATGCTTATTTATGCTATCAATGCCGCCCAAATTGCTTCCTTAAAAAATCAGGCTCATTTCTTGGCTGTAGAAGGAATAGAGTTAACTCGCTATCTTCGTGATAATAACTTTTTAGAAATTGAAGGTGGAGAAATAACTGGTACGCCTTTTGTTGATGTGGGTGCTTATTTTGGCGAAGATAGATATAATATTCCCCGCATTCAACCTGAAGCAGCTGCTCAAGATGAAAGATATTTTAATTCTTTTTTTCTAAATAGTCAGGAAACTTGCAGCGATCATCCCTGCCGGCAGATTATTGACACGACTCCATTTTATACTAATGAAAACGGTTTGCTTGAATCAGGTGAATCAGGCACTCTTTTTAACCGGTGGACAATATTATACGAGATATGCGAAGGTAACGTCATTATGGACACTGTTGGCCAAGAGTGCTCTGATTTGAGCCTGTTTACAATTGGCGTAAAAGTGGAATCTCATGTTGAATTCACCAAAGGGCCGAATACTCACGACTATGTTTTAGAAGAAGAGATATATAACTGGAAATATGATTATTAAGAACCAACAAGGTCTATCAATTATTGAAATGGTCGTCGCTATGGCCGTGTTTATCCTGGCCATGACTTTAGCGATTGGTTTATTAATGTTATTCCTTCAAAATCCTGCCCTAATTTCGGGCCGGTATAACATGGAGCGGAGCACGCAGATTATTTTAGACGACATTCTCCATGATTTTAAAAACTACCAGCTAGATTACGGCCGGTATCCTCTCAAAGAGATCCCTGATTGGTCTGTAAATGAAGACATCTATTTAATTAATAGTGAAGGCGAAGAAGTTACTTATCATTATGACGGCACGAATATATACCGGCAAATTGGCAGCGGTGGCAATGAACAGCTAAATCCTGATACTTTTCAATTTACCCAAGCTTATTTTGCCATCAATCCCCCGACCAGCCCGTGGGAAGAGCCGACCATGGAAAACTATCAGCCCATAATCACGGTAAAATTACAGGCGGAAACATTAAAAGCTGAACCTCAAGTTTATCAATTGCAGTCCACGGCTGTTTCCCGAATTTATTTAAGGTAAATTATGAAAAAGAACGAACAAGGCTCAATCATTGTTATCACAGTTATTATCATGTTTGTTATTTCTGCCATAGCTATTAGTTTGATATTTGGCGTAATAAATTCAATCCGGTCTCTTACGGTCGTTCTTGATTCTACTAAAGCTTATTATGCGGCTGAAACAGGTTTAGAGCGGTCCCTTTATGAAATTAATCAGGAACGTCTGGCCAAGGGATTGATGTCTGACGCTTTGGCAACCAGCCGGGCTTTGAATGAAAATTTGGATAATAACAGCAGTTATGAAATCAGAAGCGTAATAGCTACCGAAGATAATGCTTTTTTTGATTTAGAAAAATTAGAAGTAGCTGAAGTCGATTATTTTGATCCAGACAATCCGACCCAGTCAATTATTACTGATCCCGCCTCTCAAGTAGACATCAGCTGGGATGACGGCGGTGATTGCGCCAGCTCGGCTGAAGTAGAAATTAGCGTGGGCCAATGGCAGGAAGGCCAATGGGCGGAAAGTCCTGATCAAATATTTAAATTTATTTCCACCACTTCGCCTGCTTCTTATGGCCTGCTTACTAACTGGGTTTACCGCGTGCGCGCTCGCCCCCTTAATTGCGGTGTAAAAAATCTTGAAATTCAAGCATATGTAAATGATGCTACTCCTGATCCTCCAATTATTCCGATTTACGGCCAGATCGGCATTACGTCATTGGGCCAAGCTGGTAAATCCCAGGCTGCTTTGCAAGCCCGGACAACTTGGAATGCCCCGGTCTATTCTCTTTATGATTTCGCCTTATTTTCTGAATGCGATATTATAAAAACTGGCGCTGCTCCGAGCGTCCTTTGTCCTTAAGAAATATTTACTCTATTCTAATTCGATTACACTGTTGTCCATGCCGCCTGGCCCCACAGTAGTTTCGATATAATGATAAAAAGAATTTGATCCCAGTAACTCTTGTGGTTCAGCTCCGCCCCCGCCGGTAATTATCACGGGCAGCTCATCAATATTATAAGATAAATAAGTATGTACATGGCCAGTATAAACCTGGTCTATTTTATATTGATTTAATATGTCCAATAAAGCTTCATTGCTTTTTCGGGAGAGAGGAGTTTCATCATCTCCGAAAAATTCTTCAAACGGGATTTTAAACGGTTTATGAAAAAACACAAATGTGTAGTCCTGATTATTTTTAGACAAATCATTTTCCAGCCAAGTTAGCTGTTCATCATCAAATCCGATATTTCTATTCGCATTATCGAGAATTATAAAATGGGCATTTTTATGGTCAAAAGAATAATAAAGTTCGTCATTAATATATTTCCGGTAGTTCGTATCATCATAGGTTTTTACATAACCCATGTCGTTGTTGCCGATCACCCCATACCACGGTATTTCCAATATTTTATAAAGCGCCACCATTTCTTCAAATTGTCCGGCCTGGCCTCTTTCTGTAAAATCTCCTACGTTCACCAGCAAATCTGCCCCGCTGGCATTGGCATCTTCTATGATCTTTTTGGAAACATTATTTACGCCCTCATTGTCGCCAACTACTATAAAAGACCAGCCATTTCCAGCCTTTGTATCTACATTCACGTCCAGTACTTCGTTTTTTATTTGCTTAGCATCGTTAACAGCTTCTGACATGGTAACTAATGGTTCGCCATTGTCGTCTTTCCACCAGGCATCATAAAAATAGTAGCCAACTAGGCCTAAACTTGCTAATATTAGTATAAAGAATATCAATTTTTTCATATGGATAAGGCCGCGACCGTAGCTAGAATTAATAAATTAAAAGATGAAATTGCGCATCATCGATATCTTTATCATGTCCAGGATACGCAGGAAATATCTGACGCTGCGCTCGATTCATTAAAGCACGAATTATCTGAATTGGAAAGCCAGCATCCGGATCTTATTACACCTGATTCTCCCACTCAAAGAGTGTCCGGCCAAGCTCTGGATAAGTTTAATAAAATCAAACACGAAGTGCGCATGCTCTCTTTTGGTGACGTTTTTTCGCTAGAAGAATTAGAAGAATGGCAAAAGCGCATTAAAAAACTGGCCCCGACTGATAATTTTGAATATTTTACTGAATTAAAATTTGACGGTTTAGCCGTTTCTCTCATATATGAAGACGATCATCTAAAAGTCGGCTCTACCCGGGGAGACGGACAAGTCGGCGAAGAGGTTACTCAAAATTTGAAAACCATTGATAGCATCCCTCTCAAACTTAGAAAGAATAAATACAAAGGCCAAAAAATAGAAGTCAGGGGAGAGGTTATAATGGAGAAAAAGATATTTGAAAAAATAAATTTAGAGCAAAAGAAAAAAGGCGAACCCGAATACGCCAATCCCAGAAATATTGCCGCCGGATCAATCCGGCAGCTGGATTCAAAAATTGCCGCTGCCCGTGAATTAGAATTCATGGCTTATGATTTGGTCACAGACCTGGGAGAAGCCGATCATGAAGAGAAGCATAACATTCTCAACGACTTAGGATTCAAAACAGATAAATATGCCAGGACTTGCCAGAATTTAAATGAAGTGGAGAGATTCAAAGAAGACTCCATGAAAATTCGAGACAAGCTTGCCTACTGGATTGATGGCATAGTCATTCAAGTAAACAACAATAAACTTTATAAAAAACTAGGCATTGTTGGCAAAGCGCCTCGCGCGGCTATTGCTTATAAGTTTCCGGCTGAACAAGCGACTACTATCGTAGAAGATATCCAGGTCCAGGTGGGCCGGACTGGCGCTCTTACTCCAGTCGCCCATTTAAAGCCAGTCAAAGTTGCCGGCACAACTGTCTCTCGCGCCACTCTTCATAATGAAGATGAAATTAAAAGATTAGGATTAAAAATAGGCGACACAGTCATCGTAGAAAAAGCCGGTGACATCATTCCTGATGTAGTGGAGGTATTAATGAAGCTAAGACCAAAAAACGCCAAATCATTTCACTTTCCTGCCAAGTGCCCGGCTTGCGGTTCAGTTGTGGCCAGGAAAAAAGGTGAGGCGGCACACTATTGTACAAATCCAAATTGCTTTGCCCAGGAAAAACTGCGCATCTATCATTTTATTTCTAAAAAAGCTTATGATATTGATGGTCTTGGCCCGAAAATAATTGATCAGCTTATTGATGAAGGTTTAATTTCATCAGCCGCAGATTTATTCAATTTAGAAGTAGGCGATTTGGAACCTCTAGAACGTTTTGCTGAAAAAGCGGCTCAGAATTCAGTTGACGCAATTCAGAACTCCAAAGAAATCACGCTTTCTAGATTCATATATGCTTTGGGCATCAAGGGCGTTGGTGAAGAGACGGCCATTGACCTGGCCAATTATTACGGTTCTATTGAAAAAATCGAACAAGCCTCAGAAGAAGAGCTAGAAAAGATGTATGCTATTGGGGAAGTCGTGGCCAAAAATATATATAATTACTTTCAGGACAAAAAATCCCTCAAGTTAATGGAAGATTTAAAAGCGGCTGGGATAAAAATAATCAATCCAAAAATATCTAAAAATAAAAAATTAGAAGGCAAGTCTTTTGTCCTCACCGGTACTTTAGAGAACATGACCAGAGACGAAGCCAAAGAAAAAATCCGCATGCAAGGCGGAGACATTTCTTCTTCAGTTTCAAAAAAGACTGACTATGTTGTGGCTGGTGAGAATTCTGGCTCAAAATATAAAAAAGCCCAGGCTTTGGGCATTACTATACTGACGGAAAAAGATTTAGAAAAATTGATATAAATAAATTGGACGCCTGGATTATAACACGAAGTTACAAACCCAGACGTCCTTATCGTTCTAACTCCCCAATGAAGGGGAAGGAGCTGTCTCAACAGCAGCGTTTGAATTGGCACTGAAGGCCAGCTGCTGTTTCTGCTCAGAAGCGGAGGGTGACGCTCTTGTGCAGACCTACCTCATCCTTCATAGATTAGGCTGGGAGGCTTGCCCGGCTGGAACTGGGGTACGGGTGAACCGAACAAGCGTTGAGGTAATTCAAGCATATAACTAATTTGAATTAAGTCAATATATCCGCTATAATACCGGCATGAAAATATCTCCTGAAGAAGTTAAAAAAATAGGCAAATTAGCCAAAATTACCTTATCTGAGGATGAAGTAAAAAAAATGAGTAAAGACCTTACCGCTGTTTTAGATTATGTGGAAAAACTAGATGAAGTCAAAACAGACAAAGTCGAGCCAACTTCCCAAGTAACCGGCTTACTGAACATCCGCCGCAAGGACAAAGTTGACTATGATTTTGAGCAATCAGACATGTTAGACTCTGCTCCGGAAGCAGAAGGCAATTTAATTAAAGTTAAAAAGATTTTTGATGATTAAAGAACTAAGAGCTAAGCTAGATAGTGGCGAAACATCTTCCCAAAAATTAGTGGAAGAATATTTTGATAATATCAAGAAGCTTGATAAAGATTTAAATGCTTTTATTTCGGCAGACAAAGAAAAAGCCTTAGAGCGAGCTGGAGTTGCCGACAAGACCATAAAAAAAGGTGAGGCCGATATGCTTACGGGTATTCCTTTTGCCACTAAAGACAATTATTGCGTCAAACATTATAAAACTACGGCTGGGTCAAAAATACTAGAAGACTATAAACCCCCTTATTCTGCCACAGCTATTAAAAAATTAGAAGAATGTCCTCTTCTGGGCAAAACCAACTGTGATGAATTTGCCATGGGCGCTTCCGGAGAAAACTCGGCTTACGGCCCGACCAAGAATCCGCATGGCCACGACCATGTCGCGGGCGGTTCCTCTTCCGGATCAGCCGCTGCAGTGGCCGCAGGCATGGCGCCATTTGCATTGGGCACAGACACAGGCGGTTCAGTCAGGTTGCCGGCTTCTTTTTGCGGCATTGTTGGCCTGCGTCCGACTTATGGCCGGATTTCTCGTTATGGCATCATAGCTATGGCTTCTTCTCTTGATGTTGTTGGCACGCTTACTCAAACTGTTGAAGACGCCGCCATAGTTTTAGATAATCTGGCTGGCCAGGACTCACTCGACTCTACCACGCCGCCTATTAAAAAAGACGACTACTTGAAAGAGATAGAAAAAGATATTAAAGGCATGAAGATTGGCGTACCCATTGAATATATCAATGCTGAGGGGATTGACGAAAAAGTTAAAAAAGAAATTAACGAAGCAATAGCAAAATTTAAAGACATGGGAGCGGAAGTAGAAGAGATGTCTTTGCCGCATACAGAATACGCCGTTGCGACATACTATATTATTGTCAGTTCTGAAGTGTCTTCAAACCTGGCCCGATATGATGGCGTCAAATACGGTCTGCGCATACCTGGTGAAACTTTAGAACAAATGTACACTGATACCCGCACCATTGGATTTGGCTGGGAAGTAGAACGCCGCATCCTTATGGGGACTTTTTCCCTTTCCGCTGGATACCAGGACAAGTATTATCAAAAAGCCCAAAAAGTACGCACTTTAATAAAACAGGACTTTGACAAAGCCTTTAAGAAATATGACATTCTCCTTACCCCAACCTCACCCACTCCGGCTTTCAAGCTGGGCGAAAAAACTAAAGATCCTTTAAGCATGTATTTGATGGATGTTTTTACGGCTCCTTCATCTCTGGCTGGTGTTCCTGCCCTCTCGGTTCCGGCTGGTTCCGTGGATGGTTTGCCCATAGGTCTGCAACTTATCGGCCCGCAATTCGGGGAAAGACGCATATTAAGAGCTGGTCATAAATTATTGCCCTAAATCTTAAAAAATGTTAAAATCTAGGCAACAATAAATAACTAAAATACAAAAAATATGAAAATTCTGCTCGTGGAAGACGACGAAATGCTCCACAATATGTATACCCAGAAGTTTAAGACTAAAGGATATGAAGTTATGTCTGCTTACAATGGATCCGAAGGCGTAAAAATGGCCGAAGCGGAAACTCCTGATTTAATCCTGATGGATATTATCATGCCGAAGATGGACGGTTTTGTGGCTTTGAAAAAGATCCGCAAATCAAAAAATATTGGTGAAACACCGGTTATTATTTTAACTAATTTAGGCCAGGAAGAAGATATCAAAAAGGGCAAAGAACTAGGCGCTGACGATTACTTTATCAAAGCCAATCATACTCCGGCTGAAGTCGTGGAAAAAGTAGAAGCTGTCTTAAAAAAGAAATAATTAACAAAATTCTTCGACCCTTCGATACGCCTCTCACCTCGCTCCGCTCGCTTCGGGCTACTCAGGGCACTCAGAATTTTTTCGAGTGATCCTGAGTGATTTTTGGAGCGGAGCGGAAAAAATTGTATCGAAGGATTATGGATTAATAGAAAAAACTATGGAAAGAACATTAGTTATCACAAAACCAGATGCATTGCAGAGAAATCTGTTGGGGGAAATCATCGGGCGCTTGGAAAAAAAAGGTTTAAAGCTTGTGGGCATGAAAATGATGTCGATTGATGACCTCAAAGTAGAAGAACATTATTCTCATCATGTTGATAAGCCGTTTTTCGCCTCTTTAAAAAAATTCATGCAATCATCCCCGGTTGTATGCATGGTCTGGGAAGGCAATGAAGCAGTTGCGGCTGTCCGCTTGATCGCTGGTGAAACAAAGGGCAGTGAGGCTGATGCCGGCACTATCCGCGGCGATCTGTCCATGTCTGTCCAGGCCAATGTTGTCCATGTATCTGATTCCGTTGAAAATGCTAACCTGGAAGTAGCCAGATTTTTCGAAAAAGACGAAATCTTTGATTACAAAAAACTTGATATGCATTACGTCTACTTCGGTGACGATGAATAAATTTTTTTCGGTAAAATAAAATTATGGCCGAAAAAGCATTGAAATTATTTCATAGGTATCCTAACACTGAGAGAAAACCGATCGGTGAAATACCGGAATTTTTTGATTTTGATCCAGATGAAAAGGAGGAAAAAACCGGTCAACGCGTCCGGGATTTTATAAAAGGATATTTCAAGACGATGATTGAAATAAACCGTACTGCTGAAAGAGAAGGAATGAGACCTGCCAAACTAAAACTTGTCGAGAAATTTCTTAAAGACTTGGATTGGGCTACTATCGATGAGGAAGTTGACATGGAAGCCGCCGAGCAAAAGCTGGAATGCGCTGCAAAAAAGGCCTCTCAATTTACAGAAGAGCTGATTGATAAATTTTCCCCTCGCCGCCGCCTTATGCGCGAATTACCGAGTGTGGCTGCTGATAACAATGTCGTATCTTTGATCCAGCGGACTCGCCAGCTTATCCGAGAAATGCATGAGATGAAAAGGGAAAAAATTTTGAAAATTGATGACTGGGCCGCCATAGAAAGGGAATATTTTGAAATCGTCCGTAAACTTCTTCTTACTAAAGATTTTTTAGAAATTGATTTTACTAAAGGTGGAGAAGGCGCCCTAGAGTCAGATAGGAAAAAAATGGAAACAGAAATCAAAAGAGAAGGAGTATTCAAAATGGAAGACGGTGAGATATTAAAAGAAGATAAAACCATCCGGACTTTTATAGATCCGAAAACCGGAGAATGTAAATATTCTTTCTTAGAAGGATATTCTCATGATCCTGACAGCGAAGAATTAAAAAAGAAATTAGAAGGACTGGAAGAGTTAGATGTTGATGCCCAGGTCAGATACATGAAAATGCCCAGTTTGCTTCGTGATGTCTTGATTAAGAAAGGGACTTTAAAAGCCGAAGATGATGACGATGTGTATGTGCCTATTGTTTTTCAATCCCGCATAAAAAATCCCTTGTCTCAGGAATCAAAAGTTTTACGTGAACCCGGCGTTCTTAATCCCGGCGAGGTGCTAGATATACGGGGAATGAGATTTATACCCATTAGTATCGACGGGGAAGAGGATGTTCGTCTGAATCAACTAATATTAGAGAAATTACTGGATAAAATTTTTCCCGGCCCAGGCACGGCCCGCAGTGTCCGCTATGCCAAGGACAAGCGGCCGAAAAAGAGCTCACCCAGCCTGCGTATTGATGCTTTTAAAGATCGTTTTAAGGGCAAAGATTGGGAAGTTCAGGTTCAGAGCATGACTAATTATATTAGTTCCCGCACTATGGCCAGTGATAAAATAAATCATGACTTATATCGTGCCCATCAGCATATGGACGGGACATTTCCAAATTTATTTCCAAAATTTATATATGGTATTGATTGGCAATCTCTTGATGAACAAAGAAAAGTAACGGCCCTAGTAGAGAGAAGAACCCGAAATAATCTTAGAGACGAAGGCATTAGCTTGCGTGAGAAAGAAATTTAATTTGTGGAAAATACACTTGCCAAAAATAAAAAGCCTGATATAATGACCCTGTTATGAATTATATATCTACTAAGCTCAACTTATTTATTTTTAAGAACCACTTCAAGCGGTAGAATTTTCATATTTTAGGAAGATGATAATTATACCGCCACATAAGGCGGTTTTTTTAAACACAGCTCTTTTTATCAGTTTCATTGTGAGCGTTCGGCCCAACTTGTCTCGAGCTTGCCGGGAGATGGTTCGGGCGCTCACAAGGAGCACAAACAACCAAATGAGAGGGAGGCTTATACGAAATGAGCAATTCGGAAATTAAGGAGCTCTTCGAGCTTGCTCTGGGAGCGGCTCGGAACCGCAATACCCGCAGGGTCGGATCGATTCTCACGACCATCACTTCGGCTGACGAAGAACAACCCCACCTCCGCCCTTGGGCAGAAGAGGCTCGGGCCATCTTCAGGAACTGTGAGTCCGGCCAGTGGGAAAGCGCTATTAACCAGATCATGGCAGCCCTTGTCAGGGTCTGAATCAAGGAGGCGACATGCCATACGTATTGCCAAATGGATTCCGGGATCGTCTGGTCATGATCCAGACAGCGCTCAAGGCCGGTCATTGGGAACAGGCCAAGCAGGAGTCAGCCCGCATTGCGATGATGGAAGCCGAAGTCGAAATCACCTGTCTGGGCAAGATCTGGCCTCAGTCCTGCAATCCGCAAGGCTCTCGCCGTCTGCTTCAGGAGATTCAATCCATCCTCATGATCAACGGATAACATCTCTCTCTGGGGGCACTATTTCAGTTTCAATGGGACGCTTAATACAATCACCGCGTCCTCTAAACACGAAATCTTTCCGCCCCCTTCCCCCATCTGTGGAAAACTTTAAATATTGCTAAAAACCATCAAATTGTTATACTTATTTTCGTTCATACGTACTTTAAATAACAAGATACTCTTCCTCTCATCAGTATGTTTATAAACATTATAAACATACTGATGTGAGGAGGGGCTTGTAATTAGGGGGATCCCATAGGGGGAGAACCAGAAAGCAGCCAATTTTAATCTCGGGGAGAATCGCAAAGTGAAGCACAGACGCGTATTCAACATGGAAGAGCTGAGAAGGGTTGTTGATGAGGCCGCTGAAGCTGGTGATCCGCACTTCGGGTCGGACCAGTTGCGGGAGATCGCTGCCAGGTCTGATGATCCGGAAGTAATCACGAAGGCTGGAATCTTTGCCAAGCTGTTCGAAGGTGCCGCGCAGGAGTTGGATACCTGCCAGGTACTGGAATACGATCTCAAGGAAGTAGTCCAGATTGTCCGCAGAACCGGTAAGGTGCCGACTCTCGCCATTTTCCCCTCCATTCCCCGCCTGTTTTCCGACACGGGAGCAATCAGCCTCGGCGACTAGCCACTGATTGCTCCCAAATTCCCACTCAAATTGAAATCACCAAAACAGCCCCTCAAGTGCGGGGCCTTTTCTTTCTATCTTTTCCCGGTCTAACTTGAAATATAATAAAATTATGTTATTCTAAGATCTAATGACTAAAATCGAAAAACAAAAATTTACCAAGCTACAACAGCATCTAAAAAAGAATTGGTCTTTTGTTGAAGACGACTACGAAGGTTGCCGTACTTTAGTTATGATTGCCAGTTTTTCTTTAGATCCTGAAGAACTTCGAAAAGTTTTTGGCATAGAGTTCTACGAGGAACGTTTATTATATTTTATCGGCTTATTAAAGAATCCAAATACTAAAATAATATACATTAGTTCTTTAAGGATAGACCCGGTCATCGTCGACTACTATCTTACAATGTATTCCGATTCATCATCTCAGAAAAAAGACATGAAATCCCGCCTTGTCATGCTTCAGGCCGGCGACTCCGGCTCTTATCTGGCTTTGACTCAGAAGGTATTAAAAAACAAGAAGTTAATAAAAGAAATTAAAGACGAGATTCCAAATAAAAAACAAGCCGTATTGCGTTGCTTTAATTCTACGCAAGATGAAGAAGATCTGGCCGTAAAATTAGGCGTTCCTCTCTTTGCCCCTTCATCCAAACTGGTTCCCTTGGGTTCCAAGTCTGGTTCCCGCGAAACTTTCAAAGCAGCCGGCGTAAAAGTTCCTCCTGGTGTAGAAAACATCATGAATGAAGACGGTCTTATCAAAGCTTTGCGTAGTATGAAACGCCGCAATCCAAAATTGCAAAAAGTAATTCTAAAATTTAATTATAGTTTTTCCGGCGGGGGCAATGCCATTTTAAATGTCGCCAAATTGCCTGGAAAAAAAGAAGAGATTATTAAATATGTTCTTCGCTATTTAAGGCCGATAGAAACTGATTTACTGACAAAAAAATATTTAGAAAAATTATTCAAATTTGGCGGTATTGTAGAAGAATGGATGATGGGCGCTAAAACAGACTCACCATCTGCCCAGTTAAATATTCTTCCCAATAAAAAGGTCGAGCTGATTTCTACTCATGAACAATTACTTGATGAAGAAACTCAGCAAACGTATTTAGGCTGTCGCTTTCCCGCTAAAAAATCAAATACTAAAGTTATTTCCCAGGCAGGGATGAAGATTGGCAATTACCTGGCAAAGAAAGGTGTGATTGGACGATTTGCGATTGACTTTGTCGTGAATAAATCTGGCAACCGGACCGATGTCCGTGCCATTGAAATAAACTTAAGAAAAGGCGGGACTACACATCCGTATTTCATGACCAAGCTTATAACAGGAGCTAAGCCGGATAAGAATGGCATGCTTCGTATTGATGGCCGCCGTGTTTTTTATTATGCCTTTGATAATATCAAGCACCCGGAATACGCCCATCTTGACGCCAAGACTTTGATCGAGATTGTTCATCAATCTGGCCTAGAATACGATCCAGAAACTCAGACTGGCATAGTCCTGCATCTGCTCGGCGCTATTAAAACATTTCATAAATTTGGTGCTGTTTGCATTGCCCGGTCACCCAAAGCCGCCGAACAATTATATTTTTTATTAATAAGAGTAGTTAATAAATACTTAGAAGAAAAACAGGAAGTCAAAGTCAAAAAAGAAGACACGATCGTCAACAAAAATCGCTTAGTCGAAACATTTGGCAAACTTGTCAGAATAGATAGCCCGCCCGGAGAAGAAAAATTATTATCAGACGCGCTTTTTGACAAATTTAAATCCCTGGGTTTTAAAACCACTCAGGATGAATTTTGGAATATTTTAGTAAAGATCCCGGGCCGTGGTAATATCCCTTTTCTATTATCCGCCCACATGGATGTCGTTCAGCCTTGCCGGAATGTCCAGCCGGTTGTCCGGGGTGATAAAATCATGTCGGCCGGTGATACTGTTCTTGGTGCTGATGACAAGGCCGCTATCGCTTATATTCTAGAATTAGTAAATATATTAGAGGAACAAAAGATTCCTCATCGTCCTTTGGAATTACTATTCACAGTACGGGAAGAAACTTTTTTTGGGGGCGTTCTTGATATGGACACAACAAAAATTACTTCACCTATGGGCTATGTCATAGACGGGGCCAAAATCGGAGAGATCGATATTTCCGCGCCCTGGCTCATGCATATGAAAATTGAGGTAAAAGGCAAGGCCGCTCACTCTGGCGTAAATCCGGAAGAGGGCATAAATGCTATTAAGATCGCTTCTGAAGCCATTAGTAAAATTCCTTTAGGCCGCATTGATAGTGAAACCACTGCTAACATTGGCACCATTAAAGGCGGCCACGCCTTAAATACTGTTCCTAATAAGGTAGAGATAGTGGCTGAAGCCCGCAGCCTCGATCGGAAAAAATTAGAAGAGCAAGTCGAGCGCATGACCAAGGCATTTGAAGACGCCGCCGAAAAACACCACGGCATTGTCCAGATCGAAACCAAGATTCCTTATGACGGATATGTCTTTGATAAAGAGGATGTCTTTATTCAAAAGACAGCCGACATTATGAAAAAAGCCGGCATCACTCCGGAAGTCAGAAAAGCCATGGGCGGCTCTGATGCCAATGAACTTATTTCCAAAGGCATTAAGGTCCTGGACATCGGCACGGGCATGGAAAAACCCCATACTACAAAAGAGTCGATCGCTATACCGGAAATGATAAAAATGGTAAAATTCCTGCTGGAAGCAGTAAGGATTTAATTAATGGATTCTAAAAAAGTTAAAAAAGCTTTTAAAGATAGTATATTATCTTTTCAGACCAGCATGCCTATTTTAATAGGCGTTATTTTATTGTTAGGAATTTCTGAAGTTGTCATTCCTTCTTCTTATTATCAGAACGTGTTTACCGGCAACAGCCTTCTTGATCCTATCATCGGCGCCACTTTTGGCTCCTGGTTCGCGGGCAACCCTATCACTGGCTATATCATTGGCGGAGAATTTCTGAACCAAGGCGTTTCCATCGTGGCTGTAGCTGCTTTCCTGATGGCCTGGGTTACTGTCGGTGTGATGCAAATGCCGATCGAGATGGCTATTATGGGTCGCAAGTTCACTCTTTACCGGGCGGCCGCTGCCTACATATCTGCCATTATAGTCGCCATATTAATTGCTTTATCAGTAAGCGCAGTCACATGAACGGAAATACCAAACATTATATAAAAACTTATGGCGGCTGGCTTTTTCTCGGTTGCTGCGTCTTGATTTATATCGGGCTGATGGTTTTTGATACGAATCTCGGCATTCAGGTTTTGAAAAAATTCGGTGCCATCTTATGGGAAATCCTGCCGGTCATGATCATCGTTGTTCTTTTCGTCTTTTTCTTTAATCTGTTTCTCGACCCGAAAAAAATCTCTAAGTTCTTTGGCAAAAAATCTGGCGCTAAAGGCTGGACTCTGGCCATTCTCGGCGGCATCCTTTCTTCCGGCCCCGGCTATATGTGGTATCCCATGCTGGAAGACATGCGCAAACGGGGTATGCGTCCCTCCCTGGCTGTCGCATTTCTATATAATCGTGGTGTCCAGATCCCCCTTCTGCCCATGATGCTTTTCTATTTTGGATTTTGGTTTACCATTTTCATGACAATCTATATGACAATATTTTCTGTAATTAACGGTTTCGCTGTTGAAAAATTAATAGCTTTAAAAAAACCGAAAAAAATCTTTTCCAGAAAAAATTGACCGTCAACGGAGTGTGGCGCAGTTGGTAGCGCGTTCGCCTGGGGGGCGAGAGGCCGCTGGTTCAAGTCCAGTCACTCCGACCAATTTTCCACCATTTATTTTGACAATCCCATCAAAATCATTTATTCTAAAATCAGTAAGGTAAAACAAGGCGTCCCGTCCTTGTTTTTTATTTAAATTTGGAACACGAAAACAAGAAAGGACGAAGAACAAGAAGGTATTTACTTTACTGATATTAATAAGGATAGTGACAAATTTATTAGTAATTTTTATTAATGAAATTAGGTCGCTTGGCAAACAAATTTCGCTTTGAAACAAGTCCTGGCCTGCAGGTTAAATGAATAGTGCAACTACCTTCGAGCTTTTCAAAATTTCGTACTTTCGTGTTCCAAATCAACACTAATCTATGCACCAACTCCTAAAAAAACATTTCGGCTTTGATCAATTCCGGCCCTTGCAGGAAGAAATCATTGATAATGTCCTGGCTGGAAAAGACAGTCTGGTTCTGATGCCGACCGGCGGAGGCAAGTCGCTTTGTTATCAATTGCCCGCTTTAAAATTTCCCGGTCTTACCCTGGTGGTCTCGCCTTTGATTTCCCTCATGAAAGACCAGGTCGATGCCTTAGAAGCCAACGGCATTCCCACTGCTTTTATAAACAGTTCGCTAGACTATGCCCAAATACAAGATGTCCAGGCCCGGGCCAGCAAAGGTAAAATCAAATTATTATATATTGCTCCGGAGCGTTTAACCATGAGAAATTTTCAGGAATTTTTATGTGATGTAAAAGTCAGCCTCATTGCCATTGACGAAGCCCACTGCATTTCCGAATGGGGCCATGATTTCCGGCCTGACTACCGGAGCCTGATAATCCTTAGAAAAAGATTCCCTCAAGTTCCGGTCATGGCCCTCACCGCCACAGCCACCCAAAAAGTCCGGGAAGACATTGTTGAGCAATTAGATTTAAAAAAAGCCGGACATTTTATTTCCAGCTTCAACCGCGCCAATCTGAATTATCATATCCGCCCCAAACAAAATACTTTTAATAATCTTCTGGCTTTACTGAAAAAACATAAAGATCAATCTACTATTATATATTGCTTTTCCCGCAAAGACACGGAAGAGCTGGCCCGTGAACTGTCTTATGAGAATTTTAAAGCCCTGCCTTATCACGCCGGCCTGGATCCAAATGTCCGCCAACGAAATCAAGAAAAGTTCATTCATGATAAAGTTCCCATTATTGTCGCCACGATTGCATTTGGCATGGGCATAGACAAGCCTGACGTCCGCCTGATCGTGCATTATAGCCTGCCCAAGACTATAGAGGGCTATTATCAGGAGACAGGCCGGGCCGGCCGTGACGACCTGCCCGCCGACTGCGTCTTATTTTATTCCCCGGGCGACCAGTTCAAGCAGACGTTTTTTATTGACCAGATCGAAGACCTAGACGAACAGGAAAAAGCCCGGAAAAAGCTCAGCCAGATCGTCACGTTTTGCGAGTCACCCAAATGCCGCCGCCAAATATTATTGGAATATTTTGGGGAAAAATACGAAAAAAAAAATTGTAAAAGCTGTGATGCTTGCCTTACCCCACAAGAGGAATTTGAGGCCACGGAGATCACCCAGAAAATAATTTCCGCCATCGCCAAAACCAATCAAAGATTTGGCGCCAATTATATTATCAAAGTCCTGCGCGGCTCCAGTTTAAAAAAGATCCGGGCGGACGGCAGCCATGAATTATCAGTCTTTGGTATTGTCAACGACTTCTCTGAACCAGAATTAAAATTTATTATCCGGCAGTTAATTTCCGAAAAATATTTATTCCAAACACCGGGTAAATACGCGGTCTTAAAATTAACTAAAAAGGCCCTGAATTTTATTGAGCAAAAAGAAAAATTAACCCTGTCTAAACCGAAAAGCGGTTTTGCCACAAGCCAGGCCAAAGGCCAACAAGAACTAGAATATGATTCTACCCTTTTTGAAAAATTGCGCAGCCTTAGGAAAGAAATCGCTGACAAAAAAAAGGTCCCCCCATTTGTCATCTTTGGCGACCGGTCTCTGCAGGAGATGGCTTTTTATTTTCCCCAGACCAAAGACACCTTCATCAGGATATCCGGCGTGGGCCAGGAAAAATTAAAAAAATTCAGTGATGCATTTTTAAAAGAAATTCGAGCGTTTGCCCAGGCAAAAAAAATAGAAGAAAAACCCATGCGTTCTCAAAAGCCTAAAAGCCTGACTTACAATGAAACTAAAAGACTGCTCTTAAAGAAAATGTCTCTGGCAGAAATTGCCAAGCAGCGGGGAATGGCGACAGGCACAATTATTGACCATCTGGAAAAACTGATCCAGGCAGGTGAAGATATTAATATCGATCATTTAAAACCGCCGGCCAAGCGCCTGAATAAAATAAAACAAGCCTTTTTACAGGCAGATGGCCCCCAGCTGAAACCGATCCGGGATATCCTGGGAGATGATTATTCTTATGATGAATTGAAAATGGCCCGGATGTTTTTAAATTAAAAAACCACGGTCTAAACCGCGGCTTTTTTAGTTTGTGTCTTGATGCACTTAGTACAGGCAGTAATTTTCTTTCCATTTACAGTCGCTGGCTGCAAATTAGCTTTCTGCCTTTTGATTGTCGCAATATTGGAATGAGATCGGATATTGCTTTTGAGGTACTGCTTTCCGCAGACATCACATTGCTTTGCCATATAGTTGGTTCTAATTTAATAAAAAATTGCTTTTACCAGCAATATTGACTATAATTTAACAGTTATTTTTAAATTTGTCAAAACATGCTAATTTCACTGCTTTTTGAGGACCCGACCATCTTTTTTATCTGGATCTTGGCGGTTATATTCGGTATCACAATTCATGAATTTTCCCATGTCCTGTCCGCTTACTGGCAAGGGGACAATACTGGCCAAGCCATGGGCCGGCTTACTTTAAATCCATTAAAGCACCTGGATCCCATCGGCACGGTCATGATCATGTTCATCGGCTTTGGCTGGGGCAAGCCCGCACCCTATAATCCTTATAACCTCAAATACAAAAAGTGGGGCCCGGCTTTGGTTTCAATCGCTGGTCCGGCCTCTAATGTTATATCATTGTTAGTTTTCGGAATTATTCTAAAATTAATAATTACTTATTCATCTCTGCCCGCTGACAACCTCTTAATCATCTTTTTATTCAGCCTTATTCAGATGAACTTAATTCTTGCCCTATTTAACCTCCTGCCAATTCCGCCTCTTGATGGCTCTAAAGTTTTGTTCACGCTAATACCTGTTAAGCATTCAAACGCCATTATGTTTATGGAAAGATATGGTATGTGGATGTTGCTAGTAGTCCTCATTTTCGGTTCATCCTATTTATTCGCATTTTATTCTGTGATATATAATTGGATAATAGATGTCTTGGTTTTATAGTTGTTGACATATTTTTCCCAATATATTACTATAGTGAAGGTTCCTAAAGCTTATTCGTGGTTGATTAAGCTTTTTATTATCACTTACATTTATGCCAACAATCAGTCAATTAGTTAGAAAAGGTAGAAAGACTACCAAGAAAAAGTCCAAAGTACCGGCTTTGCAGTCTACTTTGAATACAATTAAGAGAAAAAGAGTAGAATTACCTAAAGGCAGCCCTTTTAAAAGAGGCGTTTGCACCAAGGTTACTACTGTTACTCCGAAAAAACCTAACTCTGCTCTGCGAAAAATCGCCAGAGTCAGGCTATCTAATGGAATGGAAGTTACCGCTTATATACCCGGTGAAGGCCACAACCTGCAGGAACATAGCATTGTTATGATCCGCGGAGGAAAAGTGCGCGATTTACCTGGTGTAAGATATCATGTTGTCCGCGGTGTTTATGACACCACCGGTGTTGAGGGCAGAAACCAGAGTCGATCCCTCTATGGCGCCAAAAAGCAAAAAGGCGGAGGAGCTGCCAAAAAAGAAGCTGCCCCTGCTGAAGAAGCGCCGGCTGAGGAAGAAAAGTAAATAACTGAAAAATAAATAGTCGTTCCGAAGTCCTGAGTAGCCTGAGTGAGCGAAGCGAGGGAAAGGCGTATCGAAGGACGAGGAAAAACTAATATATATGAGAGGAAAACAAGCCCCCAAACGAAGAATTTTGCCTGATCCGGAGTACAACTCCACATCCATTGCCAAATTCATCAACTATATAATGCAAGACGGTAAAAAGAGCACCGCTCAACAGATCGTTTATGATGCATTTGATATTATTGAAAAAAAGACCAAGAAACCGCCTCTAGACACTTTTGATAAGGCTATGAAAAACGTTTCTCCAGTCCTGGAGATCAAAGCCCGCCGCATTGGTGGTGCTAATTATCAGGTCCCGATCGAAGTGCGTGGCGAACGCCGGTTTAATCTGGCTTCCCGCTGGTTGATCACTGCTGCCAAAAAGAGAAAAGGAAAGCCTATGTCAGAAAAACTTGCTCTAGAGCTCATGGATGCCGCTGAAGAACAGGGCGAAGCCATGAAAAAACGCGAAGACGTTCACAAAATGGCGGAAGCCAACCGCGCCTTTGCTCACTTTGCCTAACACTAAATATCTTCATATAAATCCCGCTATTACTGGCGGGATTTTTTTGTGTACAACCGCATTGCTCCTAAGTAAAAAATATGCTATAATATATAGAGTTCAATAACTATTAACAATTTATGGAGGTTTTATGAAAAAAATTCTTCCCAAAGCAATAGCTCTGGCTGCTGCTTTTTCTCCACTGGCTGCCATCGCGCAGACAGATCTTTATTCCTACAGCACCACCAGCAACATCGATGATGCGGCTGCTGGCGCGGCTGCTGCCGGACTAGGCATTGGCATGATCATTTTATGGATCTTAATGATGGCTGTTGGTCTGTTCTTTTTAATCTTCTGGATCATCATGCTTATCGATTGTGTGAAGCGTGAATTCGATCAAAGAGGAACTTGGCTGGCTATCATGATCATTTCCATCTTTGTCGGTCTTTCCTGGCTGGCGGCAATTCTGTACTACTTCTTGGTCAAGAGAAAAAATCTGGGCACAAAAGGTGGTCCTAAGAAACCGGAAGCTCCAGCTGCTCCTAAGCAAGAAGAATAAATCGAATAAACTCGATACATATACAGACCCCTTGACGGGGTCTGTATTTTTTTGTATAGTAATCTGTTCTGCGAATGGTTCGCAGGCGTACAAAAGGAGGGACCTATGCGGTCTGTTTCATCGATTCTCTGCATTCTGGTCGCATGCGGCCTCTTCACGTCCTGCTCTGCCTACCACAAGACCACGGTCAGTGCCAGGCTCTGTGACAATGCCCTGTGCCTGAAGCAGGGCCTGCCCACAGAGGCCACGCAGTTCGGCAACTGTTTGCTCCAGGATGACCAGCAAGGTGACATGACCTGGAATGAAGTGGTCTGCGCGCCCTCACCTGACGAAGCGCCGGCTTTCGAAGGCGAAGCCTTTTCGGCCGTGGTACAGCGCGTTCACGGCGGACCAGTAGACTCGGGAACAAAGCTGGTTTGTGTTTCGTCTGGCGGTGGTTTGGTTCTGGAATGTTGGCCTTATGATGAGATCAACAAAACCGTGCCCCGGGAGCCAAATTCGTCCGTGATCTACACCGAGATCCTGGAACCAGGGAAACTTCACCGCCAAGGTGTTTCTACGGCGGTAAACGAGGTATTCGGCTGCACCTTGTTCCCCTCCGGCACTGGTACGTCCTTCGTCTCCTGCCGAGCCGAAGAAGGAGACGTGATTGTGTTCCAGGCCGAGGTCCTCAAGTTCGGACAGAACTGGACTGAGACCGAGGAAGAAATGTCCGTAGATTGCTGGGTGGTACTGCCCGGTTACATGATGCGGTGCCATGCCCAGGAAGAGACCAACCCTCCCTAGGAGGAACCAGGGAAGCAGTTCGGCTCACACACTGAGCTGCTTCCCAAACCCACCCCTTGCCCGGACTTGCAAAAAAAACCTATATATACTAAAATATTCCAAGTATCTACTCACGTAGATTTTTTTAATCGAAATAATTAATATTCAAAATTCAATAAAATTATGGCACAAGCAATTGATTTAACAAACACAAGAAATATCGGCATTATCGCTCATATTGACGCCGGTAAAACCACTGTTACCGAGCGTGTTTTGTATTACACGGGTAAAAAACATAAAATTGGTGAAGTTCATGAAGGTAAAGCAGAGATGGACTGGATGGAACAAGAACAGGAAAGAGGCATTACTATTACTTCCGCGGCAACGACTTGTTTCTGGACCCCGCCTGATAAAATCGAAAGACGCATTAATATTATTGATACACCTGGTCACGTTGATTTTACAGCTGAAGTAGAACGCTCCCTCCGCGTATTAGACGGCGGCGTGATCGTATTTGATGGCGTGGCTGGCGTAGAACCTCAGTCAGAAACTGTCTGGCACCAAGCCGAAAAATATAAAGTTCCAAGAATGTGCTTTATCAATAAGATGGATCGTACTGGTGCAGACTATGATTTTGATCTTGATTCTATTCATGAACGCCTGACCAAAAGGGCCCATCCGATTCAGCTCCCGATTGGTTCAGCGGAAAATTTTCAGGGCATTGTTGATCTGCTTGCCATGAAAGCCTATATTTATAAGGATGACATGGGCAAGGATGTTGAAGAAGGTGATATTCCGGATGACATGAAAGACAAATGTGAAAAATACCGGGCTCAATTGATTGAAGCTATCGTGGAAAACGATGAAGAGCTCATGAATCAATATCTGGAAGGAAAAGAGATTGAAGCGGACAAATTAAAAGCCACCCTAAGAAAAGCGACCATCGCTAATCAGCTGGTACCGGTTTTAGTCGGTTCTGCTTTAAAAAACAAAGGCGTCCAGAAATTGCTTGACGCTATTTGTGAATACCTGCCTTCTCCACTGGATCTTCCTCCAGTCGTTGGTGAAGATCCGGATGATCCCGAAATTAAGATTGAAAGAAAAGCCGAAAATACCGAACCTCTTTCTGCCTTAGCTTTTAAAATTGCCACCGACCCTTATGTGGGTAAACTTGCTTTTGTCAGGGTGTATTCCGGCGTTTTAAAAACAGGCACTTATATTTACAATGTTACTACTGGCAAAAAGGAAAGAATTTCCCGCTTACTAAGAATGCATGCAAACTCCCGTGAAGAATTAGAAGAAATCCAGGCAGGCGATATTGGCGCTGCTGTCGGTCTGAAGGGGACTATTACCGGTGACACTCTTTGTGATCCTGAACACAAGATCTTACTTGAAAAAATCATTTTCCCAGAACCGGTTATTTCTGTGGCGATCGAACCCAAGACCAAAGCTGATCAAGAAAAATTGGGCATGGCCCTGCAGAAACTGGCTGAAGAAGATCCGACTTTCCAGGTCAAGACTGACGAAGAGACCATGCAGACAATTATCAAAGGTATGGGCGAGCTCCATCTGGAAATTTTAGTTGACCGCATGAAAAGGGAATTCGATGTTGAAGCCAATATCGGTACGCCTCAGGTTGCCTTCAAAGAAACTATTAAGAAAGAAGCTCAAGCTGAAGGTAAGTTTATCAAGCAGTCTGGTGGTCGCGGTCAATATGGCCATTGTTATGTGCGCATTGCCCCGCTTACCGAAGAAGACAAAGGTGAAGAAGAGGACATGAATTACAAATTTAATAATGAAGTAAAAGGTGGAAATATTCCCTCTGAATTTATCCCTTCTATTGATAAAGGTATTAAAGAAACAATGGACACTGGCATACTCGCTGGTTATCCTATCCTCAATATTAAAGCTACAGTCTACGACGGATCCTATCATGATGTTGACTCTTCTGAACAAGCCTTTAAAGTTGCGGGTTCCATGGCTTTTAAAGCAGCTTTAAAACTGGCCAGTCCAATTATTTTAGAGCCGATCATGAAAGTAGAAGTTGTTACCCCGGAAAAGTTCATGGGTGATGTTATTGGCGACCTCAACTCCAAAAGAGGCCAGGTCGAAGAAATGAGCGACCGCGGACAAAACAAGATCGTAAAGGCAAAGGTGCCTTTGGCATCTATGTTCGGTTATGCTACCCAGCTTCGCTCCCTTACCCAGGGCCGTGCTTCATATGCGATGGAATTCGATGAATATCAGGAAGTTCCCCGCAATGTGGCTGAAGAAATCATGGAAGGCAAACAAAAGTAAAATATATTTATCTGATATTCTGAAGGCGGACATCACCACGTCCGCCTTTTAGATACGTTTTTTCATGGCGGATTTGTGAAATCCGCTTTCAATTCTTTTTATTCCAATTAATTTTATGCTATAATATCTTTATAAATAAAAAAGAGGGATGAAGAAATATACATGGCCAATTCTAGTTCTATTCGGCATAATCAGCCTGCCATTTTGTGCTGATGCAATCACCTGCCAAATACCGGAAAAACAGCGAAAAGCGAAAACCGCCCTGGTCACCTGGACCGCAGATGAAGAGGCGGTTTTTTATAATTTGAAATTGATGACCAAAAATGGCAAAAAAATAAAAACATTCAAACACATCTCTGCCCTAAAAAAACAGATTCCTAAAAAATACTTAATTACCAATAAAGATTATGCTTTAAAAGCAAGAGGCATAGATGAAGAAGGCGGCAAGCTTCCCTGGTCTGATATTAAAAAATTCCGCACTAAACCGGCTAAGGTAAGGGAACTTATTGCTGATAATTATACGGCCATGAGCGTGGACCTGAAATGGAAGTATGCCCGGGGCAAGAGCTTGACGTACAAGATAAATATTTACGACAGCCAGGGCAATTGCCGCTATAAGCTGGAGACTCTTTCCAATTATATTACTCTGCCCATCCTTACCCGCGACAATGACTATCAAGCTAAAGTTCAGGCAAAGTACAATAAGAAAAATCTGGGCCGCTGGTCAGATAAATTATATTTTTCCTATTAATTAATATATCGGTATGAAAAAATTTTTATTGTGCTTCTCATTTTTATTGGGAGGGTGCCTGCTTTTAATTCATCCGGCCGGAGCGAATATGCTGGACGATATTGGTATGCCTGTCAGCCGGAATCCTGAATTAAATAAGATCTATCAAACTGCAGAAATTAACGGCCAGGAAGTTTATGTCGGGCCAAAAGGGGCGAGCCATGAATATTTGCGTAAGGACGCTCCGGAAAGGATTGTCCAGATCGCTTATAATGCCTGGAACCAGCAAATCAGTGATGGTTTTGGGGAGCCGGCCCAGATATTTACCGTGCCATATGTGGAACACAAAGGCTGGCTTTATTTTTCCGTTTGGGATCTGGCCGGAAATGACCCGGAAATCTGGCGCGTGAAAAAAGGCCAGTGGGAACAAATTCGCCCGGCCGGTTACGGGGGCGGTTTTGTGGGCACTAGCAACATGGCTGTTATTGGCGATTATGTCTATTACAGCATTTTCGGAGGAGCCGGCGGAGCCCAAGTTTGGCGCACAAATGGTTCTACTACTGAGCAAGTTGGTGCGGACGGCTTCGGCGACGCCAATAACGATCGCGGCCGGTTTCTAGGCCGGCATGAAGGCTATACATATATTGGATTTGATAATGATGTGTCTGGTGGTGAATTATGGCGGTCGCGCAATGGCAACAATTGGACTCAGGTAAATGCTGATGGTTTTAATGGTGCAAATAATGAAGGCATTATACATGAAATTGTCGAATATAACGGTTATTATTACGCTTCTACGCTTAATGATACGACTGGAACCGAGATTTGGCGTTCGGCTAACGGCACTTCTTGGAGCCGCGTCAGCACAAACGGTTTTGGCGACGCTGACAATGATCGCTCAGATCTGTATGTGCATAATGGCCGGCTTTACGCATCAACCCGGAACACCACCGACGGTTTTGAAATTTGGCGCACCAAAGGCGGCACTAATTGGACAAATAAAATGACTGGCGGATTTGGCAACCCTTTTAATTTTCAAGGCCAATTAGTGTCTGTAGATGGGCGTTTGTATGTTTCAACTTTGAATTACGTAAATAAAGCCGGCATGTGGCGCACAAAAAAAGCTAAAAGCTGGAAAGAGATAACACCTTCAGGCATGAACGCGAACGATGTCTGCACGACCGTAAATAGCGTCAATGGCCAGGCCATGTTTTCAACTATAAATTGGATAGAAGGAACCAAAATTTGGTTCTACTCCAAAAAGAATGATGAATGGGAAAGGTACAATGAAGACGGCATGAACGGCGATCCTGATAATGACTGGGCCATCCAGATCGTGCCCCGAAAAAAATACATTTTTACCGGCCTGGAAAATTTTACGACCGCGGCCCAGGTCTGGCGCCTGAATTTTTCGCCCGGCCCGATTACCGATCTGGAAATACTGAACAATACCAAGACAGAAGTCGTGCTTAAATGGAAAGCTCCGGGCGGCCAGGACCGCGATCATTATGTAATCAAGCGCTACAAGGAGCCGCTCACCGAAGAAAACTGGCACCTGGCCAAGCTGGTTGATAATGAGAAAAAACCGAGAAAGCGGAATGCCAACCAGAAAAAATACATCAAAGACATGCCCACCAAAGGCACTTATTATTTCGGCATCAAGACTTTAGACAGTAATGGCATTGAGTCAGCTCTATCCAACGTTCCTGTGGCTATTCGAAATTTAGAAGTGGATAATATTAAAGCCAAGCGCGCCACTCTGAAATGGAGCGAAGACAAAAATGCCCAGTCTTATAATGTCCAAATCAGGACGGAAGACGACCAGAAGTTAAAAACCTGGAAAGATGTGACTACTCTGGAAAAACAAACCCCGCAAGGCTGGTTAGATCCGGATACGAATTATAAATTCCGGGTCCGGTCAGTGAACTGGAATGGTGAAACAGAAGCCTGGTCGCCATATAAGACATTTGCCACTTTACCTGAATAGTTTATCCTGCCCCCAGCCTTGTGCCGGGGGCAATTTTATGCTATAATTATTTATATGAAAAAGGGGAATTCTCTTAAAATTTTTATAGCACTAATAACTATCAGTGCTTTTTTTATTCCCCAGTTTGTTTTTGCCACTGATTTTTATGTGGATTTTACTAGTGGCGTTGATTCTGCTGATTGTACTAATCCGACGGCACCATGCCAAACATTTTTAGCTCCCGGCATAGGTGGAGTTTCTGCCGGCGATAATCTCAATTGTACTGGTATTTATGACGGCACCACCGGAACAGACATATTCGTTCCAGGGAGTGGCACACCTGGCAACCCTATTACTTTTCAGCAATGGCCTGGCCAAACTCAGCCAGTTATAGATATGACGGCCAATCCTGGTGTCTGGCAAGCTGCCGGTATCGGGTTTTTCGGAAGTTATATTACATTTGATGGCTTTGAAGTGGCCGCCAATGCTACTTCTACAAATAGTATTGCTGTCGCAGCTATTGGATCAACAGACCTTACGATTTCCAATAATACTATCCATGGCATGACCAATTTTGGATCAGGTTCAGGTATTTTTGCTACGGATACGGTAAATCTAACCGTGGAAAATAATATTTTATATGATAATGATCAGAATACTTTACTTGGAGGAGCAAACGCTTATTTGAACGCAAATCGGATTTATGATACTAATGGCAATAGTCTTTCCGCTTTTACAATAGGAAACCATTACCAGCCCTTAATCACAAATAATTATATTTATGATTTTACAGGCGGATTTGGATTATTTTTAGGTAATCCATTTGCCCCTCCAGGATCTGACCCGGCCACTGACACTCTTGTTTTAAATAATAGCTTTTATAATAATTCAGGAGCAGTTTATGCTAGCACTGTCGCCGGCAGTAGCCATGAATTCATAGATAATATTATTTATTCGGACGGCAACAAATATATTGGTTTATCTGACTCCACTAACAGTACTTCATATTTCTCCAATCTTACTTCAAATTATAACGATTTCTATGTCGGTTCCACAGATTATGTGGCCCGATACCAACTTAGCGGTTTTCCCCCAACAATAGTAACTTACGGAACAGTGACTGACTGGCAAGGGTCTCCTTTTAGCCAGGACGCTAATTCATTTTCAAGTGACCCGCAATTTGTGGATTTAACCCCCGGGTCTGTTGATTTGGACCTACAAGGCACCTCACCGTGCGCCGATGCCGGGACTTCAACCGCTCCTTATGTAACCACAGACATCGACGGAACTGCGCGCCCGCAAGGCAGCGCATATGATGTTGGTGCTTTTGAAATTTTATCTATCCCTACTCCTGGGACGCCAACAAATGTAACTGCTTCAAATATTACCCATAATACAGCTGACATTTCGTGGACGGCCGCTTCCTTGGCAACCCATTATGATATTGAATATTCTATTAATTCTGACATGAGTGGGTCTTCCACAAAAAGTGTCAGCTCTATTAATACGACTTTAACAGGCCTGGAAAACGGCACTACTTATTATGTCCGGGTTAGGGGAAAGTATTACAGTGGCGGATGGATAACAGGAGCATGGTCAGATAAAATTAATTTTGACACCTTGATTCCTGCCCCGACAGGCTTCACTCTTGATTATGCCAAAGTGAAAAAAGCAAAATTTTCCTGGGACTTAGACGAAACCGTTGTCACTACACTTCCTGATAATTTATATATTCTTGAAATTTCCACCCGGTCTGATTTTAAAAATACAATTATCTATGAAGATATAGAAAATAAATACTATACGGCCAAACAGCTCAAAAGCAGCAAGCATTATTATGCTCGGGTAAAGTCTGTGACCGCTGAAGAAGAATCGTCCTGGTCTAGTGTAATAGATTTCAGAACTATACCAAGAAAAACAACTCTTAAAAGAGTGGACAGGATAGGCAATATTTCGGCCAACGTTGTTTTTAAAAAAATTCCCAGAGTGAAAAAAATGAGTGCAAAAGTATTAAAAAAGACCGCTAACGGGTGGATTGAAAAATATTCTATTACTTATGGTAAAAATAAGTTTAAATCAGGGGAAATGCGAATAGATAATTTAACGCCAGGAATAAAATATAAAGTTAGAGTGCGTGGCACCTGGGAAACTGACTCAAAAGGCCCTTATCATGGCAAGTGGTCTATTGGAAAAACATTTAAACTATAATGCGAAAAAATAAAATAATAAAAATTGGTTTAACCGTAATCGGAATTAGCTGTCTTTTTGTTCCCCAGATAGTTGCGGCAACAGATTATTACGTTGATTTTAGCAGTGGAGTCAATTCAGCCGACTGTACGAATACTGGCAGTCCTTGTCGGGATTTTAATGCGCCTGGTTTAGGCGGAGTTACTGCCGGAGATAATGTAAATTGCACTGGCACTTATGGATTAAATCCGACAGATTCTCAAGTTTTAGCATCCTGGTCAGGGGTACTCGGAAATCCTGTTTCTATTCAGGCGTGGTCAGGTCAGAGCCAGCCTATTATTGATGCTAGTGCTAATCCAGCCGGCTTTCCCAATATCGCCATTGGTTTTATCGGGCAATCAGTTGTATTTGATGGCTTTGAAGTAAAAAGTGCCGCCACTTCTGCGGGCGCTACCATTTACCTATTGAATCCAACTGATATGACGATTTCAAATAATATTATTCATAGTGAAAGCATGTTTGGAATTTATTCCACTGATAGTATTGGTTTAAATATCACTAATAATGAGATTTATAATAATCAATTTGGAAGTATAATTCAAAATTCATCTCTGACTGATTCAAATTTAATTATCAATGCGAATGAATGGCATAACAACAGTTTTGTCGGCATAGCTATGGAGGGCATAGATTCGCCTTTATTAAAAAATAATTTTATTTACGATAATCATATAGGAATAATGTTTGGCGCGCCTGGTCCTGGTCCGTTTATTGGCGTTGAAAACTCTTACATATTAAATAACAGTTTTTATAATAATAATAACGGCCTTTTTGTTCAGGCCACAAGCACTGATTCCACAAATACGTTTAAAAACAATATTGCCCAAACAACTAACTCAGGCCAGTATATTTTATTTGACAATACTAGCGTGACTTCAGGATTCCCGGAATACTTTTTTTCACTTGATTCTGATTACAATGATTTCTATATCGGTGCCAGTGATTATATTGCCTCTTTTCCTGGTCCTGGCGGGCCAACCAACATCACTGACATGACGCAATGGCAATCAGCCCCCATTCCAATTCCACCAGACACTAATTCTATTGCAAGCAATCCACAATATCTTGACCTTACTCCTGGATCAATCGATTTGCGTATTGAAAATACATCTCCATGCAAAAATGCTGGCACAGACTTAGCACCACTAGTAACTCACGACATTGATGGCACTCTTCGTCCCCAGGACACAGCCTATGACATTGGCGGCTATGAAATATTAGGCACACCCTCTCCTGGCACGCCCACTAATGTTGCTGCTTCAAATATCACTAAAACCTCAGCTAACATCTCCTGGGATGCTGCCTCACTGGCCACCAAGTATGATGTTGAGTATTCTCTTAACTCTGACATGAGTGGTTCCTCTACAAAAAGTGTTAGCTCCACCAATACGACTTTATCAGGTCTTGATGATGGTGAGATTTATTATGTCAGAGTCAGAGGAAAATATTATAGCGGGGGATGGATAACAGGCAGTTGGTCATCTAAGATTAATTTTAGTACTTATATTTCTGCCCCGATAAATTTTGAAGTTTCCAACATTAAACCAAAGAAAGCTAAATTTTCATGGACATATTCCGGGGCAACGGCCCTAACCATTCCTGACACCCACTATATTTTAGAAGTTTCTACTCGGTCAGACTTTAAAAATCCGATTATTGTAGAAAATATTGAAAATAAGTATTATACAGCCAAAGAATTATTATCGAGCAAGCATTATTATGCTCGTGTAAAAACAACTACCTTAGAATTTGAGTCAGATTGGTCCGAAGTAATTGATTTTCGCACAATACCAAAAAAACCTAAAATTAAAAGAGTAGAACGATACGGTGATATTGGCGCTTATGTTGTATTTAAGAAAATTCCACGCGTTAAAGAAATGACCGCCAAAGTGCTAAAAAAGACCGCCAATGGCTGGTCTGAAAAATATGCAATTACCTATAAAAAGAAAAATTTTAAAAACAGTAAATTAAGGGTAGATAATCTCACTCCCGGTATTAAATATAAGGTAAGAGTGCGCGGAACCTGGAAAACAAGTGAAAAAGGGCCATATCACGGTAAATGGGCGATAGGAAAAACCTTCGAACTATAGCATAATATTTAGTTTATGTCAATAAAAAGGGGAATAAAAACCCCTTTTTTTAGTACTTTATTACTTATCCACAAATTAAAAACAGAGAAACCCCCATAGGTCTTGCCAAAATAAAAGCCTGTGTTATAATCAACTTTGTCTATTTTTTATTATTTAAACTAAATTTAACACAAATTTATGGCAGAAACTTTTGATCGAAGCAAACCCCATGTTAATGTGGGTACAATTGGTCACGTTGACCATGGTAAAACTACTTTAACTGCTGCTCTGCTTAAGTATTTAGGCTCTAAAGGCAAAATAGCCCAAGACAAATCTGTTGATCAGATTGATAATGCTCCTGAAGAAAAAGAACGCGGCATTACTATTAATACTTCTCATGTTGAATACGAGACTGACAAACGTCATTATGCTCACGTCGATTGCCCGGGCCATGCTGATTACGTCAAAAACATGATTACTGGTGCCGCTCAGATGGATGGTGCTATTTTGGTCGTATCTGCGGCTGACGGTCCTATGCCTCAGACTCGTGAACATATCCTGCTGGCCAAACAGGTCGGTGTCCCTTCGATTGTTGTTTTCATGAATAAAGTTGACCAAGTTGACGATCCTGAACTGCTTGATTTAGTTGAAGTGGAAATCAGAGATTTGCTCAAGAAATATGAATTCCCAGGCGATGAAATCCCTATTATTAAAGGATCTGCCTTAAAAGCCCTGGAAAATCCTGATGATGAAGAAGCAGGAAAGCCTATTGCTGAACTTTTGGAAAGCATGGATACCTATATCCCTGAACCAAAAAGAGACGTTGATAAGGATTTCTTAATGCCTATCGAAGATATTTTTTCCATTGAAGGCCGCGGCACAGTTGTGACCGGCCGGATTGAAAGAGGCATCTTAAAACTGAACGACGAAGTAGAGATCGTGGGCTTAAGAGACACCCAAAAGACTGTTGTCACTGGTATTGAAATGTTTAATAAGCAATTGGACGAGGGTCGCGCCGGCGACAACGCGGGCATCCTCCTAAGAGGCACAAAGAAAGAAGACGTGGAAAGAGGCCAAGTGTTAGCCAAACCAGGCAGCATTACTCCCCATACTGAATTCGATGCTGAAGTTTACATCCTGTCAAAAGAAGAAGGCGGACGCCACACTCCTTTTATGAAGGGTTATAAGCCGCAGTTCTATATGAAAACCACTGACGTTACTGGTGAAGTTACTTTACCAGAAGGCACTGAAATGGTTATGCCTGGCGACACAATTACCTTTAAGGTAAAACTGATCGCTCCTATGGCTATGGAAGAAAAACAGAAATTTGCTATCCGTGAAGGTGGTAAGACTGTTGGTGCTGGTGTTATTACAAAAATCATAAAATAGTTTGATACTGTGGTCCGGAGCCCCGTCTCGGGGCGAAGGGCCATTAATTAGCCTATTTAATAAGTAAATTAATTGACAATTGAATGGCTACTGCAGAAAAGAAAGTAAAAACTGATGAAGAAGTTGTGCCGCGCATTCGCGTAAAAATCAGAGCATACGATAATAAAATCATTGATAAGTCTACCAAGACCATCATCGATACTGCTATCCGTTCTGGTGCTGAAGTCCGCGGTCCGGTTCCTTTGCCCACGGAAAAAAACAAATACACTGTTCTTCGGTCCACATTTGTTCACAAGAATGCCCGCGACCAGTTTGAAATCCGCATCCACAAACGCCTGATTGATATCGTTAAGCCCACTCCCAAAACGGTTGATGAGCTTTCCCACCTGAACCTGCCGGCTGGCGTTGATGTGGAAATCAAAATGTAATTGTTATTTTAACAAAGTAAGCATCCTCGTTTGTTCAAAGGAAAGATCCTAATATAGGAAATCGCCTCTGGGAAGCAGGGAGAAGACAAGTAAAAAATCTATCTAACCGTGAAAAGCCGTGATCTTTTTTTAACAGGCTATTGGTAAGAATGGATTACGGTCTTTTTTAATAAAAAAATGAAATTTATTTTAGGAAGAAAAATTGAAATGAGTGAAAAATTCCAGGAAGATGGTACGGTTGTTCCTTATACTTTAGTTTCTGCTGGTCCATGCAAAATCACGCAACTTAAAAATGAAGAAAAAGAGGGATATTCTGCTGTCCAGATAAGCTACGAAGATAAAATAAAGAAAGAAGTCAAAGCCGAAAAACCTGAAGTAAAAGTCGGCGATGTCATAGATGTTACCCAATTCGCTGAAGGCGATAATATAAAAGTAACTGGGACCACTAAAGGCCGCGGTTTTCAAGGTGTAGTTAAAAGACATGGTTTTCATGGCTCCCTGGCTACTCATGGTCATAAAGATCAGGTCCGCATGCCTGGTTCTATCGGCGCTACTGGCCCGGCTCGAGTATTCAAAGGCACAAAAATGGGCGGTCAGATGGGTAATGCTCAGAAAACTGTTAAAAATTTGGAAGTTATTGGAATAGATAAGGAAAAAAATCAATTAATGATCAAAGGCGCTATTCCTGGCTGCCGCAACGGACTGATCGCAATTTATGGCTAAAGTAAAAATCTACAATTTAGAAGGAAAAGAAGTCGGCGATGTCACATTGGACGACAAGATTTTTGGTATAAAGGTTAATGAAAAAGTCGTTCATCAGGCTGTTGTTACTCAGGAAGCCAATGCCCGCGTCAGACTGGCCCAGGCCAAAACCCGTTCGGAAGTTCGTGGTGGCGGGGCTAAGCCCTGGCGCCAAAAAGGCACGGGCCGCGCTCGCGTTGGTTCAAACCGTTCTCCTCTCTGGGTCGGCGGTGGCGTTACTTTTGGCCCAAATGCCGAACGCAACTTTTCAAAAAAAATAAATAAAAAAGTTAAAAATAAAGCCCTGCGAATGGTGTTATCTGACAAAGCTGTTTCTGGCAGAATTATTATCATGGAAAACATGGATTTGCCTGAAATCAAAACCAAACAATTATCAGTTGTTTTAAATAAATTACCAGCCAAAGGAAAAACAGTCCTTTTGTCTACAGGTAAGAAAAATAATAATTTAATTAAAGCATCTGCTAATCTGCCTAAGGTTTACATGGCAGCCGCCAATAGCTTGAATGTTCGCGACTTACTGCGCTCAGAATATTTCGTTATTGATCAGGCTGGGTTAGAAGAAATTGTAAAAACATATAAAAAATAATTATGGGACTTTTAGATAAATTCAAAACTAAGACAAAGAAAAAGGAACAAGCTATCGCTGAAGCTCCTCAGAAAGGCGAACAAAAGCCAAAAGCCCCTCGACAGGCTCGGGATGAAAAAGTTGATAAAAGCAAAAAACCGGTTATTAAAGCGGCTAAGAAAAAAGAAGACACCAAGAACGCTTACAAAGTTTTAATAAAACCGCTAATTACTGAAAAAGCCACTGCTACCGGAACTTACCTTTTCGCGGTCAATCCAAAAACAAATAAGCAGGAGATTAAAAAAGCCATTAAGATCGTTTATGGCGTATCTCCAAGAAAAGTGAATGTGATTAATTCAGGTGGCCGGCAAGTTCGCTGGGGCCAGTCTAAAGGAAGCACTAAAGCATGGAAAAAAGCGATCATTTATTTAAATGAAGGAGATAAAATTGATACTTTTGAAGGAGTATAATCCTTCGACAGACTCAGGATAAATACAAATATGGGAATTAAGATTTACAAACCAACTACACCAGGCAGAAGAGCAACATCAGTTGACGATTTTTCTGATATTACCAAAAAGAAACCGGAAAAGAGCCTGACTAGTCCCATTAAAAGAACTGGCGGCCGCAATAACCAGGGTAAGATTACTGTCCATCACAGAGGTGGAGGCGCCAAAAGAGCTTATCGCGTTATTGACTTCAAACAGTTAAATTTCGATAAACCAGCTGAAGTTGTAGCCATAGAATACGATCCGAACCGTACTTGCCGTATTGCTTTGGTAAAATACGAAGACGATACAAAATCATATATTATTGCCGCCAAAGGTTTGAAGGTTGGAGATAAAGTTGTTTCTTCCCAGAAGAGACTCGAGGCCCAACCTGGAAATCGCATGCCTGTTCGGGATATCCCAATGGGTTTGATGGTCCATAATGTTGAAATGGTCCCAGGTAAAGGCGGGGAAGTAGTCCGTTCTGCTGGCGTTGGTGCATTAGTCCAGGCTTCTGAAGGTGATTTTGTTCAGTTGAAAATGCCATCCGGTGAAATCAGATTATTCAATAAAGAATGTCTGGCTTCAATTGGCCAGGTTTCTAATCCTGATTGGCGAAATATCAGGTGGGGTTTAGCTGGCCGCATGCGCCACAGAGGCATCAGGCCGACGGTGCGCGGTAAAGTTAAGAATCCATGTGATCATCCCCATGGTGGTGGTGAAGGTAACCAGCCAATTGGTTTGAAAAATCCAAAAACCCCTCAGGGTAAACCAGCCTTAGGCGTAAAGACCAGAAATAAAAAGAAAAAATCAAACATTTTTATCGTTAAAAGAAGAAAGAAATAATTATATGTCTAGAAGTTTAAAAAAAGGTCCATTTGTGGATGAAAAATTGATGAAAAAGGTTCAGAAGGCGGTTGACACTAATAATACTAAACCGATTAAAACATGGGCCCGTTCTTCCACTATTGTTCCGGAAATGGTTGGCATGACTTTTCAAGTCCATAACGGCCGAAAATTTTTAGACGTATTAGTTGTTGAAAATATGGTTGGCCACAAACTTGGCGAATTTTCTCCAACCAGAAAATTCTCCCGTCATGGTGGTCGCATGCAGAAAGAACAAGAAATGGCGGCTGCTGAAGCAGAAAAAGCTAAATTGGCTTCAGCTCAATCAGACGTTACTAAATAATAATAACTATGGAAGCAAGAGCATATTTAAAAAATTTACAGATCAGCCCGCGCAAAGTCAGATTAGTTGCTGACATGGTGCGTGGTCTTGATATCGCTGAAGCACAAAAGGTGTTAGCGTTCAATGAAAAGAAAAGCGCTCCCGCTATTCTGAAGCTAATGAATTCTGCCGCTGCTAATGCTGTAAATAATAATAACGCCGAAAAGAATAAACTGTTCATAAAGACAATCATGGTAGATGAAGGCTTTACCCTAAAAAGATGGAAGCCAAGAGCCATGGGCCGAGCCACTCCTATTCTAAAAAGAGCATCTCGTGTTACTATCATTGTTGCAAATCGCGAAGGTACGAAAGATCGAAAACCACAAAGCACGAAGAATGTGAAAAGCTCGAAAACTGAAAAGAAAAAAGCAGTGAAAGCGGATTTCACCAAATCCGCCTCTAAAAAAACTAAAGAGAAAAAATAATTACATATGGGAAAGAAAATAAATCCAATCATTTTCAGAATGAACACGACCGTCACACCGGCCAGTCGTTGGTATGCTAGAAAAGATGATTTTCCGAAACTATTAGAACAAGACACAAAGATCCGCAAGTTACTCAAGGTAAAATTGAAAGAAGCTTCTGTTTCCCGTATTGAAATTAAACGTTCTGCCGGTCGCATCGACATTATCATCCACACTTCAAAACCTGGTATTATTATCGGTCGTGGCGGAGCTGGTATCGATGAAATGAAAAAAGAGTTAAAGAAAAAATTCTTTGGCAGCGAAAAAATAAAGATTAATATTAATATCCAGGAAATTCCAAAGCCGGATCTTGATGCCGCTGTGGTTATGAACAACATGATCGCTCAGCTTGAGAAAAGAATTCCATTTCGAAGAGTAATGAAAAGAGCCATTGAACAGGTTCGCCGAGCTGGTGGAAAAGGTGTAAAAGTAATGATTGCCGGACGTCTGAACGGCGTGGAAATTGCCCGCACGGAGACATTAGTTGAAGGCAGTGTTCCCACCCAGACTCTACGGGCTGATATTGATTATTGTCGTAGTGTCGCTAATACTATTTACGGAACACTGGGAGTAAAAGTGTGGATTTACAAAGGCATTGTTTTTGATAAAGATAAAGACAAAAAAGAGCCTGGTAAAAAAATTGTGAAAAAAATGAAAGTAGCTCCAAAAAAACCGGCTCCAAAAAAGGCTGAGACCGGAAAGACGACAGTAACTAAAGGTAAAACAAATAAATAATTATGTTACAGCCAAGAAAAGTAAAATATAGAAAATGGCACAGAGCTCGCGTACGCGGCAATTCATCTGGCAAGCTTAAAGTTAGCTTTGGCAAATACGGACTAAAAGCAACCACAGGTTCCTGGATCACTTCCCGTCAGATTGAATCTGCTCGTCGCGCTATTACCCGCTTTGTTCAAAGAGGCGGCAAGATCTGGATTCGTATTTTTCCTGACCATCCTGTTACTCTTAAAGGCGGTGAAATTCGCATGGGTGGTGGTAAAGGCGCGGTTGACCATTATATTGCTGAAGTAAAGCCTGGTACGGTCATGTTTGAAATTGATGGCGTGACAGAAGAGCAAGCCAAAGAGGCTTTTCGTCTGGCTGGCCATAAATTGCCGGTAAAAACTAAATTTGTAGCCAAATAATTTTATGAATAATTTAAAAGAATTAAGAGGCAAATCAAAAGAGGAGCTGGACAAGATGCTAAAGGCACAGCGTGAAGCTGTCCGCGATCTCAGGTTCAAGGATTCAAACAAACAGCTCAAGAACGTGCGCGATCTACGAGTAGCAAAAAAAGAAGTTGCCAAAATTCTAACTGTATTAAATGAAAATAATGACAACAAAGATGGAAAATAAAAAAACTGCCCCAAAAAAGGTTCAGAAGAGAACCTTTATCGGAGAAGTAACGTCTGACAAAATGGACAAGACTATTGTCGTGGCTGTAAAAAGAGTAAAGACTCATCCGATCTATAAAAAACAATATAGCGTTACCAGAAAGTACAAAGTTCACGATGACAAGAACCAGGCTAAGATAGGCGATGTTGTAGAATTTGTAGAATGTCGACCAATGTCCAAAGAGAAAAGATGGAGATTAAAAACAATCAAAAAATAATATGTTACAACCAGGATCAAGAATAAAATCAGCCGACAATACTGGTGCCAAAGAAATAGAATGCATCAAGGTTTTAGGTGGCTACAAAAAGCGCTATGCCAGAGTAGGGGATATTATTACTGCTTCTGTTAAACTTGCCCAACCGCACAGCATGATTAAAAAAGGTGACGTGGTTCAGGCTGTTATTGTGCGTACAAAAAAAGAAACCCGCCGCAAAGACGGAACTTACGTGCGCTTTGATGAAAATGCCGCCGTAATTATTGATAAAGAAAACAAAGAGCCAAAAGGCACTCGTATTTTCGGCCCGATCCCAAGAGAAATAAAATTCAAAGGATATAATAAAATAGCATCTTTAGCACCAGAAGTATTATAAATATATGAAATTACAAAAAGGCGACCAAGTTCAAATATTAGCCGGAAAAGATAAAGGCAAAAAAGGCAAGATCATCCAGATCTTTCCAGATTCAGATCGCATTGTCGTTGAAGGTGTAAATAAAATGGTTAAGCATTTACGGGCTAAGCGTGAAAATGAAGGCGGACAAAGAGTTGAATTCGACGGACCATTCCGAGCTGATAATGCTGCCCTGATTTGCTCTAAATGCAACAAGCCAACTAGAATAGGTTATAAATTTTTAGAAAATAAGAAAAAAACAAGAACTTGCAAAAAGTGCAAACAAACAATATGAATAGATTAAGAGAAAAATACAATAAAGAAATAAAGCCTGCCCTGAAGGAAAAGTTTGGTTATAAGAATGACCTGGCTGTCCCAAGATTAGAAAAGGTCACCGTTAATATTGGCCTGGGCAAGTCTTTAGAGGATGCAAATTTTACTGAAACTGCAGTTAATACCCTGACCCGTATCACCGGCCAAAAGCCAGTTCTGACACGGGCCCGTAAATCTATTTCTAACTTTAAAATCAGAGAAGGTATGGCGGTTGGCGCCAAGGTAACTTTGCGCAACGATCGGATGTACGAATTTTTAGATAAGCTTATGAATGTGGCCTTGCCTCGCGTAAGAGATTTCCGCGGCATTTCCAAAAAAACTGTTGACCAGCAAGGCAACATGAACATCGGCTTTACTGAGCATATCGTATTTCCTGAAATTCAATCTGATGAAGTGGAAAAAATTCATGGCCTGGAAGTTGCCATGACCACCAGTGCTCATAACAAAGAAGAAGGCCTGGCTTTATTTGAAGCCATGGGCATGCCTTTTAAACAAGATAATAAATAATTGCTATATGGCTAAAAAATCTCAGATAATCAAATCTAAAAGGAAGCCTAAATATCCCTCCCGCATTATCAGACGATGCTGGCGCTGTGGCCGAAAGCACGGATATATGAGAGATTTCGGTCTCTGCCGTATTTGTTTCCGTGAACTGGCAGAAAAAGGCGAGATTCCTGGAATCAAACGAGCGAGCTGGTAATTTATAAATAATAATAATCAATAAAGAATAATAACTAAAATATGACAGATCCTATTGCTGATATGTTAACGAGAATAAGAAACGCTCAAGCGGTTAAGAAGAGCGATGTTGTCGTGCCTTATTCCAAGCTAAAGATGAACCTGGCAAATATCCTGGTTAAGGAAGGTTATTTAGGAATGAGCGAAATTATTGATGAAGGCGGAAAGCCAGTTATAAAAATCACCATCAAATACGATCCTACTGGTCCAGTCATCAAGAATCTGAAAAGAATATCCAAACCAGGCCGGCGTGTTTATGTTGGTTCTAAAGAACTCCCTTATGTCTTGAATAATATCGGTATTGCTGTCATCTCCACATCTCACGGACTGTTGACTAATAAAGTTGCCCGCGAAAAGAAATTAGGCGGGGAAGTGCTTTGTGAAATATATTAATAATTACATATGTCTAGAGTAGGAAAAAAACCAATTGAAATTCCGGAGAAAGTAAATGTCAGCCTGGCTGACGGTGTTTTAACGGCCAAAGGTCCGGCCGGAGAATTAAAAATGGATATTCCCAAAAGAATTAAAGTTGATATCAAAGATAAAGAAATTAATGTGAGCGTTGCCAAACCAGAAGAAAAGTTTGAAAAATCTCTCTGGGGTACATACGGCTCCCTTATTACAAATCTTGTCGCTGGAGCAAATGAACCCTTCAAAAAAGAACTGGAGATAAACGGTGTTGGGTACGGCTTTGAACTATCTGGTCAGAAACTGGTTGTTAAAGCGGGCTATTCTCATCCTATTGAAAAGGAATTGCCAAAAGAAGTTAAAGGAAAAGTTGAGAAAAATGTTCTTGTTCTCGAAAGTGCAGATAAGCAAGTTCTTGGGCAAATTGCGGCTGAAATTCGAGCAATTAGAAAACCTGAACCCTATAAAGGTAAAGGCATTAAATATATTGATGAACAAATAATCAGAAAAGTCGGCAAACAGGTATCCGGCTCAGAAGGATAAAAAATATGTCTAACAAAGAAATTGAAAAAAAATTAAAAAAACAAAGACGAGCCAAACGAACTCGGGCTAAGATTCATGGTACAGAAAAATTGCCTAGATTAGCTGTGTCTCGTTCTATTAAACATATTTCCTGCCAATTGATCGATGACGATACGGGAAAGACCATCGTTTCCGTATCTGACAAAGGCTTAAAAGGTAATAAAACTGAAGTGGCCAAGCAAGTTGGAACAAAGATGGCTGAATTAGCCGTAAAAAATAAGATTGGATCCATCGTTTTTGACCGTCGTGATAAAAAATATCATGGTCGCGTCAAGGCTTTGGCGGAAGCTGTCCGTGAAGGCGGTGTAAAATTTTAATAATATATATTAATAACATATGATAGATAGAAAACAAAGAAGAGGCAGACGCCCCAGAAAAGACGAAAAGAAAGACGAGTTTGATCAGCAAGTGATCGATCTGGCCCGCGTTACTCGTGTGATGGCTGGTGGTAAAAGAATGAGATTCAGAGCTTGCGTTGTGGCTGGTGATAAAAAGGGCCGTGTTGGCATGGGTGTGGCCAAAGGTGCCGATGTTTCTATCGCTGTCAATAAAGCGGCTACCAAAGCCAGAAAGCAAATAATTACCGTTCCTTTAGTTAATGATACCATCCCGCATGAAATCGTAGCTAAGTTTTGTGGCGCTGAAGTTTTCCTGAAACCGGCTCGCGTTGGTCGTGGTGTTATTGCTGGCGGCCCTGTCCGCGCCGTTGTGGAATTGGCTGGTATTAAAAATATTGTCAGTAAAATGCGCGGTTCCAAAAATAAGGTTAATAATGTAACAGCCGTAATTAATGCCTTGCAGACAATGCGCACCCAAGAAACAGCTAATAAAGAAAAAGATACTAAATAAATTTTATGTTAAACCTCTCCAATATTAAAAAAGGCAAGACCAAGAAAAAAAGAAGAGTCGGCCGGGGCAATTCCTCCGGAGCCGGTACTTATTCTGGTCGCGGCCAAAAAGGTCAGCGTTCCCGTTCTGGCGGAAAAGGCGGCCTTAAATTAAAAGGCCTGAAAGAAACAGTTTCCAAATTACCAAAATCTCGCGGTTTTACCAGTCCTAATGAAAAATTAAACGTTATTAATTTAGCTGATTTAGAGAAAAAATACAAAGACGGAGAAAGCATATCTTTGATTGGCATAAAAGTTCTGGGTCAGGGTGAAATCAAGAAAAAACTAACTGTAAAAGCGGCCGCATTTTCTAAATCTGCAGAAGAAGCTATAATAAACGCCGGTGGAAAAATTACAAAAATAAAATAAGCATGAAAGCTTTTGAAAAACTGACAAAAGTTTGGAAGATCAAGGAGTTAAGGAATAAAATCCTTTTCATCCTAGCACTTTTAGTAGTTTTCAGATTTGCCGCTCATATTCCGATTCCTGGCGTAGACGTAGAAAACCTCAGGAATTTTTTTGCATCTAATGAAATTCTCGGCATGTTGAATGTCTTTACTGGCGGTGCCATGACTAATTTCTCAGTTGTCATGCTTGGCTTAGGACCATACATTACTGCTTCTATTATATTTCAGCTCCTTACCATGGTGGTGCCTCAATTAGAAGCCATTCAGAAAGAACCGGATGGCCAGAAGAAAATCAATCAATGGACCAGATATCTTTGTGTTCCACTGGCTATTACCCAGTCCTGGGCCACTATAGGTCTACTCCAAAAAACCGGACAGGGGATAGTAGGTGACCTGACAACTTTGGAATGGGTTACTTCTATATCTTTGATTACTGGTGGCTGTATTTTCTTGATGTGGATTGGTGAACTTATTTCTGAAAAGAAAGTCGGCAATGGCGTTTCCTTATTGATTTTTGCTGGTATTATTGCCGGCATTCCAACTGCTATTCAGCAGACGTTTGCCACCTTTGATATGTCCAAACTGCCTGTAATTATTGGTTTTCTAGTTATTGCTGTTATTACGATAGTCGGCATTGTCTACATTACAGAAGCGCAAAGAAAAATTCCAATATCTTATGCTCGCCAGATCCGTGGTAACCGTGTTTATGGCGGCACTACCTCTCATCTACCTCTTAAAATTAACCAGGCCGGTGTTATCCCGATTATCTTTGCCATTTCCTTAGTATTGATCCCGCCGATTATCGGCCAATATTTAGCCAGCAATGAAGGCTGGGTTGGAGCCATGGGTACATATGTTGTTGATCTGTTTAACAACCAGTGGTTCTATGCCTTTATTTACTTTACATTAGTAGTCGCATTTACATATTTCTACACCGCTGTTATTTTCCATCCTGACCAGATCGCGGAAAATCTCCAAAAACATGGCGGATTCATCCCTGGCATCAGACCAGGAAAAAACACGGCCGAATATTTACACAAAATTTCCAACCGTATTCTCCTCACAGGCGCCCTATTCCTCGGCATCATTGCCATTCTGCCGCTTATCCTGCGTGGATTGGCTGGCGGCGGCTTTGCTTCCCTGGCTATCGGCGGCACCTCTCTTCTCATCGTTGTTTCTGTTGCCATTGAAACGGTCAAACAGATCGATTCCCAGATTACGGTTCGGGAATACGAAAACCTTTAATTTAAACTTATGTATAAAATTTGCTTATTTGGCCCGCAAGGATCTGGCAAAGGCACGCAAGCTGATTTAATGATTAAGGAACTAGACATCCCGGCGGTTGTGCCAGGAAATATTTTTCGTCATAACATTTCAGAAAAAACTGAGCTTGGTCAAAAAGTCGAGGAATATACAAAAGCGGGCAAACTTGTACCCGATGAAATTACCATTGAAATGATTCAAAATAGATTATCTGAACCAGATTGTGCTAGCGGATTTGTCGTGGACGGCTTTCCCCGCAATGTCAGTCAAGCCAAATCCCTTAATGATAGACATGATATTACTCATGCCTTGCTTATAAATATTTCTGACGAAGAAGCAATACATAGGCTTTCTCGAAGAAGAGTATGCGATTGTGGCGCCACTTATCATCTTGATTATAATGCTCCGGAAAAAGAAGGCATTTGTAATGACTGTGGTAAAGAGCTTTATCAGCGCGATGATGACAAAGAAGATGTCATTAAAAAAAGATTAAATATTTATCACCAAGAAACTGAGCCGATATTTGACATATATAAAGAAAAGGGTGTTTTTCATGAAGTCGATGGCAAACAAGCAATCCCTAAAGTCTGGGAAGACATTAAAAAAATATTAGGCCCTTAATGATTACCATTAAAACCAAAGAAGAAATCGAAAAATTACGCGAGGGCGGGCAAATCCTCGCTTTTGTTTTGGATGAATTAAAAAAGATGGTTGCTCCCGGCGTTGAAATAATGGCGCTAGACCAAAAAGCCGAAGAGCTGATTGCTCAGGCCGGCGGCGTGCCTTCATTCAAGGGGTATAAGGGCTATCCTAACGCTATTTGCGCCTCTTTGAATCAGGAAGTCGTTCATTGTCCGCCTGCGCCCCGAACTTTAAAAGAAGGTGATATTCTTAGTTTAGATTGCGGGGTCAAATATAAAGAAATGTTTACTGATTCGGCTATAACAGTTCCAGTCGGAAAGATCTCTCCAGAAGTGGAAAAATTAATTAAAGTTACAAAAGAATGCCTTGATCGTGCCATTAATATTTCTAAGCCAGGCGCCACTATTGGTGATGTCGGGGCTATTATCCAGAAACATGCTGAGGAAAACGGTTTTTCAGTAGTCAAATCATTAGTCGGCCACGGTGTTGGTCATGCTGTTCATGAAGATCCGCGTATTCCCAATTATAGCGAAGCTGGCACCGGCGAAGTAATGAAAGAGGGCATGGTCTTTGCTTACGAACCCATGGTCAATGTCGGTGGTTCCCAGGTCGATTTCCTGCCTGACGGCTGGCGCGTTAAAACAAAAGACGATTCGCTCAGTGCCCATTTTGAACATACTGTTCTTATCACAAAAAACGGCTGTAATATAATTACAAAATTAAATTCATAATATGAAATATTTAGGGCTTGATTACGGACAATCAAAGGTGGGCATGGCCGTCGGAGATGACGAAACTAGCGTGGCTGTTTCTAAGGGCACACTAAAGGGTTTGTCTCAGCCTAAATTAGTTGAAAAAATCACAGCTATAGTGAATCTCGAAGACATTGACCGCATTGTTATTGGCCTGCCATTAAATTTAGATGGTGAAGAAACTGAAATAACCAAAGAAGTAAAATTATTCGTTGAAAAATTAAGATCCAGGACTGATACCCCGGTTCAGACAATGGATGAAAGATATACCAGTCAAATGGCCGACAATCTCCTAAAAGAAGTTAAAGACAAAAATCAAAAACAGGACCAGGTAGCCGCCCAAATTATTTTGCAAAATTATTTCGACAAAATTAAACAATGAGTTGGAATTTGCTTTACACATTTATAGGTGCTTTTATTATTGCCGCGGTCATTACCCCGCTGATTGCTAAGATTGCCCGTAAATTTAATCTGCTTGATCGGCCTGAAGCTGATCCATCCAGAAAAATTCAAAAAAAACCAGTCCCTCTGCTCGGAGGATTGGCCATTTTTTTAAGTTTTAATTTAGTCGTGGCTATCATGTATCCGGAGTTGACCCAGGGCTATATGTTGCCTAAGTATTTATGGGCCATTTTCCTAGCTGGCTCAATCCTCATGATCGGAGGCATTTTAGACGATCGCATGAACCTGAGGCCAAAGACTCAGATCGTTTTTCCCTTGATTGCCTGCTTGATAATTATCGCTTCAGGTATTGGTATAGACTACCTCACCAATCCTATGGGAGGAGAATTCAGGCTGGATACATTTCGGCTGACTTTGTTTGAATACGGCGGCCTGCCTTACCAGGTAGTTTTAGTGGCCGACTTATTCACTTTTGTTTGGCTCATGGGCATGATGTACACCACTAAGATTTTAGATGGCCTTGATGGCCTGGTTTCCGGCATTACCACCATTGGTGCTTTTATTTTATTTTTCTTGAGCATGACCCAGCAAGTCTACCAACCGGAGACAGCCGCCCTGGCATTAATATTAGCCGGTGCTGCCTTAGGTTTTTTTATATACAACTTTCACCCGGCCAAGATATATTTAGGCGAGGGTGGTTCGCTTTTTTGCGGCTTCATGCTTGGCGTACTGGCAATTATTTCCGGAGGAAAGATAGCCACCGCTTTATTGATAATGGGTATTCCCATTCTGGATGTTATTTGGGTAATTATCCGCCGCGTATTTTTCGATAAAAAATCTTGGGCCCATGCGGACAATAAGCATCTGCATTATCGGTTGCTTGATATTGGTCTGACCCACCGTCAGGCAGTATTGTTATTACTAACCCTGGCCGCTGTCTTCGGCGCTTCTTCATTATACTTAGAAAGCTTTGGAAAATTATGGGCTTTAGCCATCGTCGGCATTACCATGCTTCTTTTGGCAGGAATTATTTATTTCAAATATAAAAAACATGAAAAGCAAACTTAGTGTTTTAATATTATTTTTATTTTTAATTGTATTCTCGGCTTGTAATAGTGCAGAAAACAAGCAAGATAATATAATCAGGAACAAGAATAAAGTTCATGTGGAAGTAGGGGATAATTATCAGGTCGAAGCAGAAATAGCCAAAACCATGTTGGAGCGAGCCGCTGGTCTCAGCCACCGCGAATCTCTGGCCACAGACGAGGCCATGCTATTCATCTTTGATAAGCCTGATTATTATCAGTTCTGGATGAAAGACATGAAGTTTCCCATAGACATCATTTTTATTAACGAGGATAAAATAGTTGATATCAAGAAAAGCGTGCCCCCAGCGTTAGATGATGGCAATATCGAGCATTATCCGCCCGTAAACCCGGCTATTTACGTTTTAGAGACCCCAGCCGGCATATCAGAAGAATACGGCTTTGAGGTTGGCACACCTGTTGAAATGGAGTTGACATATAATTAGATTTCCCTTAAAATAAGCAAAGTATAAAATTTAACCTATAAATATGATCGCAGTAATCAAGACCGGAGGCAAACAGTACAAAGTCTCTGAAAAAGACAAAATCAAGGTAGAAAAAATTGATGGCGACGAAGGCAAGGAAGTCGTTTTTGACCAGATTCTCATGGTATCAGACGACAAGGGCAAAGACGTAAAAGTTGGCACCCCGATCGTTTCCAGCGCCAAAGTTAAAGCAAAAGTCTTAAGACAAGCCCGGGACAAAAAAGTAGAAGTCGTCAAATACAAGAACAAGACCAGATATAAAAGAAAAGCCGGCCATCGCCAGCATTTTACGGAAGTAGAAATTTTAGAAATCAAATAACTAGACTTCCCGCCTTCCTTTTAACGCGTCAGTTAAAGTCATTTCATCAGCATATTCTAGGTCTGCCCCTGTGGGCAGGCCTCTTGCTAATCTGGTTACTTTTACCTCGGCTGATTCAAGTTGCTTCGCAATATAGATAGCCGTGGTTTCGCCTTCCATATCCGGGTTGGTCGCCAATATCACTTCTTTAATTCCATTAGCCGCTATTCTGCCTATTAATTCTTTTATTTTAAGTTGTTCCGGGCCCACTCCTTCAATTTGGTTTATGGCCCCACCTAGGATGTGGTAAAGCCCGGTGAATTGGCCAGTTTTTTCTATGGCAGCCTGGTCTCCACTTTCAGAGACAACGCATAAAACAGTCTTATCTCTCTTTGGGTCGCCACAGATAACGCACGGAGTTTTTTCAGAAAAATTATAACAAGTCGTACAGACTTGTATTTGTTCTTTCAGATCATTTAAGGCACGCACAAAATTATCTATTTCTTCCCTGGGCTGGTTCAGTAAAAAATAAACAAACTTCTCTGAGGTTTTTGGTCCGATCCCGGGAAGCTTGTTGAATTCGTAAATCATGTTGCGGATTGTGTCTGGAAGCTGTGCCATATTACATCATACCGCCCATGTCAGGCATATTTAATTCCCCGGAACGCATTTTTGTGATCAGCATCTGTTTTACTTTAGTCTGTGCCCGCTCTAGGCACTCAATAATATCTTTTTGTAATTGCTCTTTCTTTTCCGGAGTCATGTATTCGTCGTCAATTTCCATGGTAACAATTTTTTGATTGCCATCCATGACAATACTAACTTTGCCGTGTACATCAGCATGCACGGTTTCTTCCGATAATGCATTCTGCATGTCTTTAGCATCGGAACGCATGTCTTTGTACTGTTTGAGTTTGTTGAACATTATTTTATTTTAATAATTTATTAAAAAGGGGTTGCTTCTGGCGGGGGACCTTCAGCCATATCCGGGACTCCTTCCAGATGTTTTTCCAGATTTCTGAACGAGGCCTTTTCCATATCAAAGAACATTTCTATTTGCCCGGTCGGACCGTTTCTGTGTTTGGCAATAATAATATCAGCAATGCCTTTTCTTTCCGTATTTCGGTCATAATAGTCTTCTCTGTAAATGAACATGACCACATCTGCATCCTGCTCAATAGAACCGGACTCTCTCAAATGAGACAGTTTTGGAATTGGTACATTTTGCGCTTCCACGGCACGGGAAAGCTGGGAAAGGGCCAGAACCGGAATGCTCAGTTCGCGCGCAATGCCTTTTAGAGCACGGGAAATTTCCGCGATTTCCTGAACACGGTTTTCTGTTGATGCCCGGCCTTCCATGAGCTGAAGGTAATCAATTACCAGTAGCCCTAAGCCATGTTCCATTTGCAGCCTTCTCGCCTTAGTTCTTATTTCCATTACTCCCAAATTGGCAGTGTCATCAATAAATATGGGCGCTTCAGATAAAATACCCATGGCCTGGCCAATACGAGGAAAGTCATCCTGTTCTGGTGAATCAGATAATTTTCCTGTCCTCATTTTCCATAAGTCCACTTTCGCTTCCGCACAAAGCAACCTATCCACTAATTGGTCTTTACTCATTTCCAGAGAAAATAAACCGACTGGTATTTTTTCCCTAACCGCTACATGTCTGGCAATGTCCAATGCCAGGGATGTTTTACCAAGAGAAGGCCTGGCTGCTAGAATAACCAAGTCAGATTTCTGTAATCCACCCAGCTTGTTATCAAGATCCTTGAATCCAGTAGGCACACCGCGAAGTTTGCCAGCTTCTTTATGAATTTCGTCAATTCTATCAAAAGCTTCCGTCAAAACCGTATTCAAAGGTACAAAGTTTTGGCGTAAATATTTCTGGGAAACTTTGAATAATTCCTGTTCCGCATTATCTAATAAGGTTTCCACTTCATCTGTTTCCTCATATCCTAAGGCTAAAATACCATGCGCCGCCTGGATTAAGCGCCTTAAAGTCGCTTTTTTCTGGACAATAGAAGCATAGTTTTCGATATTTGAAGCCGTTGGCACGACATTGGTCAGTGATATCAAATAGGCCCGGCCACCAATAATATCCAGCTGTTCTTTGTCTGTTAGCCGGTTGGCCATAGCAATTACATCAATCGGCTCTCTTTTTGCGTAAATATCCTGGATAGTCTCATAAATCATGCGATGCTTATCCGAATAAAAGTCGTCTGCACTCAGGGAGTCAGCGATTTTGATGATAGAATCTTTATCAATTAGTAAAGAACCTAAAACCGCCTTTTCCGCTTCCATATTGTGCGGAGGCACCTTGACTATTTCATCTTGGGTTGATTTTAGGGGTTTTTTATTATACATAAGGATATATATCTTACCCTATATTTTCCGATTTGCCAAACCCTGTATTTTCCCCAAAATTGTGGAATATTAAGTGGATAACATTGACGTTTTTAACCCTTATTGCTATTATAATTTCATTGCATTTTAGCAATTTTTCAATTTTTGGGGCGTTAGCTCAGTTGGTAGAGCAGCTGCCTTTTAAGCAGAAGGTCACAGGTTCGAATCCTGTACGCCCCACACGCCTTCGCTTCGCTACGGCGATGCGAGCCGATCTCCAACAATATCAAATTTCATCAACAATGCATTACGTTTATATTCTCAAAGAAAAAAGCAAAAATCATTTTTATATTGGCTCTACAAATGATTTAGAAAGAAGGATTAAAGAACATAAGAAGGGAACCACAAGAACAACTAAAGGAAGAGAATGGGAATTATATTGCTATTTTGCATTTAGCAATAAAATAGTGAGTCAAAATTTTGAAAAATATCTTAAAGGCGGTTCTGGCCGGTCTTTTTCTAAAAAACATTTCGAATTCAAGGTCGACGAAGCGTAGCGAAGTTGCCCCTGTACGCCCCACTTAAAATACGCATCCATGGGAGAACAAAAATCTGAATCTATTGCAGAAAAAAATCCCCCCCAAGAAGCCTGGGAGCTCATTCACGCTGTCCGCAAAAGCGAAACCAGAATTTGGTCCCTAATGAGTGAAGTTGGTGCAGCCATGGTTAATGACAGGACGGAAGAGGTCGATAAGCATCTCCAAACCATGCTGGATGAGTATCAGTCAATTGATGGCCTGCTTAAAAAGATCGAGGCAAATAAATTGATTCCACCAGGGGAGCTGGCCAGTCTGCAGGAACATTATTTCATTTCCATATTAAGCTTGGAGAAACTTATCAAAGACATTGATAGGAAAAATTTTCACCGCTCCGATCGCCCCGCACCTTCTTGGCTGCGGGATTTCGGTATTGAAATTGATCGATCTATCTACCGGGCCGGAGCCAGGCCGTCTGCCCATCAGATCAGGGAAACGATCATGCGGGGAAACAGGGAGATGGTCACTGAAAACAAGTTATTGGCCCCGGTCGCCTGTTACAGTGTCCGCGCTGAACTAGCCGGTATTCCCGAGAATGAAGTCGGCAAATTCGATTTTGAACTGACAGCCGCCGACAACCCCGATCCCTTCATAAATTATAACGGCTATGACCGCCTGTTCCACATATATATGGGTTGGGCCGCCCGCAAGGCATCCGAAGATTATCCTGACGTGGACGACGTGGAAACTGACCTGCACTCTGCCAATATCGCCCTTGAAAATATAACTGAAACATGGGAGCAAAGATACCCGCCGGTGGCCGGATATTATCAGTATCTGCGCGACAATAGCGGTCTGATTTTTGAAATGGCCAAGAAATATTATGAAGTGAAAAAATTGGAATCAGCCCGATAATTTATGAATGTCCTCTTTAAAACATTAGGTTGTCGCCTGAACCAAGCCGAAGAATACGAATATAAAAAAGCCCTCGCCTATGAGGGATTTTTAATTGTGAGCAAAGATGATGATTTTGATATAGCCGTGGTAAATACCTGCTCTGTTACGCATAAGGCCGACCGCGAATCCCGCCAGGCCATTCGCCAATTAAAAAAGAAAAATCCGGATGTCAAAGTCGTCATGACTGGATGCTGCGACTTTAATATTCCGGAAGTAGAATATTATATAGAAGATAAAGAAAACTTTGTAGAGAGATTTCTAGACATTTTCCCTTCACCAAAAAGCAAGAAGGAATTCACGATAAACAAAAATCGCATCAATGTAAAAATTCAGACCGGTTGTGACAATTACTGCACTTATTGCATCACTACCCATCGCCGCGGCCCTTCCCGTTCTATTGATCCGGAAAAAATTATTTCTCAAATTCAAGACATTGGAAAAAACGGCTTTAAAGAAATAGTTATTACTGGAGTAAATATTGGACAGTATGAAAGCGGATTTCACCAAATCCGCCTTGATGGCGGACATAGTGATGTCCGCTTTCAACTTCTAGATTTATTAAAATTAATATTAGAAAAAACAAAAATTGAGAGAGTGAGGTTATCTTCAATCAATCCTGAATATATTTTTAAGAATCAAGAGTTCATTGGATTGTTTAAAGACCCGCGCATGTGCCAACACCTTCATCTCTCTTTGCAATCCGGCAGCGATAAGATATTAAAATCCATGAACCGGCATTATGACTCAGCTCAATATTTAAAAGTAGTAAAATCTTTTTACCAGCTCTATCCTGACTTTGGCTTTACCACTGATGTCATCGTCGGCTTTCCCGGAGAGACGACCGCAGATTACGCAGATTCAACAGATTTAGTAAAGAAGTGTAAATTTTTAAAATTGCATATTTTCAGATACTCACCCCGCCCGGGCACACCTGCCGCAGAAATGGATGATCAAATCGACGAACCAACCAAGGCGGAGAGAGCCACTGAATTAGAACAAGTAAATCAAGAATTAAAACAAGAATTTCAGAAAAGAATGATTGGTAAGAATTTAGATGTTTTATTTGAAGGGGAGCGGGACGGTTACCTGCTTGGTACAGCCGGCAATTTTCTTAAGGTAAAAATAAAGTCAAAAAAAGATATAAAAAATCAGGTCATAAACCTGAAGATTAAAAAAGAAAATATTATTTGAACGTACTTCATTTAGATATTAGCAACAATTCATCAAGGGTTGCTTTATTTAGGCCGGCATTCTATTATTAATATATTAATTATGATTATATTTCAATGAATATCGAAAGAAAATCAGAACAAAGAACCGAACGACCTGAATATTCCTTTGACGAAGGTTTAGAAGAGGCTTTTAACCGTGCCAAAGAACTTCTCGAAGGGCAGGATAACGTAGTAATTGCAATAAATGTGCCAAGCATAGAGGATCAGGCCGTAGGAAAAACCACCTTATCCCAACAACTTACATTAAAATGCAAACAAGAAGGAATTCCGGCCTTCTCTGTGTCCCAGCCTGACGCCATGTCAAGTTATGTAGGAGGTTTCAAAGATGCGGCCAAGGCTTTTGGTAAAAAAGGAGGGGTAATAATATTCAGCGAAATGGGATCTATCGACGTCATTCCACCCGCAAAAATAAAACTCTATAAAAAAGGAATGAATAAAAGAGTTAATTCAGGAGGAGAGAAGTCAGGCCTACAATTATCAGGTGTTGATATTTGGATTTCTTTATATCGGCCGGATCGTCCTCATGGAAAGGAAAATGGGAAAAAGTTAATCGGAGATGTTGTTATCTGCAATGAAAAGGCAGAGGATAAATAGTAAGGCTTGACTAAAAGGTGAATCTTTTTTAATTTGAATATAGGAAATGAGGCACCCAAAGTATGGGTGTTTTATTTATTAATAAGTTGCTATACAATACATATATGAAATTTTTAACGCAATTTTTACTAATTTTTGGATTTCTTGTTGAATTTAGTTTAGGTCTTTTCGTTTACTTAAAAGACAAAAAGAAGCAAATCAATATTTTTTTCTTTTTGATGATGGCAAGTGGCTCCATGTGGAGCCTTTTTTTATTTTTATCAATGTTCTTCACTGATAATATTGCGAGAAAGCTGAGTATTTTTTGGGGCCCTCTCGCTAGCGCATTTTTCTTATTGTTTACAATCGCTTTTAAAAGGAATGGGAAATTAAAAAGTTGGGAAATTGCCTTGCCTATAATTGGGTCATTATTTTTCTCTTTAATAATAGTTTTCACAGACATGATTCTCGAGGAGATTACATTGTTTTCTGATGGCTCTTTTATTTATAGTGACGGGCCATATGTAATATTCTTCTATTTATTTTATTTATTTTA
>JAHJKD010000039.1 GCA_018822435.1 Patescibacteria group bacterium
TATAATTTAATAATCTTATTATAATTGACAAAGCACCTAAAATCAAGTTATAATATGATAGTTATTTTTAATCTTGCGTTAAAAATTTTTTTATCTTAAAACATGTCCGGACATAGTAAATGGTCTAAAATCAAGCACCAAAAAGGCGCGGCTGATGCCAAAAGAAGCAATATTTTTACCAAACATGCCAAAGCCATCACCGTGGCTGCCAAAAATGGTAAAGACCCGGAAATGAATTCCAATCTTAGGCAAGCCATTGACGCGGCTCGCGCCGTTAATATGCCTAAATCTAATATAGACAAAGCTATTCTTCGCGGGGCTGGTGAACTGCCTGGCCAAGAACTAGTTGAAGAAACTTATGAAGGCTACGGCCCGCACGGCGTCGCTTTAATCATAGAAACTATCACTGATAATAAAAACCGCACTGTTTCTTTTGTAAAACAAATTTTAAATAAATACGGCGGTTCTCTGGGCGGACCAAATTCCACCGCTTTCATGTTTGATAAAAAAGGCGTAATCCGCATAGAATCCGCTGATGAAGAGGCACAGTTAAAGGCAATAGACGCGGGTGCTGAAGACGTGGTTGAAGAAGAAGACGGCCTGACCATTTATACTTCGCCTCAAGATTTAGAAAAAGTTAAAGAAGCCCTCGGGCAATTCGCGGTCGATTTTGCTGATACAGACATGATCCCTCAAAACAAAGCTGATCTCGATGACTCCGGAAAAGCTACCCTAGAAAAAATGCTCACTGAACTGGAAGAAAACGACGATATCACCAATGTCTACTCCAATGCTGACCTATAAATATATTTTAGGAATTGACCCCGGACTGGCCGGAACCGGCTGGGGATTAATTGAAAACGACCGCGCCAAAGGCAAACAAACAATGGTTGATTACGGTGTCATCTCCACTTCTCCCAAAACAGATTTCATCGATCGCCTGAACATCATCTCCAAAGAGCTGACAAAAATAATCAAAAATAAAAAACCTGACGTCGTTGCCGTAGAAAAACTATTTTTCAATAAAAATGTTAAGTCCGCACTTGAGGTTGGCCATGCCCGCGGCGTAATCCTGCTCACGGCCAGCCAAAATAAAATTCCGGTGCGTGAATTCACGCCCTCCGAGATCAAGCAGTCTCTGACCGGCCATGGCGCGGCTGACAAACAGCAAGTTATGACCATGACCAAATGCATGCTTTCCATGCAGTCGGAACCTAAGCCTGATCACGCCGCTGATGCCCTGGCCACGGCCTGCACAGCCGCTTCATTTTTAAACTCAAAATTACATGAAGTTTCCTAAATTTTCTCTTCTCATCATCCTGCTCGGCCTCATGCTTGTGGCTGTGCCTGTTTTTGCCCAACCCGCAACTAACGAAGAAGCTGTAACTGAAGATGAAACCGCCCTGGTTGAGATCCAGCCTGAAGTATTCGCTAAAGCCGGCGGAGACAAGAATGTGGCTGTCGGACGCAATGTCCTGTTTGATGGTTCCGGCTCAACCGGCCCGGAAGGGGTGGGACTTTCTTACTTCTGGGATTTTGGCGACGGCATCACTTCCGAAGGCATTGATGCCACTCATATCTATGAGGCGCCCGGCACCTACCGCGTCAATCTTAAGGTCACGGGTGGCGGACTGGAATCGGAAGGCTCTATTATTGTCTCCGTGGAAGAAGACCTGATCGTCCTTATTACTGACCCCTCCATTGACGATGAGATCATTGCCGAGCTTGTCCGTTATGCCCAGACCCAGGAAGTTTTATTAGTGCCCGTCTCCACAAAGAGGCAGGAGGCTGATTATCTGGCCGCCACTAAGCTGGCCCAGAAACTGATCGAGAACGAAGACGACCTTCTTCAGTCCGACCTGATCATTTCCTGGACAGCTGGTAATGTCGGCTTGAATGCCCTGACTGAACTGGCCAACCTTTATAAAGAAACGGATGTGGACATCAAGTTCGGCCAAAAAGGCATTGTCGGCGTAACTGAACAAAACCTGTCTGCCGCCGGCCGCATTGCCCAGGGCACGTACAACAGCCTGCAACCCGAATACATGCTTCTTACTCATCCTGATTATATTACCACTATCATTGATGCAAAAAAATCTGAAAATGTTGTCACTGAGTTAAATCAAAAAAAAGCCTCCTATCAACGCATTGGCGTCCATTCCGAACGCGGGCTCGCTAGCCTGAATCCTTTCAATTTCATGAGTTACGCCATTAACTATATGGTGAACAAGGGCATTGCTCTGGATACTATTTATCTGATCCTGGTTCTTCCTGTTATTGCCACTATTGTGGCCTTCTTCCGCCAGATCATCGGTATCCGCGCCTTTGGCATTTATGTCCCTTCGATTTTAGCTCTGACTTTTTTAATAACCGGCCTCAAATATGGCCTGTTTATTTTTGCGGCCCTGGTTCTGGTTGGTACGCTCAGCCGCTTGCTGGCTAAAAAACTAAAGCTTCTCTACTTGCCTCGCATGGCGATTGTTTTAACTTTGGTTTCTTTGTCAATTTTTGCCATTTTCTATATTGGCGCCCTGACCAATCGCACTGGTTTTATCAGCCTTTCTATTTTTCCCATTTTAATTCTAATTATTATTACGGAAAAATTTGTTGAACTTCAAATCGAAAAAGGTCCGAAAAAATCAATTTTCCTAACCTTGGAAACGCTGATAATTTCTGTGCTTACATATTTTCTTGTTTCCTGGGATACTTTCAAGACCCTGCTCCTTGCTTTTCCAGAACTGATTTTACTCACCATTCTTATTAACTATATTATCGGAAGATTTACCGGCTTAAGACTGCTTGAATACTTCCGCTTTAAAAAAGTTTTAAAAAATGCTGGAGATACTAAAAAATAGGCAAAAAGTTCTGGGCATAAACGCCCGCAACTTGCGCTTCATCCGGCCCGCTAATAAAAAATCTGCTTCCCGCATTGCTCTTGATAAGCTAAAGAGTAAAAACAAGCTGGAAGAAGAAGGCTTGCCCGTGGCCAAGCTTTTCGGCGTTATTAAAAACCGCAAAGAGCTTTTGTCATTTCCCTGGAACAATCTGCCCGACTCTTTCGTACTTAAACCAAATTTCGGTTTTGGCGGGGAAGGTGTGATGATTATCTTTGGCAAAAAGAAGAATGGCCATTGGATCACGACCAACAATCACGAGCTGACCATTATGGATTTCATGATGCATGCCAGCAATATTCTTGATGGAAACTTTTCTCTTAATAATATTTCAGACATTGCCATTTTTGAAGAACGCCTCACTGTGGCTTCTTTATTCAAGCCCCTGACCCACAAAGGCGTACCTGATATCCGCGTCATTGTTTACAATAATGTTCCGGTCATGGCCATGGTCCGCTTACCCACGAAATCATCTGGCTCCAAAGCTAATATTCATCAGGGGGGCATTGGCCTGGGCATTGACCTGGCCACTGGCATCACTACTCATGGCGTTACCGGCAATAAGCTTATCTCGCAGCACCCTGAATCCAATATCCCTCTGGCAGGCATCAAGATTCCTGATTGGGATGAAATGCTTCGGATCGCTATTCAGGCTACCAACGTAATTAAGCTTGGATTTTGCGGTGTTGATATTGCTTTAGATAAAAAGAAAGGTCCGGTCATTTTAGAAATCAACTCCCATCCTGGCTTGGGCATCCAAATTGCCAACCTGACCGGTCTTAGAGAGCGGCTCGAACGGGTTAAGGGCCTAGATATTAAAACAGTGGAGCGCGGCATAAAAGTCGCCAAACAATTATTCGGCGGAGAAATCGAAGCTGAAATCGAAGAAAAATCCGGCCGCCACATTGTTGGCTTACATGAAAATGTCACTCTTTATGGTAAAGAAGAAAAACAAGCCGAAGTCACCGCCAAAATAGACACCGGTGCTGACCTGACCTCCGTTGATATAAATCTGGCTAAAAAACTCGGCTTTGAAGAAGCCATTGCCTTATTTGAAAAAGAAAACATTCCTGACAACCTTTCTTCAGAAGAAGCCCTAAAATTAAAAAAAGAATTACAACAAAAACTAACCAAGGCCCATCCTGACATCAAAGACCTGACTGTTATCCGGTCCAGCCACGGCCGCACCCTGCGCATTAAAATTCCGATTGATATTAAGCTTAATAATGAAGTCATTTCCACCCAGGCGACCCTGACAGACCGGTCGCATCTGAAATTCCCGGTCATTATCGGCAAAAAAAATCTTAAAAAATTCCTCATAGATCCTACCAAGAAAAAATAAAAATATGGCTTATAAAAACGTTACTCTATCAACCAACTTATTAATTAAAAGAGCTAAAGAGCTTGGCATTCAAGTTACTCAGATATTTCCTGGTGGAAAATTCTTCGAATTCAAACATCACAACCACAAAGAATACTTGCGCGCCCAAATTACTTCAGCCACTACTTCCACGGCTGATTTTATTTTAAAACATAAAGACGTTACCAAGCATTTTATGAAAAAAGGTGGCGTGTCTGTTACTCGTGGCCGCACCTTCACCACTAAAAATGCTAAAGAGGCCATGGATTATGCCCATAAAATTGGATACCCGGTTATTATCAAGCCTTTAGAGGGCACTCACGGGGATCTCGTATTCATGGATATAAAAAACCGGCCTGCCCTAAAAACTGCTATTCGTAAATATGCCCGTCATCAAAAACGTTTTCTTTTGGAAAAACAATTTGAAGGCAATGAATATCGCATCATTGCTACTCCGGAAAAGGTTCTTGGTGTAATTTACCGCATTCCGGCCAATGTCATCGGTGACAGTGAACATACTATTGGTGAACTTATCGACCTAAAAAACGACGACCCCCGCCGGGGCGCTTCATACAGCTATTCTCTAATTAAAATTAAAATTGATTCTCAGGTCCGTGATAATTTAAAAAAACAGAACTATTCCCTCGGTTCTGTTCCTCCGGCCGGCAAAGTGGTTTATTTAAGAAAAAATTCTAATCTTTCTACCGGCGGAGATTCAATTGACATGACCGATGATGTTCATCCTTCTGTTAAAGAAATTGCCATCAAAGCGATTCAGTCCATCCCTGGCCTGCCTTATGCCGGCATCGACTTTATTACCAAAGATGTCAATAAAGAACAAACTCGCCGCAGTTATCAAATTATTGAGATGAACGAGACTCCCATGCTGTCCATGCATCACATTCCTTATCAAGGCCAGCCTCGCGACGTGGCCGGCGAAATCATTTACTTTTTATTCCCTGAACTAAAAAAAGAAAAAATTAAAAAGGCGAAAAAACCTGCTCTCGGCCTGATTGAAATTGTAAAACTAACCTCTGCTAAAAAACGAACGTTTTCTTTAGAAGCAAAAATAGATACCGGTGCTCATAAAACGTCTATTGATCTTTCCCTGGCCAAAAAAATGGGCTTTGAGAAAGTTTGGCAATGTTTCAATCGAGAATATCCGGAAATTAAAGTCACTAAAAGCAATTTAGAGGCGGTTAAGAAAAAAGTGAAAAATGAAATCAAGCCTCAATTATTAAAAACATGCCCGGGCTTAGAAGACGTAAAGATTATCCCAACTGCCAGTGGTACAACCATCCGTCCATATGTTAAAATAACTTATGTATTAAAAGGAAAAAAGATTGAAACTATCGCTTCCATTGCCCGCCGCGAACACATGCAATATCTTATGCTCATCGGCAAAGAAGACCTGCAGGATTTCATTATCAAGCCGTCTAAAAACGACTACAACACCCAGGATTAATCACAACTTAACATTAGAGGTCTCTATGAAAATAGCACATTTAGCACCCGCGACCATAAAATTTCCTGTCCATGGAGATCAGGGCCGCTGGATTTTAGTTAGCTCACTAATTAAAGAACAGATCAAACGTGGTCATGACGTCACGATTTTTTCAAATGCAAAAAGCACCTTTCCTGGTGCCAAGCTTCAGTCCGTTCCTTCTCTCTGGCTTTGCAAAGATTGCACTGCTGAAGAAAAGAAAAAATGGAAAATGCATGCCACCAATCTGCTTCTTTCTAAAGCTTATCAACAAGCTGATAAATTTGATATTATCCATTCCCATCTTAACGAACGCCATTTATTTTTTTCCCCCTTTACCAAGACTCCTACCGTGGTCACCCAGCATTGGCCCTTTAACGAAACTATCGTAAACCTCTTTAAAGAAGTGGCTCCAAAAAATGTCTGGGTCACGCCCATTTCCAACAGCCAGAAAAAACAAGGCGAGGGCATTGTCAGATATACCCAAACAGTTTACAACGGCATTGACCTGAACAAATTCAAATTCGACCCGGATCCTAAAAATTACTTTGTCTTTCTTGGCCGCTTGCATCCAAACAAGGGCTGTCATTTAGCTATCCAAGCTGCCATAAAATTAAATGTCCGTCTTATTATCGCCGGCGCCACTCACGAAAATCAACCCATATATAAAAATTATTGGGATGAGAAAATAAAGCCCTATCTCATCCACCCCAAAATAAAATACATCGGCGAAATTCGCCACACCCAGGTAAACACTTTATTAAAAGACGCTAAGGCCCTGGTCTTTCCCATCCAATGGGAAGAGCCCTTTGGCCTAGTCATGGTTGAATCCATGGCATCAGGCACGCCGGTCATTTCATTCAATAAAGGTTCTGTCCCGGAACTGGTCAAAGACGGCCAGACCGGCTTTGTCATTAATGAGAATAAACAGGTCGCCCAAGCCATGGAAAAAATTGACACTATAAATCGTCGGGACTGCCGCGCCTGGGTCAAAGAAAATTTTTCCCTCCAAAAAATGGTTGCGGGCTATGAGGAAGTCTATAAAAAAATAATCGATAATAAAAAATGAAAATAGCCCAGATCGCGCCTGCCTTCCTCCCTATTCCCGCCCCCAAAAGAGGCGGCACGGAACGCATTGCTTACGACCTCACCGAAACTCTGGTCAAAGACGGTCATGATGTTACCTTATTTGCCGCCGGAGATTCAAAAACTTCAGCCAAGCTGAAATCTTTCTTTCCCAGGGGCTTTACTGAATTCAAAGACTACACTGAATGGCCCAGAAAAACTCTGTCTTCCCTTCAGTTCATTCATTTCATGGATTCTTTCCTGGCTGCCAAAAATTTTGATGTTATTCATGTGCACTTTAATGAAGTTACTTATCCTTTTTTCCGCCTCACCAAAACCCCAGTTCTGATCACTTATCATTTTCCTATTAATAAAATCGTACATAAATATTTACTAGATGATACAAATTATCATCCCGTCGCTATTAGTAAATCTCATTCGGAAAATCTAAAAGGCATCACTGGTGTAGTTTATAACGGAATAAATATGGACGAGGTAAAATATAATGACAAGCCCAAAGATTATCTTGTCACGTTGGGCCGCATCACTCCGGAAAAAGGCATCGTTGAAGCAATTCAGATCGCCAAAAAAACCAATCATAAGCTTTACATCATCGGCCGCGCCTATCCCAATATACCCAAGTCCTGGAAATATTTTAAAGAAGAAGTGGAGCCCCATGTCGATAACAAGCAAATATTTTTTCTCGGGGAACAAACCCATGCCCAGGTCTTAAAATGGTTCCGCGAAGCCAAAGCTTTTATCTTTCCTATTAATTGGGAAGAGCCTTTCGGCTTGGTCATGATCGAAGCCATGGCCGGCGGCACGCCTGTGATCGCCTTTGACCGCGGTTCTGTCCGGGAAGTGGTTGACAATGCTGTAACCGGTTTTATTATTAATAATATCACTGATGCTTGCACTGCTCTCGGCCGCATCAACGAAATCAAGCGCCCGGCCTGCCGCGCCTGGGTTGAAAAAAAATTCTCCATCCGCAAAATGACCGACGATTATGTGGCTCTATATAAAAAAATAATTAAAAATTCTAAATGAAAAAATTAAAAATATTCTTTACCGCTGCTGAACTAACTCCCCTTGCCAAAGCCGGCGGACTTGGCGACGTGGCCGGGTCTCTACCCAAGGCCATGTATAAACTTGGCCACAAATTCAGTTTCTTCCTGCCCTTTCATGAACAAATAGACAAAAAACAATTAAAAAACTTTAAGCACGTAAAAAATATTTCCGTGCTTTTTAACGGAAAAAATGAAAAAGCAGAAGTATATCGCTGCGACTTCCCTAACACTAACCAGCCTCTTTACCTATTTAAATCAAATAAATATATTTCCCGGGGCGGTATTTATGACAATAACAAAATCCAAAATCCCTTCACTGGCAAACAGGCCGCCCAACAAGACGGCATTCCTATTAAATATTTCTTTTTTTCCAAATGCGTGCGTAAATTCGTAGAAGAGGAAAATTTAGAATTTGATGTCTATCACTATAATGACTGGCACACAGTTCCGGTCATGCTTCACTTTATTAACGATTCCGAGAAACCCCAACATAAAAATTTATTAACGATCCATAATTTAGGCGCCCGCGGTTCTGTGCCGGCTAAATTATATTCCTTGCTTGGCCTCCCTAAAAAATATACCGGCCCGCTCGAGAAAAAAAGCCGCATTATCACTTTAAAGCTCGGCATCAAATTTGCTGATCTTATCAACACGGTCAGCCCGACCTATGCCAAAGAAATTCTCACTCCTGAATACGGCGCCGGATTGCAGAGTGACTTGAAAAAAAGGAAAAAAGATCTTTACGGCATCATTAATGGCTTGGATCTTGATTTGTTCAATCCCCAAAAAGATCAATATCTCAAATACAACTTTAACCTAAAAACAATTAGCAAGAAAAAGAAAGACAAAGCTTTTTTGCAAAAAAAATCCGGCCTGAAAGTAAGCGAGGACATTCCTGTCTTTGGCTTAGTCACCCGGCTGGCCCGTCAAAAAGGCATTGATCTGATTCTGGCCGTCTTAGATGACCTGGCCAAGCTTGATGCCCAGTATATTTTTACCGGCACAGGCATTCCTCCTTATGAAAACGGCTTTAAAAAGGCTATGAAAAAATATCCGGATAAATTTTATTTCCTCAATGACTTTGACATTCCCTTTGGCCAGTGGATCTACGGCGGGGCTGATGTTTTTTTCATGCCTTCCAATTTCGAGCCCTGCGGCCTGGGCCAGATGATTGCGATGGAATATGGAACAATCCCGGTCGTCCGCGCCACTGGCGGCCTGGCTGATACCGTTAAAGAAGGCCAAACCGGCTTTACTTTTAAAGACAAAGATCCAGAACAGTTTCTCCGCGCCACAAAAAGAGCGGTCAAGGCTTATCAGGACCAAACCAAATGGATGCGCCTTATGGAAAATGGCATGACGGCCGACCATTCCTGGACCAACTCCGCCCGCGAATATCAAAAATTATATTATAAGCTGGAAAAATTATGACTAGTGCTAAAAACATTGAAGTTATATTAAAAAAACACGGCCTCACTGCAGACCATTATAAAAAAAGCTTGTCTGGCCGGTTTTATAGCTTTCCCGCTCAAAATAAATCTGGTGAACACTTCTTCATGAAAATTCGCAATGATAAAACCTTAAAGGCAAAAAAGGAAATTACCAAAGAAGTTGAGGTCACTATGCGCACTGGCCAAGCCCTGAACAAACGGCCCGATGTTTTACATACCATGCATGTCATTGGCGGCCAGACTAAAGTTGCCCCAGAATGGTTTATTTATGAATTTGTTAAAGGCACGTCCCCGGGTGATGCCTTGTCTGGATATAACAAAGATTTTCTGACAAAAAATAATCTTAAAAAAGTTGTCAAAACCTGGCAGCTTATTCAGGCCATTGATGTCAGCGATCTTGATTTATCTTCTCGTAAATTTGATTGGTTTGATCGCCAGTTCAATCGTTACACAAAAAAAATTCCCAAATCATTTTTTCTTCCCAAATCTCTGATCAATAAATCAGTAAAATATTTGGCTGAAAATAAAACCATCATTAACAAGGCTCCGCTAGTTTTGAACCATGGCGACATGTTTCCTCAAAATCTGATCCAGGATAATTCAAAGTTTTCTATTATAGACTGGGGCATGGCGCATTTAAATAATCAGGCCTTTGACCTGGCCACAATTTGGTTCAATGCCTGGCAGTCACAATCTTGGCAAAAAGAATTATTGAAGTCTCTTCCCCAGGATGAAATCTTCCAGGCTTGTTTTCGGGCCGTAGCCATCAGGCAGACCATGATGATTATGTCTATTTACGGCAACATTTATGACCATCCGGAAAAATGGCGTCGGCGCCCGCCTCGCAATGAAGTTAAATACTTCACTAGCGTAAAACCTCTAGTACAACGCGCCTTCGAGGCACACTCCAAAAACCTTGAAGACCTGCTCGCCTAGTAGTATACTTAAACTACATTAATAAAAATATTTTTATATGCCAAAAAAACAATCTCCTCTAAAAAAAGGTCAGCCTGAAATCCGGGAAAATTATATCCACGATCGTTTTGTTATTATTGCGCCAGGCCGATCCAAAAGGCCAGACCAAACAAAAAAGCTAGAATGCAAAAAAGCGCCTGAACAAGATAAAAGTTGCGTCTTCTGTCCGGCCAATATCGATAAACAAAAATACATTTATAAAATTGGCTCTAAACCCTGGGATGTAAAAGTGGTTCCTAATAAATTCCCCATTGTCTCAAAAAAATTTGACGAAGCTTACGGCGTGCATGAGGTCGTCATTGAAACCCCTAAGCATGGCAAGGAAATTTCCGACCTGCCCCCGGCCCAAATAGAAAAAGTGCTTCAGGCCTACCAGCATCGTACTCGCGAAATCAGCAAGGACCCGAAAATAAAGTATATTTTTATTTTTAAAAATCAGGGTGGCCGCGCCGGTGCCTCTATCGATCATGCTCATTCTCAAATTTTTGCTACCAGCTTTCTTACCCCCCATATTATCAAACGCCTTACTCGCGCTAAAGAATATGAGGTTACTCATGGCAAGTGCTATTATTGTGAGTTAGCCGAAAAAGAAGGCAAAAAAACTTCTCCTCTGAATATATATAGCGACCAGCACTTTTCTGTTTTTGCTCCCTATGCTTCTACATACAACTATGAAGCCTGGGTTATTCCTCATCGCCACATCGACAACATCACTACCATGACTCCGGCGGAATTAAAATCTTTTGCCAAAATAATAAAATGCCTCACCCAGTCGATTGATGATCTCGATATTGCCTACAACTTTTATTTTCATCAAGCTGTCACTGATTCAGACGAACATTTTTACTTCCGCCTATGCCCCAGAAAAGCCGTCCAGGCCGGCATTGAACTGGGCTCTCGCTTAATTGTAAATGCCGTGCCGCCAGAAGAAGCCGCCAAGTATTACCGTGAAGGCATTAAGGCAATTTGTTAAAAAAAAGACGAGAACAATTTATTTATTCCTCAAAATTATAAACGAGATTTTTACCGATTTGTTTTTGCCCCACAAATCCATAGCCATAAATAGGTAATTTTTCATTAAGAACATCAAGGTTTTTTCTCGCACCTGTCGACAAGCCTTCTTGAAGGGGTATAATGCCTTTCGATATTCTAAATGCCCCTTGCATCACTGGTAAATAATATATTATCTTGCAGGGTACGCCTCTTATGTCTTTTATTGTTTCTTGTTTTAATCCCTCCTCATCGGCAAAGGGCCAATCATGAGATCCTATTAATGTACAAAATTGTTGGTCATATTTTTTTGCAATGCTCCTTAAAATGTTAATTATTTCCTCATTGCTTTCTGCTATTTTAAGTTTGTCTAATTCAGTTTCAATAAAATGCTTTTTTTCTTCCTCCAATGCCTTTTTTTCACTTTCAGGGGCAAACCAAGCTCTCCGAAAAGCCTCCCTCATGGGAATTCCAACATGTTCGACTGCATCATGCAATGCCAATACATTATCATCATCCGCTAGTTCATATTGGGCGAGGAAATCCCTAATTTCCTGGCCTGCTTTACTTTCTAAAATTGTCTGATTTTTTTTTACTTTCGCTTCTTCTCTTAGTTTTTCCACTTCCCCTCTCCGTCCTTCCCTTTCCCTTTCTCTTTCCTTTTCCTGCCTCAATTCTTCATTATGAGCAACTCTGCGCACTGCGGTTGTTACCAATTCATTTAAGAGCTTTTCTCTGTCTTCCGAATCCATTTCAATTAAAATATCATTAATTTTTTCAAGCCTCTTGTCTCCCTCATTTTTTTCCGATCCTACTTCTGCTCTTTGGCTTTTTCCTACAATTTTCCTTTCCCCGCTTCCTTTTTTTCCCGTTCTTTCTATCATAATATTTTATTAAATACTATTTATAATTTTATTCTCACAAACTTTCTCTTCCCCACTTGCAACATATCTCCATCCTGCAATTTCAGCGGCTGCTTCCAGTCGCTGATTTTTTTATCATTAAGTTTGAAGCCGCCTTGTTCAATCACACGCTTGGCTTCAGATTTTGATTTTAATAATTCTAGATCAACTAATAAGTCCATCGGTGGATATTCTGATTTCTCTACAGGTAGTTCCGGAATATTTTTTGGCTTGCCCTTATCTTTAAAAACCTTACTAAACTCCGCTTCCGCATTCTTGGCCGCTTCTAAATTATTTTCATTATATTGTAAAACCATTTCAAAAGCGAGCTTAGCTTTATAATCCCTCGGATTCTTTCCCGCTTTTAAATCCTTCTCAATTTTTTTAATTTCCTCTTCTGATGCGTCCGTACATAATTCAAAAGTACTTATAATGACATCGTCACCTAATGTCATTATTTTACCAAACAGATCATTAGGTTCTGCATTAATAGCAATTACATTCCCCTCTGTCTTACCTATTTTTACGTTCTTAGAGTCGACTAACAAAGGCACGGTTAAAACAAATTTGTCTTTTTTCTTATAATCCTTCATTAGTTCCCGGCCGGCCATCATATTAAACATCTGGTCAGATCCACCCACTTCCAAATCAACATCCATGGCTACTGAATCATAGCCCTGCATTAAAGGATATAAAAATTCATGTAAATGAATTGGCTTATTATTTTTTAACCTTTCTTGAAACATGTCTCTCTCCAACATTTGTTGGACCGTAAAATGAGATGCTAATTCCACTACCTCTTTAAAAGTCAATTTAGCTAGCCACTGACTATTATATTTTATTTCTACGGGATTCTTGCCTGTAAAATCTAAAATTTTGCTCGCTTGAGTTTGAAAATGTTTAGCATTATCTAATACCTGCTTACGTGTCAATTGTTTTCTAGTTTTATCTTTTCCCGTGGGATCGCCTATTAATCCTGTAAAGTCTCCGATCAGTAAAATTACTTCATGGCCCAATTCTTGAAATTGTTTTAATTTACGTAAAACTACAGAGTGGCCAATATGCAGGTCTTCTCCAGTCGGGTCAACACCCAGATAAAGCCGGATCCTTTCTCCGGATTCAAGCTTTTCTTTTAAGGCTTTTTTCGTTGGATATACTGTATCTGTGCCTCTTTCTAAGAGTTCATTTATTTTTTTTGGGTCAGTGCTTACTTTCATACACCTTAATTTACTTTATTTTTACTAAAAAATCAACTACACTATAGAGTATGGACAAATTTAAAAATATGTCTTATACTATCTGACGGAAAATTTTCTAAATACAATATATGCCAATTCCGGAAATTAAGAAAAAACAAACCGAATTAAGCCATCATCCGGCTAATTTTAAGTCAAAACCAGTTGGCCGCAAAATCCCTGTTTCAAAGGGTCCGGCCCCGAAAGCAAAAAACACTACAAAAAAACGCAATAAACGAAAAAAACGCTGGCGTTTAGCTTTTCAAATAGTAATTATTCTCTTTATTGTCGGCCTGCTTAGCGCCATTGGTGCTTATGCCTGGCTATCTCAAGGCATGGAAGA
>JAHJKD010000040.1 GCA_018822435.1 Patescibacteria group bacterium
ATCTGGGGAATAGTGCCCAGTCCCAGCTCTAGGCCGGCGACATAGAACTTGATCTCTGACTCCGTAAAGCCCAATTTTGAAAGGTCTTTCCTTAATTTTTCGTTTAAAGGTTTGCCTGATTTCTTTGTTGCTGACATAGTAAAATTTCTTAATTATTTATTCAAATACCATTTTACATGCCCCTGTGGATAACGTCAAATATGGCTTATAATAGCCAAAAAAAATAGGGGTTGATGTAAACCCTATTTTTACATTGAAATTTTTAATGGCCCTGATACGGACAAGTAGCACACTGGCCAGAACATCCTGAAGCTTTGGGTTTCTTTTTTATCTTAACTTTTGGAGCTATATATTCATCACAGCTTTGTCCGCAATCATGCATAGCTTGCCAATTCCAAACTTTACCATAAATCTGGTTTTCCTTTTCTATCTTCTCCCCTTCTGCTTCGAAGACAGCGTCACATTTTTGACATTTGAATTTTCTCATTCCCCGATTATTTTTACTAGCACTCGTTTATCTCTCTGACCATCAAATTCAGCATAAAACAACCTTTCCCAAGTGCCCAGGTCTAATTTCCCCTCCGTGATAGCTACGGTTGATTCTCGGCCCATAATAGTGCGCCAAAGATGGGCATAGGCATTGTCTTCGCCAGTCAGATTATGCTGCCACATGTCCTTGTCCATAGGAGCAAGTTGTTTCAGCCATTTCTGATAATCCTGGATCAAGCCGCCTTCGTGGTCATTGATATAAACTGAAGCAGTGATATGCATAGGATTAATTAAAATCAGGCCTTCTTTAATGCCTGACTCATTAACAATCGCTTGGACGTCATCTGTTATATGAATAAATTCTATTCTTTCGGCCGTGTTAAAATGTAAATATTCTGTATGGGTTTTCATATTATAAATTCTTGATAAATTTAACTATTTGATCATGAATCTTTCCGTTAGAGCCGATCATATCAGCCGTTTTCATGGGCCATGGCTGTCCTTTAAAATCAGTGATTTTGCCTCCAGCTTCTTGAATAAGTAAAATACCGGCACAAACATCATACGGATTAATTTGAGTGGTAATATAGACGTCTGCACGACCAGAGGCAACCCAAGCGCATTCAAGGGCAGCGGAGCCGAGCTTGCGGATATCCGCACTTTTTGGACCAAGTTTTTGAAAAATTTTACTCGCTCGTTTAAGCGTGCGCAGATTCCCTTCGCACATGACCACATCCATATTTTTTGCCTCTTTACGGCTACTTACTTTTAGGCGTTTTCCATTTAGCCAGGCGCCTTCGCCCTTCTCCGCAATAAACATTTCTTCCATATAAGGCGCAAAAACCACACCCATAAGTGGTTGATCTTTTTCGTATAGCGCAATAGAGATGGAGAAGAAAGGATTACCGCGGCTGAAATTAGTGGTGCCATCTAAAGGATCAACATACCAGATGAAATCTGAATGCCTTTCAATAAAGCCAGCTTCTTCTGAATAGATGCTGTGGTGCGGAAATTTCTTCATGAGAATATCCAGCACGGCCTTTTCTGACTCCAGATCGGCCCTAGTAACGATGCTGTTCTTTTTTGTACCCAAATCGTTTGCTTCTGAAGTGTGAAAATAGCTCATTATTACTTTTCCCCCGGCTTCGGCTGCTTTGATGGCTGTTTTTAGCATGATATTATTTCTTTGGACAGAATAATATTCTGTCCCTACAATTTATTTATTTTCTTTCTTTTTTGAAATCATTTCCACAATGGTTTCGACTGTTTCAGCAGCCGCGCCTTTTTTTCCAATGCCTTCAAACGCATGTAAGACTTCAAGAGGCACGGCAAAGATAACAGTGTTAGATTGATCTGAAGAAATATCATTAATACTATTAAGTGTTCTTAGATGCAAAGCGCCTGGAGCGGTGGCAATGGTTTTAGCGGCTTGAGCCAGATTGTCAGCGGCGACAACTTCACCTTCAGAATTAATAATCGTAGCCCGTTTTTCTCTTTCCGCTTCGGCTTGCTTGGCCATGGTCCTTTTTAAATTTTCAGGTAATTCAATATGCTTAAGTTCAACCGAATTAACATTTATTCCCCAAGGATCAGAAGACTCATCAACAATTAGCATGATTTTTTTAGCAACTTCATCACGATTTGCCAACAATTCATCAAGCGATACTTCTCCGACTACATTTCTCATAGTAGTTTGGGCCAGCTGTGAAACAGCATAATAAAAATCTTCTACCTTTAATACCGCTTTCTCCGGATCAGCGACTTGATAATAAATAACTGCATTTACTTTTACAGATACATTATCTTTGGTAATGGCCTCCTGATCAGGCACATCCACGGCTTTGACACGGATGTCCACTTTATATAATCTCTGAAAAATCGGAATGACAATTTTCCAGCCCGGACCATGGATTTTTCTGAATTTGCCCATAGTGAATAATAAGCCCCGCTGATATTGGTCCACTTGTTTGATCATGATGATTAATAAGACCAAAATGAAAATGCCACCAAAAATAATAAAGGTGGCTAATATCCCAAATAATGCTTCCATAAATTTATATTAATTTCATTAATTATATTTTCGCTGAATCCGGTTTTTTCGCGCAGGCGCAACTTGGCTCGCTGCCCATTTTTTCCACCATATTAAAGATCAGCTTTTTCACTTTTTCGTTGTTTTCCTTGAAGGTTGCCATGATCTCATCTATGCCCGATGACTTAATATTGGCATCGCCTTCCAGGCCGACATCGTAATCCGTGATCATGGAGACACTGACATAGCACGTGCCCAACTCAGCTGCCAGGATATTTTCCGGATACTGGGTCATGTTGATGACTTCCCAGCCCTGTTGCGTGAAGAATTTTGATTCGGCCCGGGTGGAAAATCGGGGCCCTTCTATGACAACAACCGTGCCCTGTTTGTGATGGGGGTAATTCAATTCTTCACAGCCCTTGATGGCAATCTGCCTGAGATTTTCGCAATAGACTTCACCGCAATGCATATGGGCCACATCAGGACCATCGAAAAAGGTATCATCTCGCTTTTTAGTTCGGTCAAAAAAAGAATCTACTATGACAAAATCGCCTGGCTTAACGTCTGGCTGCAAAGACCCGCAGGCAGAAGGAGAGATTATCTGTTTGACGCCGACCTCTTTCATGGCCCAGAGATTGGCCTTAAAAGGAATCTTATGAGGCGGATAATCATGAGATTTGCCATGGCGCGGCATGAAAGCCAGTTTCTTGCCCTTGTATTCTCCCAACATAATTTTGTCTGAAGGAGAGCCAAAAGGAGTGTCTATCATTTTTTCTTCGGCGTTTTCCAGCAGGTCGTAAAACCCGGATCCGCCGAAAATGCCGATGCGTGCTTCGTTAGAGGTCATATTCATAATGTACTAATGATCTTGTTTTGTAATCTTTAAATTTTTCCCGGCCTTTCAAGGCGTCCAGCTCCACAATGAAATCAACTCCAACTATATCTCCGCCTAATTCTTTTACTAATTCAATGGCTGCATTCATGGTGCCGCCTGTAGCCAGCAGATCGTCTACCAATAAAACTCTTTGGCCAGGCTTGATGGCATCTTCATGCATTTCAATTGTATTAGAACCATATTCTAAAGCATATTCACGGGAAATAGTTTTATAAGGCAGTTTGCCTTTTTTTCTGACAATGGCTACACCTGTACCCAATTTATAGGCCATAGCTGAAGCCATAAGAAAACCACGGGCATCTATCCCAGCAATAATATCAATTTTTTCATTTTCATAAGGACGGCACAATTCATCAATCATAAATTTAAATGCCTCAGCGTCTTCCATCAGAGTAGTAATGTCTTTGAAGTTGATTCCCTTTTCCGGCCAATCCGGTACCTCGCGTATTTTTGATTTAAGATCCATAGGTTTTGTATAGGTGTGCGTAGAGACGTGGCATGCCACGTCTCTACGCACACATCAATTAATTTTATTAATAATTTGTTTGCCAGCGTCATCCATGGTACGACCGAGAGAAAAAAAGCCATGGTTCTTGGCAATAAGAAAATTGGTTTTCTCGGCCAAATCAGCGACTGAATCAGCCAGCTCCAGAGTGCCATAAGGATATTCTTTATCTGTCACAGGAACATTAGGGATATCAAGCGTATGGCCATGGAAAACTGCATTAATTTTACCAATTTTTTGGTATATTTTCAAATGTAAAAAGGCCTCTGAAGATGGCTCTTTAATGCCTTTTGCCTGGATCTCTTTTTTCTCCTCATTAAAACCAGTAACTTCAACTAAATCATAGATGGTCGCTTTGCCAAGATCCGTGCCCGTGCCTGTGATTATGCAGCCGTTTTCCGTGCGAAAGCTAAGATTACCCGAGGTGCCCTCGTTATATTTCGCGAGAACATAACACCAATTTAAAAGCTCCTTAGCCTGATCTGACTTAGGAACCTCCTTTTTTAAGAAACTGGTTGTAAATTTAGGGCCTGTATCTTCTTCCATGATGGTTTAATAATGCCTTGTTCAGTTATTATGCCGGCGACTAATTTGGCCGGGGTGACATCAAACGCAATGTTAACGGCATGACTGCCATGATTTGCAATTCTAATGCCATCTATTTCTAAAACTTCTTTTTCATCTCTCTCTTCTATGGGAATGTCTTTTCCTGATTTGCAGGTAATATCAATTGTTGAGGTCGGGGCGGCCACATAAAATGGCACGCCGTGGGCTTTGGCCATGGTAGCCAGAGTGTAAGTGCCGATCTTGTTAGCCACATCCCCATTTCTGGCAATCCGGTCGGAACCAACAATACACATATCTATAAGCCCTCTTTGCATGAGGGCGCCAGTGGTATTATCGCAAACAATTTTATGGGGAATTTTATTGTGGAATAATTCCCAGGCGGTAAGTTTTGCCCCTTGCAGTCTTGGCCTGGTCTCATCTGCATAAACAAAGACTTTCTTTTTCTGTTTCATTTTTGCCCAGTAGATTGGTGAAAGGGCTGAGCCCCAGTCTACAAAAGCCAGCCAGCCAGCATTACAATGCGTAGAAATATTATATCCGCTTTTAATTAATTTAGAGCCATGGCGGCCGATTCTTTCGCAGGAGTCTGAATCTTCCTGAGCAATGTCCTCCGCAACTTCCAAGGCAACCTCTCTCGCCTTTTTAGGATCATTTTTATAATCTTTAATTGCTTCAAAAACTAAATTTGTGGCATAAAATAAATTTTGGGCAGTGGGACGGGTCGCTTCTATGTCTTTCTTGGCCTTTTGCATGAATTTATAGAAATTCTTGTCCGGCGCATTCACAGCGGCCAGAGCCATGCCGTAGCCGGCTGTTCCGCCAATGGCGCCGGCTCCCCGGGTAACCATTGTATATATAGCATTACAAACCTGTTTGTACTTTGTGTAAGTGACAATCTTAAAACGATTGGGCAACATGTTTTGCTCAATCATTTTTACTTTATTGGCCTGCCACCAGACAGTGCGGTAGTGTTTTCCGTTGACGATCATGATATTATTTTAGCATTTTTATATGGTCCGGCCAATACCCCGAATGAATTCGGAGCTTGGCCTGCGCTAATAAATTTTCTTATTATAACAGCCGTCACAATATATTTGACCCTTAGGATACGGTGTTATTAGTTTAATGCCACAGTCAGCACATTTGCGATCATAAAGATTACGTTCGCCTGCACGCAGATTGCGATTTTTATGGCGGCATTCTGGACATAGTTTAGGTTCAGGCAGATCTAAACGATTATAAAATTCTTTTTCTTGTGAGATTATTTTGAATTGTCTCTTGCAGTCTTGGCAGACTGGAAGACTGTCTTGAAGGCGGGTGTCATGATGGCGAGCATGGTGATGTCCGCTTTCAAAATAATATTCTGAAGCTACAGTCTCATGATATTTAAAACCAGATGTGCCTTGAGGAAAAAATTGACCATATTCACCTGTTCTAATCATGTGCTTGATTATCTTGTCCTTTAACGTAGAATATTCAGACTCAGAATACTTCTTATTAAGAATTACATACTCCCCTTTCATAATGCCAATTGAACCAAAACAATCATGTGAATTATTGCATTTGTCGCAGTATTCCATGTGATGGCAATAATGCGAGGCATTGCAGAATTTGCTTTCCACCATATTCAGAGTGCTAATTAATTCTAACGAGTGTTCAGGTTTGTATAAACTGAAATTCAAATCATAACAATCTTTGGCATCAAGCACGTCCCAGAGCCATTTGGAATTTTCGCAATTAACTACATCAAAACAATCAGGGCAATTTTTTGAATTGGTAATATCATTGCCCGTACAGTTTTCGGAGTTGGTTTGGTAGGATGATTTTACGATTGGCTTGAGGCGGATGTGGTGACATCCGCTTCCAATTTTTTTATTAAATTCATCTTTAGAAACCTCCTTATTATTGATGCAATATTTTTTATTGCGGAGGTTGGAACAATTAATGCAATGGGAGCAACCTTTAAGATCAAAACAGCTGTGGCAATGATCACAATCAGAACAGCGATCCAGCCAAGTTGAGCCGTAGCAGTTGTGGCAGTTTACGCATTCATAACAAAGTTCAGAATTATAAGTAAATGAATTATCAACACAGTCTTTACAAAATTTTATAAATTTCCCATATAAGCAATTTTCATTAGCCTCGCCCGCGATGTCAAAATAGCAGGACTTGTCGTCCCCGCAATACGAGACATAATTTGAATTTTCGCAATTTACGATATCCAAAGATAAAGTTGGGACTCGCTTATACATCTCTTTGAATTGGGGAAAAAATTCGCGGCTAAAATCAAAGTTACGGCCATAATCAAACGGAGTCCATTTGTCTGAATACCAACATTCCGGGCAATAGACTACCTGGCCTGCATCAGCCGGATAATAAGCGATAATTTTTTTCTGACAACAATCACAAGTCCGTTCATAAAAAGTCCGTTCATTGCGCATGCTTAGGCGGCGCTGGTTGCGGCAGTTCGGGCACCAGGTCGGTTCAGGGACTTTAAAAGATTGATAATATTTTTTATCTTGCTTTGTAATTTCAAATGAATTTTGGCAATTCTGGCATTTATTCATATATTATTTATCTTATCCACATTTTGCTATTAAATCAACTTTTAATTGCTCTTGACCGCGAAGATGAATTAAGCTAATCTAACAACAGAAAACACCCCTTTCGGGTGCTTTTTTATGTCTTTATAGGACATTTGCACCGGAAAAGAAAATGTCTTATAATTAATAGCCCATGATTATGGAATCAACCCAAAATTCTACCCAACAAATCCTGGAAGCTCTAAACAAAGGCTTCGAAGATCTTAAAAATGGTTTTAAAACTATGCAAAATGACATTACTTTCCTAAAGAAAGATTTCAGTGGACTGAAGAGTGACATGTCAGGCGTGAAAGAGGATGTCAGCGGACTGAAGAGTGACATGTCAGGCGTGAAAGAGGATGTCAGCGGACTGAAGAGTGACATGTCAGGCGTGAAAGATGATTTCAGTGGATTGAAGAGTGACATGTCAGGCGTGAAAGAGGATGTCAGCGGACTGAAGAGTGACAATAAATCTATTAAGGCCGGCTTAAATGATTTGAAAAAAGAAGATGAGTTGATTTTAAAATCAATTCATGATTTTTCAGAAGATATGCAGGAAAACTTCGATGGAGTCAATTTTCGATTAGATAATTTAGAAATCGATAACATTAGGACCCATTTGCGCTTAGATAACGTCGCCCACCGCTTTGAGCTGGAAGAACTGGAAAAGAAAGTAAGCAAAGCCAAAATTAATAATTAAAAAATACCCTTATGTGGCAGATAAAATGCGACAAATGCAAAAAAATTATCAAGCAGAAAGAAGTAATGGTCGACGCCGGCTACCCCAACCGATATGAATTATGCCTTGATTGCGGCAAACCAATCATAACATTCTTAAAAAGGAACAGCTTATATAAGGAAAAACCAAAATTTTCAGTTTAATCCACAATTCTATAAGATTTAGTGAACTCATCATCATTATTATAGATAAATTGGACCTTAAAGGGGGCTTCAAGTTTTTTGATCTTTTCTACAATTCTATTAAATTCATCATCTGATAAATTAAATTCCTGTTTGACAGGCCTTGCCTTGCCTACCGCGGCAAACTGGAAAATTCTCCATTTATCTATATAAGCCGGAAGCGCCTCTGCTATCTTTTCGATATAATCTTTATTTTGAGGGCAGGCAACGGTTGAGACGGTGACTTTTATGTCTTTGTCTTTAAGATAATCCAAATGCTTCATGACCAGATCAAAATGCCCAATTGGCCTTAATTTTTTATTTGTGTCCTCGTTATATCCGTCCAAAGGAAGATTGATCTGGTCAAGAGAGTCTTCAAGTTGATTTATAATATCTTCTGTTAATAAAATCCCATTTGTGTGCAGGACCGTGTATATTCCGGCTTTATGAGTTTTTTGGACCAATTCAACGATATCACTTCTTAATAAAGGCTCGCCGCCGGTAAAGACTATTCTCTTAATCCCCTGGTTTTTAAATTCGTCAATTTTATCAAGAGCTTCCCGGGTGGAGATGTCGGGCATTTTTTCCGGGCCAAAACAATAGCCGCAATCCATGTTGCATGAATGGGTTATGTTCCAGACGATGATTTCCGGCTCCATAAAATCTATTGCGGACCGGCGCTTATGACGCCAACATCTGCATCAGGAAATTTTTTGAAATTTTCTTTGAATAAAGTAATGAGATCAGCGGCTTTCTTTTCATACTCATCCTTGTTTTCCCAGGAATCGCGCGGGTCGTCCAATTTGGCCGGGGTGTCGAGATTAAGAAGGCCGTTGTGCTTATATTCGTCCTTATCTAGAACGCCGGTCAATATGTCCGTGATGATCTGACGGGTCAGTTTGATGCTGATTCTCTCGCCCACGCCATAAGCGCCGCCAATCCAGCCCGTGTTTACCAAATAGACCTGGCTGTTGTACTTTGATACGTATTTTTTCAGCAGGTCAGAATAGACCGTGGCCGGGCGAGGCATGAAAGGCGCGCCAAAGCAGGCGGAGAAAGTAGCCTGCGGCTCCACGATCCCCCTTTCCGTGCCGGCCAGCTTGGCCGTGTAACCGGAGAGGAAATAATATTCAGCCGCTTCTATGCTCAGCTTGGCGACCGGCGGCAGGATGCCGAAGGCGTCGGCAGTCAGGAAGACGACGTAATCGGGCTGGTTGCCCTTACCCGCGGCCACGGCGTTATCGATATAGCATATAGGGTAAGCGGCGCGGGTGTTTTCCGTCAGGGCGGCATCTTCAAAATCAAGCTCCTGACCGTCTTTCATCACGACATTCTCCAATAAGGCGCTGTCGCGGATGGCGTTCCAGATCTGCGGTTCGTTCTCTTTCTTCAAATTGATGCATTTGGCGTAGCAACCGCCTTCAAAATTAAAGACGCCGTCCTCAGTCCAGCCGTGCTCGTCGTCGCCGATAAGATTGCGGGAGGGATCAGCGGACAGGGTCGTCTTGCCTGTGCCGGACAGGCCGAAAAATAATGCCGTATCCCCTTTTTCCCCCATGTTGGCGGAGCAGTGCATGGGAAATGCGCCCTTTTCCGGCAAAAGGTAATTCATGACCGAGAACATGGACTTTTTTATTTCGCCGGCGTATTTTGTGGCGCCGATCAGGACGGTCATCTCTTTCAGGTTCAGGACGACAAAAGCTTCGGAATTGGTGCCGTCCCTATCCGGATCAGCCAGGCAGGAAGGGAAGCAATAAATTTTCAGCCGGTCAAAGCCGTATTTTTTATCTTTCTCAATATCCTTACAAAGCACGTATTCGCAGAAAAGGGCCTGGTAAGCATATTCGCAGTGCACTTCCACGGGCAGGGCATATTTGTCATCCGCGCCCAGGACGCCCTCGGCAATGAAGGATTCGTCCAGCCCGTCCTCGAATTTACTGACTTTTTCAAGAAGATTCCTGTATTTTTCTTCGCTCATGGGCACATTGACCTTGCCCCAGTCGATCTGATCATGCACTTCGGGCGTATCAACAATGAATTTATCGTCCGGCGAACGGCCCGTGTATTTGCCCGTATTAACAACGAGAGCGCCCGTTTTGGACACTTCTCCTTCTTTTCTTTCTAATGATTTTTTAACCAGCTCATCAACTGGTAAGTCGTAATATATTTGTTTTGCCATATGAGTAATTTTATTCCTTTTAATTTAACTCGTCAATAATCTACTGGCCCGTAACCCACACGTGTAAAACGTGGGGTTACTGCATAGTCTTAAGTATATAACCCTACATTTTATATGTGTGGGTTATACACGACTTTTTAATATATCTCTTCCTTATAACAATCAGCGCAATAAATTTTCTCCTTCCTTTCCGGAGAATATGGACCCTTCATGTCTTTTTCACATTTATTACACTTCCTATTCCACACTTTTCTTGGCTGACGGGATTTCATTCTTTTAATATATCGGCATTCTGAGCATTCCCTGGGCACGGGAATATTCTGCTTTTTATAGAATTCTATTTCATCAGGGATCAATTTATAATTGCGGCCGCAATCCGTGCAAGCCAGAACTTCATTAATGATTTCATCTTTAATGTCTTTGATGTTATCGGGAATATCTGTGTTTTTTAACGTCTCTTTACCAAACATGCCAGGCTTATTGTCTTCCCAGTTCCAGCCATGCTTTTTAGCTTCTTCTTTAGAAACTGGCATATAAAAATTTCCGACTGTTTCATTGTATCCGAAGGGCGATAAATCATGCGGAAAATATTCGCCGTATTCCCCTGTTTTCCTCATATGATCAATAATTTTATTTTTTAATTTTTTATAGTCTTCTTCAGAATATGTTTTATTAAAGATGCTGAAAGGATTTTTCTTTAAACAGACGCAGCCGAACAGATCATGCGAGTCATGGCAGGAATCGCAGTATTGCAGATGCTGGTTGTCGTAGGAGAAATTCGTGAACATGTTGTTATAACCGTTTGTCACGGCATGAATCTCGTAGAGCAGTTCGGAGTTAAAGCCAAAATGATAGCCGTCATAGCAGTCCTTGGCTTCCAGGGAAGACACTGTATATTTGGCATTTTCCATGTTATCAATGTCAAAACATTCGTGGCAGTTTTTTGACCGGAAAATATGATTGCCAGTGCAGTTTTCTGAATTTTCAATAATGTTGCGATGAATGGCTTTTGTTTGCACCATTTCTTCATATTTTTTCTTCAAATTGCAGATAGTTTTAAACGAGCCGAAATCAATTTCTTTCATCTTCTTTTCATAATCCTCTTTAGAATATTCTTTATTATTTATGCAATATTCTTTATGGCGAAGATTGGAGCATAAAAAGCAATTCTTACAGCCTCTAAGATCAAATCCAAAATAACAATCAGAGCAATCAAATAATAAATTTGACCAATTGCAGTTAAAACAGTCGCGTGAAGATGTGAGTTCATATGAAACCTGGGTATTTTTATAGATATAAGTGCAGTCAAAGCAATCCTGCGAATACATCACCCAGTTGGAATAATAGATGTTTTCCGAATACCAAATCACGGAAGAAAGGTAGACATTAGTATTGTCGCCGGAATGGTTGGCGTATTCTGCATTCGTGCTGTTCTTGGAAACCAGGGCCATGCGCGGCACTTCCCTCTGGAACTCTTTGAATTGGGGGAAAAATTCATGGGTAAAATCAAAGTCGCGGCCGTACGCCAGAGGATCCCAGCGATCGCTCCACCAGCAATCCTGGCAATAAACTTTGAAGGGCTTATTAGGCGAATAGATGGAAACTGTCGGCTTCTGGCACAAGTCGCATTTTCTGTCATAAAAAACCCTTTCATTGCGCCAGGCATATCTTCTTTGTTGGCGGCAATCAAAGCAAAGCGTAGGTTCTGGGACATCTATCCTTTTATAGAATTCCTTGTCTTCGGGATAGACCGTGAAATTATTTTGGCATTGTTTACAAACTGGCATATTTATACTGAGTTTATCGAAGTATTAATAGATTTCCTTTTTATAACAATCCTCACAATAAACTATTTCCGGTTTTTCTGGGGCATAAGTCGTTTTTATTTTTGCACCGCACTTATCGCATTGCCTGTCCCATAATTTCCGGGGATTGCGACGGCTCATTCTTTCCTTATGGCGGCACTTATAACATTTTGTTGGAGTAAAAATATTATTTTCTTTGTAATACTTTTTTTCTTGAGGAATAATCTGAAAATTCTGACCGCAATCTGAGCAAACCAGCAATTTTGGATCAACTGATTTTTTATCCTCGTCTTGCCATTTATAATTTTTCTCTAGCGCTTCTTCTTTTTTTAAGGGGAATAACTCCTGGGCAGAAGTGTCATTATAAAAATACGGCGAAATAGAGGCGGGGAAAAATTCACCAAACTCCCCTTCTTCTTTCATCTTATTAATTATTTTTTCTTTTAATTTTTCATATTCGTCTTGGGAATATTTTTTATTAAGAATATAATGCTCCCCCTTGCGTATGCCTGAACAACCGAATAGATTCTTACTGCCGTCAATAAAAGTCGAATACATGATGTTTTCTGAATTAAAGACAACGTGTCCAAATTTCAGATTATGCACGGGCAGGCCGGCGCAACTGCCCTCGTATGATAATTCGATCTCGCCGCAGCCGGATATGTCATAGCATTCTTTGGTGCTGGCCGGAAAATTGATCAGCCATTTTGAATTTTCCCCTTTTTCACCGTCAAAAATATCCTGGCAATGGCTGCAATTCTTAATGCCGTCGCCGGTCGAATTTTCACAATTGATCTGATGGGCAAACTTGCGGGGAAATTTCATGGAAAATTCAAAAAATTTATTTTTTTGTTTTTCAAATCCAGCCTGGTCTGACATTATTTTTTCAACTTTTTCTTTATATTTATCAGGAGATAATTTTTTATTAAAAAAATGGTATTCTTCATTAATCAAATTAGCGCAGCCAAAGCAATTCTTGCAATTTTTTAATCCGTATCCAAAAATACAATCCGTACAATCTTTGGATTGTTGTAAATATTGGCAATTGAATAAATTATCACAATCTAAACAGCCATAGCATAATTCACATTCTCGGAGGTATGAACAGTCCATACAATCTTTAGAATGCCAGATATAATCGCTGTACATGATATTCTCCAGCCAGTTGGCCGCAAACACCAGATAACAGTCCTTGGCATGAGAAACAAAATTTACATAATCGCAATTTTCGTTCGTTTCCCTAATATTTGTCAGATTAAAAATAGGCACTTCTTTTTGCAAGGCGTCAAAATTTTCAAAAAAGGGCTTATTAAAATCATAATCACGGCCATAAGAAGCAGGATCCCATTTGTCCGACCACCAACAATCCTGGCAATAAACAGTATATAAAGAATCGTCAGGCAATGTAGAAATCATGTCTTTTTTACATAATCTACATTTAGCCTGATATAAGGTTTTTTCATTACGCCAACTAAGTCTTCTTTGGAAGCGACAGTCTGGACAATGAGTTGGCTCAGGCACTTCAATCCGTTGATAAAATTCTTTATCTTCAGGGTAGATAGTGAATTGTTGGCCGCAGTTAGTACACTTCATTCTTAAAGCATTTATCACAATAGATGTCTCCGGTCTTGGCCGATGTTAATGTCATTTTATGGCAATTAACACACTTTCTTTTAAAGATCTCTGGCGGGGTGCGCTTCGCCTGCCGGGCTTTGTGCCGGCAATCCGGGCATAGTTCTGGTTTGGGTAGATTATTCTTTTCCAGAAACTCCTTTTCTTGTTTAATGACCTGAATATTTTTTCCGCATTCTTTACATTTAGTAAGATTATCCTGGGCAGGCGGTTCTGATTTTTCGTACCATCCAAATCCTTGCTTTTCTGCCTCTTTTTTAGTTAATGGGTAGTAATCAGTCGCAATTGTTTCATTATAACCATAATCAGATAATTCACGGGGAAAGAATCGGCCATACTCGCCTGTTTTTTTCATATAATCGATTATTTTGGCTTTCAGATCTTTATATTCTTGCTTTGAGTATTGCTTATTAAGAATACAATATTGATTTTTATTCAGACCGACGCAGCCAAAACAATCTTTGGCGGCATTACACATAATGCAATATTCCAGATGGCTGGAGTCGGTCATGCAATGATGGCAGAATTTAAGGTCATAAACATTATTGCCGCAGGAGTTGCATTCAAAAAGCAATTCGGCCCGGTCGCCCCAGGAATTATGGTCCATACAGGACTTCACTTCTTTAAAAAGCCTGGTACAATACCGGCAATTATCCAGGTCTTCACTGTCAAAACACATATAAGCATTCTTTGAATTATAGAGATAATTTCCAAGAGAGTTTTCGTTTCTTTCCACTTGCAGATTTCTTCGAGGCTGTGTTTTTACTAATTCTTCAAATTGTTTTTTAATTTTTTCCAGACCTTCCCTTGTTTCCAGATGCATTGCTTTTATTTTTTTATCATACTCATCCTTAGAATATTGCTTATTGAAGACCTTGTATTTAGCGTAGCGCTGGTTCACGCAGCCAATGCAATTCTGGCAGGAACGGCAGTCCAGCAGGAAATAACTGTCAGTGGAACTTTTTGTATCCTGGCTGAATTTGACGTTAAAGCATTCATTGCAGTCTATGCATTCATAACAGAGCTCGCATTTGAAAATGACTGAACAATCAATGCAATTTTTGGAATAAAAAAGCCGATTGGAGAAGTAGCAGTCCTCGTTATAATCAGCCTCACCAACTAAATAACAATTCTTACAATAACCGGCGCAATTAGTGAATTCAGAATTTTCCATAGTGCCGGAAATGATGTAGCGCGACATATGCGGCACAACATCGGCCAATTCTTTAATCTGGTCAAAAAAATCGCGGTTAAAGTCAAAATCGCGGCCATAATCGAGGACATCCCATTGGTCGGAAAACCAAACATCAGTATCGTAAACAGGGAAAGGCTGTTTCGGATTGTATTGAGAAATTATTTCTTTCCCGGAAAAATCGCATTTTCTTTTATATAAGCTTTTAGCATTTCGGAATGCCAGACGTGTCTTTAAGCGGCATTTTGGGCAGAATATCGGATCAGGGACCTGAAACATGTCATAGAATTCCCGGTCCTCATTTTTTATTTCAAAGTCTTTTTCGCATTGCTGGCATTTTTGCATATCTATTTTTCCGGGGGGCTTGCCTCGCCGGAGTCTGATCCAGGCGAAGGCGGGCCGTTTTGTTTATAAGTAATTTCCTTGCGATAACATTGGTCACAATAAACAATATCAGGTTTTTCCGGTGGATAAGTGCAGAGGATGATCTTGCCGCAACAGGCGCATTCCCGCTCCCAGAAACGATGCGGACTCCTCAACTTCAATCTGTCTTTATGACGGCAATCAGGGCATTTTCTTGGTATAGGCAAATGGAATTTTTTATAAAAATGAACTTCTTCCTGTAAAATCTGATAATTTTTTTCGCAATCCTCGCAATAAAGGACTTCGTCAATAATATCTTCTTTGACATCCTGAATTTTATCAGCCAGGTCTTTTACATCAATCGTTTCCTCGCCTTTATGAAGAGGTTTTAAATCGCGCCAGAATAGATCATTTCCGAGAATCTCCTTTTTTTCCATAGGAAAATAATCCTGAGCAATTGTAACGTTATAACAAAAAGGAGAGTTTTTCATGGGAAAAAATTCACCCCACTCGCCTGTTTCTTTCATATGGCCGATGATCTTGGCAGTCATTTTATCATAATCTTGTTTCAGGTATTTCTTGTTCAGGATCATGAATTTATTACGTTTAACTCCAATGCAGCCGAAAAGATTTTTTGCGCTCAGACAAATATCAGAATAAGTTATATTGGAACAGCATTCAGAATTAACGGAAAAACGGGCATCAAAGCATTCCTCAACACCAACGGATTCGTAACACTTTTCCGAAGAACCGACGCCATAAACATCATAGCAGTCTTTGGCGCGGAAAATCCAAGATGAGTAAGCGCAATTTTTCAATTCAAATCCGTCAAAGATTTGATAAGCTCCGACTGAATTATAAAGATTATTGCCAAGAGATTTTTCGCAGCCTTTCATCCACAAACATTTTCGAGGATAGTCTAAAACGAATCTCAAGAAGCGGTCAAACATATCTTGCAAAGCAGAAAAGCCATAGCCCTCATATTCTTTTTTAAATTTTTCATACGCTTCCTTTGAATAAGGTTTATTGAAAATATGATATTTTTTCTTACGCAGTCCTACACAAGCGATGCAGTCCTCACATTCATTGGCGTCATAAAGGAAATGAGAATTCTTGCAATGGCGACTTTTTTTTGCAAAAGTACAGGAATCCATTTCAAAACAATCGATGCATTCATAGCAATTATGCGAATCAAACATAAATTCAGAATCAAAGGTATTTCGTACTCGGATAGCATTAGAGGTAAAGAAGGAATCTTCTGAATCACGGATGCCAAAACAGAGATAGCAGTTTTTATTGTAGTAGGCCTGGTTAGTAAATTCACTATCAACTGAATCGGTATTAAATAAATTCAAACGAGGTACTTTTTTCCTAAGCTCAAGAAACTGATCAAAAAAAGGTTTTTTAAAATCAAATTCCTGGGCATAGTCAGATGCACTCCATTTTTCAGACATCCAGCAATCATAGCAATAGACCGGAGACCAGCAATCCTTATGATAAATTGATATGATTTCTTTTTCGCAGCAATCACATGCCCTAAGATGAAGAGTCCGTTCATTGCGATATGTCATCCGCCTTTGCTCACGACACTCCGGACAATGAGTTGGATCAGGGACATTTGTTTTATCGTAAAAGGCAGCGTCAGCTGCCCTTATTATAAAATCTACCCCACAATGATTGCATTTAATGCTTTTGTCCGTCATAAAGCCTCTTTTTTTTATTCAGAATAAAATCATTATACTGATTAAAGCATATCTTGTAAAGAGACTTTGGTTTTATTCTTATTTTGAGATGATTTTTGCGGCTGAGGTTTGGCTGCTTGTTTTGGTTGCCGGCTTTGCGGCTGTGGCTGAGGTCTTGGCATTGGTTTTTGCGGCTGAGGTTTTGATTGTGGTGTAGGCTTAGATCTAGTTTGATTTTTAGGCGGCTCTTTAGTTGCCTGAGGTTCTTGCTGTTTTGCTGGTTGCGGCTGGGATTTAATTTTCTCTTTTAGTGGCCGGACAAAATTAATACCTTTGTTCGAAGCGGCCGGTTTTCGTTCTTGTTGAGGTTGAGGCTGTACTTCTGCTTTGGGCTGGGCTTGTGGTTGAGCCTTGCCAAAATATGTTGTCTGATCAAAAATATTTTCTAATGAAGTTTCTTTTGGCGTGGATTTAACTTCTTTTTTAATTTCTTCTTTCTCTTCCATTTTTTGAATTTGCTTAGGTGTGGGGGCTTGTTTTTTTTGTTTAGGTTGAGCTTTAGATCGAGGTTGGGCCTGACCTAACGATACGGGTAAATCTGAAATTTCCTTAATTTCTCTTTGCGGTTGAGGCTGGGCTTTAGATATAGCCTGGGCTGGTTTTGCAGTTTCCTTGGCCTGGAGTTTGTCTTTAGGCGGAACATCATCATTATCTTTGGCTTTTGAAGAAGTTTGCATTTCAACCCCGCTCCATCTTAGGATGCGATCCTCAACAATGGCACGAGGTTTAGCGAATCGTTCCCGGGAAACACGAATTATTTTTTCGTCATTGCCCACGCCGCCAGTGGCCGGAGGAAGACCGATAGCGGAAAATGGGGAAGATGAAACACCATTAATCATTAATTTGAGGAAAAAATTATATTTTTCAATATTAACCAGGTTCTGAGCAGTAAAAGCCGGAGCCATTTCTTTTTCCAACTCTTCAGCATCATTAGCGCCCACTCGAAATGCTATCATGGTGCCGACGTTGCCAAATACAGCCGCGCGTACTTCATCCGATAGTTGTTCAATATATTGATGGGCCAGAACAAGGCTTAAACGATATTTTCTGGCCTCTGATAAAATATTGGCAAAAGCTTCTGTGGCAAAATTTTGAAATTCATCTACATACAGATAAAAGTCGCGTCTTTCTTCTTCGGGAACGTCAACGCGGGACATGGCTGCCAACTGGATCTTAGTAATCATCATCGCGCCAAGCAAGGCAGAATTTTCTTCACCAACTCTTCCCTTAGAAAGGTTCATGATTAATATCTTACCTTCATCCATGATTTCACGCGGATCAAATGAACTTTTTGACTGGCCAACTATATTTCTAATAATAGAAGATGCAATAAACTGCCCAACCTTGTTCTGGATCGGAGCAATGGCTTCCGTTCTGAATTTTTCAGAATAATTAGAAAATTCATCTGTCCAGAAAGTTTTCACAACCGGATCAGTTACTTTGGATACGACCTTTTTTCTGTAAGTCTTGTCAACAAGCATTCGCATAAGACCAAGTAACGTAGCACCAGGATACTCAATTAAAGCAAGAATGGTATTAGTTAAAATATATTCCATACGGGGCCCCCAGGAATCAGCCCAAATTTTCTTGAAGACTCCAACCAGTCCGTAGGCGATCAAATGCTTATAATCAGGATTGATATTTTCTAGAATATTAAAGGCAACTGGATTTTCAATATCAGCCGGATTAAAATAAATGACATCGTTGGTTCTTTCCGGAGGAATGAATTTGATGATCTTTTCCGCCAAGTCACCATGCGGGTCAACAATAGCCAGGCCATTACCTTTTCTAATGTCGTCAATAACCATATTTTCAATCATGGTGGACTTGCCCATACCGGTCTTACCAACAATATAAGCATGGCGGCGGCGATCATCCTGCATAATGCCAAATTTACGCCGCTGATTGCGATAATTTGTTTCTCCGAAAATTGTTATTTCCTTATTATCTTCCATATATATATTATACTACAGGCAAGTTAGGTGGTGGAGCCCCTGCGTTTTTATTTTGCTCCTGGGGTTGGGGTTGGGCCTGAGGTTGAGCCGGCGGGGCTTGCACAGGCAAAGGAGGTTGAGCCGGCGGAATTTGTTCGGGTAGAGGTTGGGGGAAAGCGGAAACCGGAATGCCAGTAACAACATTATCGGGAATTTTTTCCTGATGCTGTTCTTCGATGACTTCCGGCGGTTCAGCGCCTTCTTCTACGGGGATGGGAATTTCATTTCCCGCGTTAATATTAAGCTGGAACGGAGGTTCAACACGCTTGGTTTCAGCCATAGTGACAAAAGGTGCGCGGACTTCAAGAACTGGGAAATGGTAAAGGGAGGCCAGTTCATCCACGGCGTAAATGTGTCCAAAATTCTCTCCTCTTTGCCAGTCGCGGATCTTATAGGCGCGCAAGATTTTAATCTGCCGCCTTTTAACGCGGTATTTCGGAAAAATATATTCCGCCCCGTAAAAGGGGTAGTTCTGAATATTGATCTGCGTGCGCACGCCCGGATCAAGCCAGTTCGGACCGTTAAACTGATCCAGGGCGCCAAGCATGGCACGGCGGCCTTTAAATTCATCAAAGAGGTCTGTTCGGGCGACATATACAAATCTTATCTTGGCTTTATGGATTACCTGGGAATTCTTACTATCGACAGCCGTAACCAAGTCTTGTTCCGGCTTTACGAGGTAAAGGCTCTTATCCATCGTGTCGCCTACCTGGGCATCGCTTGTGGCCGGCCCGAAGACCTGTTCGCCGGCTATTTCCAGAGTCTTGATAGGCGCGTCCATAACATGGTCAAGAACGCTCTTTTTAGCCGCATAAGTCTTGCCGTAAAGCTTGTCCCGGCTGGCCACCTTAAGGATGAACTTATTAGCCTTGATTTTGAAGTTCTGCCATTCTTTAGGATGGAGCGGGGTAATCAGGATCTGATACCAAAATTGTTCGCCTGGCTCAAGCCGGCTCATGACTTCCAATATCCCAGCCATCGGATCGATATAGCGACCCGTCAACTGATGTTCAAATCTGTCGTAAGTCTTAATCGGATACCAGTCGTCAAAACGAAGCTGCATTTCTGCGCCCCAAATTTTAACTTTTTTCTTCTCGATCATTTCCGGCGTAATATCCTTGGCATAATCTTCCACTTCCACGATTTCCGCATCCGGATATTGGGCATAAATGGCCGACTCGATCAGATCCCGGAAATATTCCGGCGTATGAACATAAAAACTGATCGAACCGTTGATTGAGGCGATCTCAAAACTGAAACTTTCCTGTATCCAGCCGTCCCACCAGGCTTCGGTAAAGGTCGGCGTATTGGCCGCGCCCTTCAATGCGACAAATATCTTTTCCACCGCTTTCATGCTTTGCTCATTTTCCTTGGGAATGCTCAATTTAAGTACGACATATTTTCGAATTCTTTTTTGCCTTTCCATAATATAGCGCTTCCAGCCGGTAATGCCATAAACTACTATGATAATAAAGACAATAAAAACTCCTCCATTCAGGAAGAGGAATAAAAAAACTGATAAAGGATTGCCTCCAAAGGAAATCAGAAAACTCTGTAAATCGAAGTATTGTAAGTTAAAAAAATCCGGCATCAATAAATATTTTTATTTTTGGTTTTACTTGTCCTCTTCAGTATCAGAAATAGGAGCTTCAGCAGGCTTAACTTCCTGCTCGGCAATAGCATATCTTCCATCAGATAACTTATTAAACTTTTTCTTATTAGTTAAAGCAAGATGGATAGTATTTTTCTTAACGATTCTCTGGTCGAGAACACGCTTAACTATTTCATTTCTGGTCAGAGGTTCACTGGCTTTTTCCAGAACTTCGGTAATAACATCAGCCACAACGCCGCGCTTGTAACCCCATTCGGTCAATGCATAAATTCCCCGGCCCACTAAAACATACTCTTTATTAAGAATAAGTTCATTGTGAACTGTGGGCGGATATGCTTTTTTCTTGAATACTTCGGTTATGCGTCCGGCAATGTCAACAAAATGCATGGGTTTGCCTTCTTTCTTTAAAATAAGATAGATCTTATCATTCATGCGTTTTGGCACGACTGAACCCCAAGATGATAAACCATATTCATCAAAAGGATTCCTGGCAATTGCCTGGCTAACCTCCATGAAAGAACCAAGGACATCTTCTGTTATTTGTTCTTTGTATTGATTATAAAAGTCAGTAGTCATGAATAATTCAAAGATTCTTTCCAGTGATTGAGGCTTTTCATCATTATTAAGTTCGCCTTTAACAACTTCAATGACTTTATCAAGGAAATCTATTTGGGTTAATTTCATTTTCCAGCTTAAACGATATCGCTTACTATTTGGGACCTTTTCAAACCGGTCTCCAAGCAATTCAGATAAAATAAAGAGAATGGCTCTTTCATTGGCAGGGGTGTGGCTAGTCATAAAAACCTCTTTCATTAAGAAGTTCTGCTCGCAGACGCCACCGTTTTGAGAAAGAATAGTGGTAATAACATGCTCAGCATTTTTTACTAGGTCCTGAAAATCACTAGCTTCCTTGATCTTCTTAATTGAAAGGTTCTCGATCTGACGAATCCTTTCACGGGTGACATTATAATAATTGCCAATCGCTTCGAGGGTTTGTTTATCATGTTCATTAAGACCAAAACGCCTTTTAAGCACGTCAGCTTCTTTTGAAGTTAATTTTCGCAGTAATAATGATATTAGTTCCTGCGGATTAAATTCACTTTTTTCAGATTCCTCCTTTGATTCGATAACTTTGTCTAAAATTGATGGGGTTTGTGTATTTTGATCACTCATATATTGCGCCAATATAAGCCAAAAAGAAATGACTTATATCAAATTAATTTAGTCAATTTATGTTACTTACTTTAACACTATATCATAAAATCAAAAAACTGTCAAGCAATATTAAAAAATAAACTTGACATTAGTGCAAAGTAAATTATTTATTATAATTACCTCTTCAGAACCTTTGCTCCCCAAAGGAGGAGTGGTGAAGCAATAAATATTGAAGAATATGTACCAGTAATAATACCAACCATTAATGCAAGGACAAAATATTTGATTGTTTCCCCGCCAAACAGGAATAATGCAGCCAGAACAAACAATGTAGTAAGGGAAGTATTTAGAGATCTGGTGATTGTGTGGTTAACAGCTTCGTTAACAACGCCTTCAAATGTATCTTGATGAGATGTTTTCAGCCCTTCCCTAATCCTATCAAAAACAACAATGGTATCGTTTACAGAATACCCGAGCACGGTCAATATAGCTGTAATAAACATGATATTTAATTCCACACCGAAGAAATGGCCGATAATCAAGAATACGCCCAATGTAATAATAACGTCATGAGCTAGAGCGCCTAAGGCAGCCACACCGTACATCCAAGATGGAACCGGGCCCTTGCTAACACCACGGAAAGCCCAAGACAGATATCCGACAATGCCAATGAGGACTAGTAATATGGCGATCCATGATTTTCTTTTTAATTCTTCACCTATGACGGGTCCGATAGATTCAAAGCTTTGTTCCTCTGCTCCGGGTAAAGCTTCCATAACTTCCTGCCTCTGTTCGTTTGATATAAATCCCATTTTCAAGATAATACCGTTGTCCCCTGTTGTCTGGATATTAGCTTCGCCAAGATCTGGAACTGATGATGCTTGCTCCTCAACTTCTTCCACGCTAGGACGGCCATCTGGATATTCCACATACAAGAGTGAACCACCTGTGAAATCTATCCCTAAATTAAAGCCATACATAATTGCCGCCACTAAAGTTACCGCAATGAGGGCCATGGATATGGAGAACCAAATTTTTCGGGTTTTGATAATATTATACATCTTCTTTGTCCTCCGAATTTACATTGGCGCAACCATACCACCAAAGGCTCTTTGTAGAAATTATTTTTAACAATGTCCGGGTAATGATAATAGCAGAAAACATTGAAACCAGAATACCGATAGCCAGGGTAATAGCAAAGCCCTGAATTAATGATGTGCCCATCCAAGCCAATATTAAACATGTAATTAGTGTAGAAATATTTGAATCTCTGATAGATGTCCAGGCGCGCTTAAAACCGTCGTCTATGGCCAGGCTAACTGGCTTCTTGTTTCGCAGCTCTTCTTTCATTCTTTCAAAAATAAGCACGTTTGCATCTACCGCCATACCGATAGATATTATAAAACCGGCGACACCTGCCAATGTCAAAGTGACCGGCCATAATTTAAATATCGCCAAAACTACTAATCCGTATATAAATAAAGCAATGACTGCAATAACGCCGGGCAGTCTATAATAAAGGATAATAAACAAAGATAAGATAACGAGTCCGATTAAACCGGCAAGTAAGGATTTTTCAATTGATTCCTGGCCTAAAGTCGGGCCGATATTTCTTTGGTTGATCAACTCGATAGGCACGGGCAAGGCACCGGCATTTAGGCGCTGGGCTAAAGTTTTGGCTTCTTCCAGAGTGTCATCACCTGTGATTACTGCACTTCCGTCCCGAATAGGCTCGTTAACCACGGGGGTGGAAATTGGGGAACCATCAAGATATATAGCCACTGTCTTGCCGACATTCCTTTCAGTGATTTCGGCAAACAAATCTTTTCCTTCATCGTCAAAGGTCAGATTTACTTGCGGTAAATTGGTTTGCGGATCAAATACAACTTCTGAACCTTTTAACTGTTTTCCTGATAAACCAGTATTTACATATTCCGGAGCGAGCATTTGCGGTTCGTCCGGAACTTTTAACATTAATATATGAGAAGCTACGGCCACATCATTGCCTTCTTCGTCCTGCCTTAATTCATCTACTTTAATAATATGATAGCCAAAGACTGTCTCCACTACTTCAGGATAAACCTGCCCGACTTCGGCTTTTTCAAAAACTACTTCTTCAAATTCAGCAATAGTCTCCCCTCTTCTGATCTCACCCAAAGCCCCGCCTTCTGTAGCCGAGCCGGGATCCTGGGATTTTTCCGTGGCTAAAACAGCAAAGTCTTCACCAGCTAAGGCTTGATCTAAGACCTCCTGGGCTAATTTCTTATTTTCTATATTTTGCTCTTCTATCTCGGCCTTTTCCTCTTCTGTATATTCTTTAGGCTCACCTTCTTCTTTGAATTCTAATAAAGGAGTTTCGCCGATTTCATTTACAGCTTCATTTACATCTTCTATGCCAGGTAATTCCACGTTTACTCTCCAGGTGTCTCCATATTTTGTGGTTTGGACTAAAGGTTCAGAAACGCCAAAAGCATTGACTCTTCGTTCAATCACATCTCTTACGCCTTCCATTGCTTCTTCCTTTTCTTCATTAGGGATTTCAGTCAGGTCGGCTTCATATAATAAAGCGGTTCCGCCCTGGAGATCCAAGCCCAAATGGACTTTGATTTGGCGCTTTAATTCCCCGCCCCAGGAAATATCCGGACCCTGGGGAATATCAACCATTAAGGCAAAACCTGCCAAAACTAAAATACCCAAAAGGGTAAGCCATAATTTTCCTCTAGCTGATAGGTTCATATTGGATTATTATATATGAGAATCCCAAGGATTACAAGTGTTATATTAGCTTAATAATGCACAATCACATCATCACCGGTATTAGCCCAATGATACAGGACGTCGGCTTCGTATAAAGGTTCATTAATACAACCGTGGGACATGACATGGCCCCAGTTATTATGCCAGTAGGCGCCGTGGATGGTGTAATCGCCGTAAAAAGCGAGGACATGGGGCACATTTTCCAGGTCATAATTATTCGGATCGCCCTCCCCGTAAAATCCGGTCATACGCAGGGTCGCCATTTTGGCATATATATTGAAGTGGCCGGTTGGTGTGGCATAGCCAGCTTTGCCAGTGGAAACGTAAAAATCCATATCTTTCTTACCGTTTCTATAAGCGCGAAGCTTTTGTTCGCTAAGATTTACATCAATATATTTAAATAAATCACTACGGCCTTCTATCTGTCTTTTACCTGGCAAAGTGACAATCCTGATATTTCTTATCTTGCCTGCTTTTCTTTGTTTCTTGGTCAGCTTCCTGGTCAGCTTGCCGGCGGCGATCTTAACACCGCCCTTGAAATCGCTCTCGTAAGCGATGGTGCCGGGAGCGAGAGGCTGGCCATGGCCCTCGAACGTGCGCACTTGCGGACCGCCATCCCAGTTCGGAGCTGTAATTATTTCATCAACACCGTCTGAATCTATGTCGCCGGCAGTTATCTGCACCCCGCCGCGGAAGCCGTCAGCGTAGGCCAGGAAATCTCCCAAAATTGTTTTATCGTTATTTGCTTTATAAACTTTTACACGCGGTTGGCCAAAGCTCTGGATGGATGTAACGATCTCGTCTTCAGCGCCGCCATCAACATTAGCGCAAGCGACATTAGCACCGCCTCTCATATCAGAGGAAAATGGCCGGAAGTCTAATCCTAGATACCGGCCGCGGCCATTGAAGGTACGGACATGGGTAGACCCGCCCGGACCAGCAGAAGCAATAATTTCATCTTTGCCATCGCCATTAGTATCGCAGGCAGCCACATTGACCCCGCCTTTGAAGCCGGAATCAAATGCATAAAAGCTGCCCCTGTATTTTGGTTCACCTTTAAAGTCAAAAACTCTGACCTGGGGTCCCCCGTCTATCATTGGTGCTGTAATGATCTCGTTTCTCTTTTTCTTGCCTTTTTTCTTGCCGCGGACATTTCCCACAGCCACATTCACACCCATTTTAGAATTAATGTCATAAGCCAAGAACTTTCTCTTAAAATCTCCATTAGACTTAAACACATAAACCCATGGTTCTTGGCCGGGACCGGAACCAATAATAATTTCTGCCTTACCATCTTTACCAACATCCCCGACAGCCACAGAACCGCCTTCTTGGTTCATGTTTTCAAACGGAAAAAAAGACTTTTTCTGGTTAAAAGCCTGAGTAAAAACCTTTGCCTCTGGCGGACGTTCGTCAAACGCCATGCTCACACATGGAATAAGGAATATTCCTAATGTGAGGAGTATATAATATTTGAAGTTTTTCATGCCAATATTATAATTTATTTCTGGATTTTTTTCAAGAAGAACCGCAGATTTCGCTGATTGGGCAGATTTCACAGATTTTTTCTTTTGGAATTTATTAGTCTTTTAAATTGGAGGCTGCGGGCACCAAAATTGAGTATTAAACCGACTTCCACATTAAAAGCTTCTAAATAATTGATGGCTTGAGAATAGTGTACTTTTTTAATTCTGAAACCGCTTTTAATTCAACTAAGACTTTTTCTTCAACCATCATATCAACTCTTCTTCGACCCATCATGATGCTTATCATAAAAAATAAATCTGTGAAATCCTTCCAATCTGCGTAATCAGTGGTTCTACACAAAAAAAACAGAGGCGCCGAGCCTCTATTTCCTAAATTAAGATTATTAAAATTAAAAGCACCTGTCAAATAGACAGGTGCTCCACTGAAACTGTGGAAAATATTTCAGTAGTGAATCAAAACTGGCGTACCGACTTCTATCCAGTTGAACATCCATTCCGCGTCTGGGTACGACAGATTAATGCATCCATGCGACATGACATGTCCGAAATTATTGTGCCAGTATGCGCCATGGATATAATAAGCTCGGGTGAATTCAGCGTTGTATAATGTATTAGGCAGATAATAGCCTGGGCCGACATAAAGATGTGAATATATTTTTCTGATGATGTGAAAGACTCCGGTTGGAGTTGGTGTGCCGGGCAGGCCAGTCGAGGTAAGCATTTCCCTTTGCAAATATCCGTTCTCCCAGGCATAGGCTTTTTGTTCAGATAAATTGACCTCAAAATATTTGTTGTATGTCAGATTGCCCTCGGGCATGAGTTTAGAAGGACCGGTGACAATTTCTGCCTCTTTGTCTGCATCCAGGTTTCCGGCCGCGACATGGACGCCGCCACGGAAATCTTCTTCATAAGCCATGAACCCAGGATGAATTTCCCGGCCGTCAATCTCAAAGAATTTTGTTTGCGGTCCGCCGCCGGCCGCAACGGAAACTAATATTTCGTCTTTGTTGTCTCCGTCGACATCACCGGTGGCTACGTTAACACCGCCGCGAAAACCAGAATCAAAAGCGCGGAACTCTCCGATGACTGTTCTGTTGGCATCGCCCTTATATACTTTTACCCAAGCTTCTCCAGCAGAGAATATACCGGTCACGAGCTCGTCGTCATGGCCGCCATCAATATTTCCGGCAGCAACAGAAACGCCGCCGCGATCTGATTCGGCATAAGGCCGATAATCTAATCCGGTATAATTTCCATAAACATCAAATACTCTGATATGTGGCGATCCGCCTGGTCCGGCAGCGGCAATAACTTCATCACGGCCATCACCGTTCAAGTCTCCGGCCGTAACATCAACGCCGCCGCGAAAACCTTCGTCAAATGCAAAGAAGCCCATGGTGTATTTCGGGTTGCCGTTCTTGTCAAAGACGCGGACATGAGGGCCGCCGCCTTTCATGGGGCCGGTGATAATCTCCGCCTTGCCGTCACCGTCAAGGTCGCCGGCTGCGACATTTACGCCGCCGTGGAAAGTTTCTGAATAGGCCCAGAACTGATTTAAGAAATGGCCGTTGCTGGCAAAGACGCGCACTTGCGGTCCGCCGCCGTTTCCGGCCGCTGTGATTATTTCATTATTTTTATTGCCACGATAATCTCCGATGGCTACATCAACTCCGCCGTGAAAACCTTGGCCGTAGGCATAGAAGTTTAATTCCTGATTAATTTCATTGCCATAGTTAAACACTTTTACTTCTGGCTCTCTTTGTTCGCTGGCATAAGCAGTGTTTACCAAAACTGCGGCTAATATAATAAATAAAAATAAAAAAACAACCATGAATCCAGCTGCTTTTTTTAAGTATCTTTCCTCCATATAAATTTTTATTTTGTTTTTGTTTTTTTGGCGAAAAGCCCTATAAAGGGCCTTTCATATATAAGTATAGCACATTTTGATGAGTTGGTCAAGAGCGGAGGACGAATTTTTCAGATTCGCCCCCCTGCTCTTGTGCTTAAACCCCCATTGATTAGGCCGGATTCCCATCCGTGGCCGAGCGCATGTTCGGCGCGGACTGGTCCTCCCAGGGCCAGCCGCAGGCGATCACGTCCGCCCACCAGATCAGGGCGCCGGTGGCATCGTGACCATGCGGAGCCGTGCCCTGCCTGGTCTGCAGGCACCTGACCCGGCTGGGCATCTGCCGGCCGAAGCGGTGGATGTCGGCATGCGCATCCCGGCCATCCGTGTAGATGAACACGGCCTGGCCCGGACCGATTTCGACTGTGCCGTCTTCCTCGGCGGCGACCTTGCCCAGCCAGCCCTGGCCCCTGATGAAGCGCTGGTAGCTCTCTCCGGCCAGAATAAGACAACGGAATTCTTTCACGGAACACCTCCTTTATGGTTGCATTTGATAAATTATATTAAGAGACTAATTGTGTCAATGGATACTACCTTTGCACATATATATTCTCATCCTGTTCCGGAGCACAGGCCTTAACGTTGATCCGGCCGTTGGCCGTTGTTTTAATGGCGTAATAAGTCATGGCATCAGTTCCCTCTTTAGGATCCTCGGGCATTGAAGTTAAGTAGTAGTCAACTAGCTCTGGTGTAAGATTCAAGCAAGCTGCTTGAGTAAGTTCGCCTGATCCCCCGCCTCCTGTTCCGGTGATAGTAGAATTAATTAATTCCGGTGATAATGAAGAATCGTCAGTTTCAAAATCAACCTGATATTGAAAGTATTGATTATTAACTACGTTAGAAAGAGCAAGTGAAGGAAGAGATGTACTGGAATTGTCTAATTCAGAATAATAACTAGCTCCGGTACCGTCTGGTCCGATAAATGATTCACCGGAACAGGCGGCATCGTCGCAGGAACGAACTTGGAATTTGAGACGGTTGGCGCCGCGACGATAGAGGTCTGTTATTTCCGGACCGGATAAAGCCCGGTTCCAAATAGCCACTTCATCAATGGTTCCGTCAAAGTAGAGATTCCATCCATCGTGAAAACCGCCGATGGTAAATTCAGCTGTATTGCCGGTCACACTTTGCATGCCCTGGCTATCAGAATTCCGCAGTACTCCGTCAATGTATAATTGTCGTGATAATCCATCTACCACACCAACAAGATGATGCCACTCGCCATCATTATATCCGCCACTATGATTAATCCACGAATGATTGGTGTTGGCATTGTTTCGAGTAAGAAATCCAAGATTTCCTGCTCCGCCATTACCGGCATCTAAGGAAATTAAGGTAGAAGGAGAAGCGCTTCTCTTAAGGCTGGCAATATATCCATTGTCACCAGTGTCAGTATGCTTGATCCAGGCGGAAAAAGTTATAGTCTGAAGATTGTTACCAGTTATATCATCAGAAGGCGGACCGTGAATAATATCACCCGTCCCATTAAAAAAAAGGGCGGTATTGAATTGTCCGGCTACTCCATAATTGGCTCCGCTATTTGTGCCATCATTTCCATTGCCGGAAGAATCCATAATATTTCCGGATGATTCGTTCAAATGCCAAAGGCCTGAATTGGAAGCCATGTTGGCGTTTCCAGCCGGATAACCGGTTTCAGAAACTCCATTGTCTGGTAGTTGCTTATAAAACGGTTGTTGCGGTGTCCAGTCTAAAGTATTCCAGGGAATAGAAACACCGGCGTCCTTGATAGTAGATTGATAAGAGCCAGTTGGATTTCCAGCGGGATTTGATAACTCAACCCATGAATTTCCTCCATCCCACTGAGTATTTGTATAAGTTCCGGAAAAACTGGCGGCATCGTTATCTACGAATGTTGAGGAACCGGAAGAAGTCGCACCGCAGGCAATATCGCAGCCAGATGTGGCCGTTCCAATCATTCTTAAATTCGTATCAATGCCCATGGGCATTTCACCATCATTATCAGTCTGGTATTTTAATACGGCATTTAGGATAGAGTCAGTTTCCTGCCACCGAGTAGTGTTCCTGGCAGACGCAAAGCGGTAAGCAGGATCTAAGGCGATAAAAATAATTACTGCTAATATTGTAATAATAGCAATGACTATAAGCAGTTCGACCAAAGTAAAACCTTTTGTTTTCTTCATGTACTAATTATATTAAAAAATGAGCTTTTTTTCAAGCTCATTTTTCTTATTGTCCATGACACTTTTTATATTTCTTACCCGAACCGCAAGGACAAGAATCATTCCTGCCCACTTTATTCCCGCTCTCATCTTTAGCTTTGGCCTTGGGCTGGGGTGCTTGTTGCGTTTCCTTTTTCTGCATGTTCTTGGCCGGAGCCCGATACATATGAGTTTGTGACTGAACTGGAGAAGGCGCCATTTGTTTTACAGCCGCAATTTTAAATATTGAGTAAACAACATTTTTTTGAATATTTTCCAGAAGGGCAGTAAACATCTGATAAGCTTCTCCCTTGTATTCGATCAAAGGATCTTTCTGGGCATAACCACGGAGTCCGATCCCCTCTCTCAAGTAAGTCATTTCATCCAGATGTTCAACCCAGAGCATATCGATGCTTCTTAAAATAAAACTTCTTTCCACGCGGACAAGAGCTTCTTCGTCTTCTACTTCTTCCAGCATGCGTTCGTAATTTTTAAAGGCCAGGTCTTTAATGTATTCAATAATTTTTGTGCGCGCGGCCGCATCTTGCTGGGCATCGCCGCCTTCGGCCTGAAGATCTTTTAGATCCAAGCGGACATCTTCAGGAACAGGAAAAATAGAATTTACAGTTTCATAAATTTCTTTGATATCCCAGTCTTTTTCATTTTCAAGATTTGTATGAAGAGAGACAACTGCTTCTATCTCATTCTCAATCAACTCAAATATTTTTTTCCGGACAGCTTTGCCTTTAAGATCTAATATATTATCGCGTTTTTTATAAATAACATCTCTGTGCTTGTTCAAAACATCATCATATTCAACCACGTGCTTACGGGCATCAAAATGATAGCCTTCAACTTTTTTCTGGGCAGATTCGATTGAACGCGAAATCATCTTGTTTTCAATCGGCATGTCGTCCGGCACCTTCAATGTATTCATGATAGATTTCATGCGTTCTGATCCAAAAATACGCATCAGGTCATCGTCCATAGAAACAAAGAACTGGGTAATACCGGGATCGCCTTGCCTGCCGGAACGGCCCCTTAACTGATTGTCGATTCTTCTGGATTCGTGCCTTTCCGTACCGATCACAACTAGTCCGCCATTTTTCTTTATATCTTCGGCTGCTCCCTTGTCCGGAGGGTTGCCACCGAGAATAATATCAACACCACGGCCAGCCATATTGGTAGCCACAGTAACCCCGCCTTTTTTTCCGGCCTGGGCAATTATTTCCGCTTCTTTTTCGTGGTTTTTGGCGTTGAGCAAGTTATGTTCAATTCCCTCTCTTGATAGCAGCTGGCCCAAGAGCTCATTCTTTTCAATGGAAATAGTACCGACTAATACCGGTAAGCCTTTGGCATGATATTCTTTGATATTTTTTACGACTGCTTTAAATTTACCGGCCTCATTCTTGTAAATGGAATCAGTCAGGTCTTCTCTTATTAATGGTTTGTTGGTAGGAATAACCAGGACTTCCAAACCATAAATCTTATGGAATTCTTCTGCTTCAGTTACAGCCGTACCAGTCATGCCGGAAAGTTTGTCATATAATCTAAATAAATTCTGAAAAGTAATAGTCGCCATGGTGCGGGATTCTTGCTTGATGTCCAGCCCTTCTTTTGCTTCAATCGCCTGATGCAGACCTTCAGAATAACGGCGGCCTTGCATCAAACGGCCAGTAAACTCATCGACAATGATGACTTCGCCCTCTTTTACCACATAATCAACATCCTTTTTAAACATGGCCTTTGCCTTAAGGGCGGCTTCAACATGATGAACAATTTGCACGCCACCAGCTTCATAGATATTGTCCATGCCCAAAGCAGCTTCGACTTTGTTGATACCGGCATCGGTTAGGGTCGTGGCTTTCATCTTTTCATCAAGATTATAATCAGTATTTTCTTTTAATGTAGATGCAATGCGGGCAAATTGCTGGTACTGGTCTGTCGCTTCTTCAGCTGGAGAAGAAATAATCAACGGGGTGCGGGCTTCATCAATTAAAATAGAATCAATTTCATCCACAATGGCATAGTGCAGGCCTCTTTGAACTTTTTGACCTGCTTCCTGGACCATGTTGTCCCGAAGATAATCAAATCCGAATTCATTATTTGTACCATATGTAATATCGGCCTGATAAGCTTCTTTTCGGGAAACCGGCTTTAAGTTTTCCATGTCAACTTTAAATGAAGCGATTTCTTCGTCTTCTTCGTTTTGTTTGCCTGCTTCAGGCTCAAATAAATAAGACACCATTTGATTTTGGGCGCATGAAATGCTGAGCCCTAAAAAATCATAAACACGGCCCATCCAATCACAGTCGCGGCGGGCCAGATAATCATTAACAGTGACAACATGCACGCCTTTGCCTGAAAGGGCGTTCAAGTATACGGCGGTAGTGGCAGAAAGAGTCTTGCCTTCACCGGTTTTCATTTCCGCGATCATGCCGCGGTGCAAAGTAATGCCGCCGATGAGCTGGACATCATAATGCCTCTGGCCCAAGGTTCTTTTGGCTGCTTCGCGCACGACAGCAAAAGCCTCGGGAAGGATATCGTCTTCTTTCTCCCCTTTTTTTATCCGTTCTTTGAATTCTTTGGTCTTGTCTTTAAGTTGTTCGTCTGATAATGCCTTTATATCATTTTCCAGAGCATTGATCTGGTCCACGATCGGTTGGATCTTCTTGATCGTCTTAACATCGGCGTCACCGAAAAATTTGTCTAAAAATTTCATATGTTATTCTGCTTTCCTCCAGAAAAAAATACTTTTTAATCCTCTTCTTGTTTTATTAGCTTCCCTATTTTTTGCTTCGTATTTTGATTTTAATTTCCTTAATTGGCGCTCGGCGTCTTCTTTGACCAGATCGATAGCGGCGTACACGTCTATGTCAACGTGTTCCGCCCGAATTAGGTCACCAGGAACTTTCATGTTAACAGTTACTTTATAAACTTCGCCTTTCTTGTGATGAGTATTTTTATCCAGCTCGACCCGGCATTCAATTACGTTCATGTTCAGCTTATCTAAACTGCCGATTTTTTCATCAATATATTTTTCTATGGCTCCGGTTATTTCAATATTTCTTGCGCTTTGAATAATTTTCATTTTTTTAAGTTTTATTTATTTAGAACCCGATCATTTGGATTTCAAACTCCAATTGGACATTAAAAGTATCACGAACTTGTTGCTTTATCAAGGAGGTCAGAATGACAAAGTCTTCGGCCTTGCCTTTGCCTGTATTTATTATGTAATTCGCATGTTTGGATGAAACTTCAAGACCGCCAATTTTCTTGCCCTTTAATTGGCATTCCTCGATCATTTGGGCGGCAGTTAGCTCATGCATGGGATTTTTAAATACACAGCCGGCCGATGGGTACTTTAAATCTTGCGTTTCCTGCTTGTGCAGGATGTTATCCCCGATATTTTTCTGAACTAAAGCTGGTTCAGCATAATCCAAGTTTAATACGCACCCTGTTATATAATATTTTTTATCCTGAAAAATACTTTTTCTGTATCCAAATTCCGAGTCCGGCCCGCTAATTGTTTTCTTATTAAAAAATTCATCCAGATATTCCACTTCTTTTACATAATTGCCAATAGCGATTTTACGCGAGCCAGCGTTCATCCAGACTGCGCCGCCAATGTTGCCAGGTATGCCGGCTAAAAATTCCAGGTCTCCTAGTCCGTATTTAGTCTGAGCCGTCACAACTTCATTTAAATTATTACCGGCTCCGACTGACATTAAGTCATCTTCTACTTTAATATATTTAATTAAATTTCTGATTACAAGTCCGTCAAAACCCTTATCAGAAAAAATCAGATTTGAACCGGCTCCAATAACAAGAGTATTTATTCCGGCGGCTTTGGCTTCTTGCAATGCGATCTGCAGATCCTGGCTAGATTTGGCATTATATAAATACTTAGCTGGTCCGCCGATTTTTATTGATGTGTATTTTGACAGAGGAACATTTTCCTCAATTTTTATTTTTTCGAACATAGTTCTTCAACTAAAAGATAAATATCGCCCGCTCCGACGATTAATAATACATTGTCTTTTTCCAAATGCTCATCTAAAAGCTGCTTGGTCTTTTTGAAATCAGGAGAATAAAAAACGTACTTACCTCTTTTTTCTACTTCCTTGGCCATCTCTTTAGAACTGATATTCTGGTCTTCATCTTCTTCACGGCCAGGGACATCGAATATTTCCTGTAGGATCACGAAGTCAGCTCCATCAAATGATTCAATAAATTTTTTGTATAATTTTTTTGTGCGATTATGCTGATGCGGCTGGAAGACAATAAAAATTCTCTTTTTCGGAAAAAAATCTTTGGCAGCATTGATCAATCCGGAAACAGCCGTCGGGTGATGGGCGTAATCAGAAATGACCTGAGCGCCTTTGTATTCGCAAACATATTCAAAGCGACGCCAGGTGCCTTCAAATTCAAACAAGGCATCATGGATTATTTCATCGTCTATGCCCAGTTCGCGGGCCATGGCAATGGCTGATAAGGCATTGTATACATTAAACTTGCCGGGAACCTTTAATTTGAATTTTTCTTTTCCAACTTTGAATTCCTGGACCTGGTCTTTAATTTTTATGGCCTTAGCCATGACATCAGCTTTTTCTTCTATGCCGTATGAGATGATCCGGCCGTCAAACCCAAGATTGCGCGATTCCGAATCATCATTATTTTTTACTAACAATCCCCCGTCTTTGGGAAGCTTATTGATAAAATTCTGAAAAGTCATTTCAATGTGTTCCAGGTCCCGATAATAGTCTAAATGATCTTCTTCAATATTAGTCATTACAATAGCTTTAGGAGAAAGCCGCATCATGTGCTCTTTGTGTTCGCAAGCCTCGATAATAAAATATTTTTTGTCTTTTCCTAAGCGGGCATTGGAATTAAGCTTCTTAATTTTAGAGCCGACGATCACGGTTGGGTCCAAACCAGCTTTGATCATGATTTCCGCAATCATGGCGCAGGTCGTGGTCTTGCCGTGCGTGCCGGAAACAGCAATCGCATATTCGTATTCCTTCATAAGTTCGGCCGCGGCATCAAAATAGCTGAATTCTTTATCATCTAAGCCAAGTTCCCCTACTTTTAGGCGTTCGGGGTTATCTTTAGGGACAGCATCAGAAAAAACGATCAAATCATAACTTTCGTCAATCTTAGAACCATCCTGGCCAATAATCACTTGAATGCCCTCTTTTTTTACTTCGTCCGTGATTTCTGACTGAACCATGTCAGAACCGACGACTTGCTTACCCATATCATTAAAAATACGGGCTAATCCGGAGATGCCGATCCCGCCAATACCTATTATATAGACCTTTTTTATGTCATCTATTTTCATATCTATATTTTATCACATATTAAGACCTTTTTTAAGGTCACCAATCATATATAAAGATCCGGTAATTACCAGTAAATCATTAAGCTTTAATTTACGCTTAATGGCCTTATAACTCTTAATTGCATCGTCAATTATAATTACGTTCTTATTAGGATAATTATTTCCGATATACTTTTTTAATGTTTTTAAATCAATCGACTTTTCAAAGCCAGTTAAAATAATATTATCAAATAAAGGTACGATGTTGTCTATTACTTTTTTATAGTCTTTATTATATTTCAAACTAAAAAGTAAATATTTATTTTTAAAATCTTTTTTCTCTAACACAATTTTTTTTAAAGAACTTGAAAAAGCTTTCATTTTTTCAGGCGAATGTGCTCCATCCATGATTATGAGCGGCCTTCTTGAGATTATTTCAAACCGGCCCGGATGTTTTGCTTTTATTAATCCTGAATAAATATTTTTTTCCGGAATCTTTAATATCTTGGCTGCCTCTATTGCCAGGATGGCATTTTTGATCTGGAATTCTCCGAGAAGTGATAGCTGGACGTTTTTAAGAGATTTATAATTGAAGGATGTGATCTGCAAGTCAGTAGTCAGTAGCCGGTAGTCAGATGTATTTATATATTTGGCATTCTTGATTAATTTTGAGCCACTCAATGCAATCGAGCTTGTTTTTATGATGGCTTGTTTTTCACGGGCGATTTGAGGAAGGGTGGTGCCGAGGATGTCGGTGTGGTCATAATCAATCGTAGTGATGATGACCATGTCTGATTTTAAAACATTAGTTGCGTCAAAGCGGCCACCTAGTCCGGTTTCTACTACAGCCCAATCAATTTTTTGCTTAGCAAAATAAATAAATGCCAGGGCGATCCAGACTTCGAAATAAGTGAGCTTATATTTTTTTATCTCTTGTTTGTATTCTTTTACCAGGCTTTCAAAAGAATGAGAAGAAATATTACGGGAATTGATTTTTATTTTCTCAAAAGGAGAGACTAAATAAGGAGAAGTAATTAAGCCTGTCTTATAACCTGCCTCTTCTAAAATTTTCGCCAACATGGTAGATGTCGAACCTTTCCCGGACGTACCAGCAATATGGACAGAATGGAATTGATCCTGCGGATTTCCCAAAGAGCTTAAAAACTCCTTAATGCGGTCGGTCGAATAATGGTCGGTCCGGTTCGCGTCTAAGGAGCTAAGCCAATTTGATAATTTTCTCGGCAATGGTCTGGCTGGCATCAGATTTGTTTATCTTCCTTATATTAATAGAGAGAGAATTTTGTTTTTCTTTGTTGTCTATAAGTTCTTTTATTTTTTTGGTGAATTTTTCCTGAGTGAGATTATCCTGGCCATAAACAATTGCGGCATTTTTTTCTTCTAAGAATCTGGCATTTTCTTCCTGGGCCCCTTCATATGGAATCAGGATAGTAGGTTTGCCCAAAATTGATAATTCAGAAATTGCGCCTAAGCCTGCCCGGCTAACGACTATATCCGCTTTTCCCAAAGCTTCATTCATTTGATCGGTTAAGAATTCAAAAGACTGATAATTTTTACTATCTAATTCTAACCCTTTCTTCCCCTTGCCGGTTATATGAATAATATTACAGAATTCTAATAATTTTTCATTTACAAGCTCATTTACTTTTTGAGCGCCAATGCCACCGCCCATAATTAAGACGACTGGTTTGTCGTCTTGAAAATTAATTTCGCTAGTTGTGGGAGAAAGATCTCTTACTGGATTGCCGGTCCAGATGGCTTCAAGAGGTATTTCCTTAAAAGCTTTGGTTAAAACTGTGGCATTTTTCTTCATGAGCTTGGTGGCCATGGTCATCTGCAGATCCTGATGATGAACCAGAGATTTAATGCCGCGAAATTTTCCGGCCCAAATAAACGGCGGCGAGACGAAGCTGCCGGCACTGACAATAACGTCTGGTTTTACTCTTCCTAAAAAGAAATATGCTTTTACTATTGCGATTAAAACTTTAAATCCATCAATGGGCGTGCGAAAAGAAATATAGCGGCGAAATTTTCCCGCGATAAAACTTTGGAACTTTATTCCAGCGGCTTCAACCACTTCTCTTTCCGGTCCGTCTTCAGTGCCAATAAAAAGAATATCATGGCCTTTCAATTTTTCGGCAATTGCGATTAATGGTGTGGCTGATCCGGCTGTTCCTCCTCCGGTCAATAATATTTTCATTTTTTTATGATTTTTCAATATAGTTATGAATATTTACTAAAACACCCGGATCTTTGATTTTCGATTTTTTTAAATATTGTAATATTTCATTATAAATAATAATTGTCTTTTCTATACTATTCTTTCTCAAAATTGATTCAATATTAAATACCTTTATTAAACTATCGGTTAAATTTTTATCGGTAAACCAAACTTTAAAATCATCTCCTGAAAATTTAAAAATTTTTACTAATTTATTTAAAATTTGATTTACAATTTTATTAAGCTCAATTATTTTTTCAGCGGGGATATCTGGATAATTTTTTTCTATATAGGAAAAATTATCTGAAATAATAATTTTACACATACTTTCAATCCTTGGAATTGCTTCTTTGGCTGAATCAGAATTTTCTAATAATTTATTGATTGTTAGATTATTTCTTCCGCTTTTTAATTCAACTTCACAAAATTTTATTTTTTTATTTTTCTCATCATATAATAAATTCATTTGCCAACCTGGAATTTCAAGACCAAATTTTTCATAAGCTTGTGCGAGCTCTGATCCTTCGGGATATTTTTCTTCAATATATTCTTTATATTCTTTTATCAATTTTTCTATTTCTTTTTTATCTAGCTCTCCATCATAATAATTTTGCATCGCCTGATTAATTCGCTCTTTTCTTTCACGATCTTCTTCCGGGACTTCCACTTTTCGCGAATAAAGCTTTAAGGAATCCCCTTTTTTTTGAGAGCCAACAACTTCGATAATATGATCAGGTAAAACTTGCCGGGCTAATCGAAAAGTAAAATAAATATCCTTTAATTTTCCTGTTGTAATTCTTTCTTTAGCATTGTCTAAACTTAAAGGACGGAATTCTTTTTCAATGATGTCATTAGGCAATTCAAAAATCTCGCCTTCTTCGCCTGCGGTGATTTTCCTCCTGCTTTTTTCCGAGGCAGGTATCATGATATTTTTGTTTTCCTAGTTTGTCGGGAAATATTTACGAGCAGACCCATGGCTGCCAGGACGGTAATAAGGGACGTACTGCCATAACTTATAAACGGCAAAGTGATTCCTGTCAATGGTAGCAGACCGATCATGGCCATGATGTTTACAAAGGCCTGAAATGACACCCAGGAAATGATACCGACAGCCAGGAGTTTTCCAAATGCATCCGGAGCATTGCGGGCTATTTTGATGCCCTGATATGCCAGGCCAAAAAATAATAATACCAGTCCGACCGCAAAGAAAAAGCCCATCTCTTCGGCGATGATAGCGTAAATAGAATCACCGGCTGCTTCCGGCAAGTAGTTGAATTTTTGCCGCGAATGCCCGAGGCCTAGCCCGAAGACTCCGCCCGAGCCGATGGCCAATAAAGCCTGATTCACGTGATAGCCGATCCCCTGCGGATCCAGCTCGGGATTTAAAAAAGTGGTAAGCCGGTTGGCCCGATATGGCGCAATTTTAATAAGCAAATAAAAAAGAATAGCGCCTCCTCCTGCCATCCACCCCAGGTGTTTCCACGGTGCGCCAGCCACAAAATATACCACAATAGAAATTACGCCAATGACAATCATGGTTCCCAGATCCTTCTGGATTCCCGCGACCATGAAAACCAAAAAAGCGATCATGATAATAAATGGCATGAAAGAGTATGAGAAGTCTTCTAGCTTTTTCTCCCGTTGCTCAAGCCAGGTAGCGAGATATATGAGAAAGGTCAATTTTACCAGTTCGGACGGCTGAAACGGAATACCTAAAATACTGACCCATCTTTTTGCACCTAAAAACTCATAACCAATGCCAGGTATTAAAACTAAGAAGAGAAGAAATATCGAAACAATCACTATGGGAAAAGCGTATTTTTTCCAATAATGATAATCGATCTTGCTCATTACCCAGAAAGCGACAATGCCGATAAGGACCCCGTAAAGCAACTGATGCTTCAGGAAATAATTATGGTCTCCGAATTTCTGCCAACCAAGAACAGATGAGGCAGAGGAAAGCATAATGAGGCCAAATACTAAAATTACACCAAGGATGATTATCAGGGTGTAGTCCGGTTCGTGCGTGTTAGTTGGTTTTGTTCGTGACGGCTTTTGCGTGGCCTGGGCCGGCCGACGCGGTATGCCGATTTTCTTTTGCATGCCCATATTATACCAGATTTTTTGCAATAAAAAAACCCGCCGTCGCTGAAGCTATGGCGGGGCAAAGCCGCCCAAGAAGCTAAGGAATATACTCAGGATTAGTTGCCTGTTGGCCAGCCCGAATGCCAAAAGGTATTCAGGGAGGAGAGAGATTTTGGCCGCGTAGGCACTCCGAGTCAATACTCCTTAGCTTCCTGGACGGATTCCAGGGGATTAATTTTTCTAACCAAAAAACCCGAGCCTTATTATAACACTCTCTCCTTAGAACAGGAAGTTATATCAGACTCGAGTTTATTTGTATAATGGGACAGATTCATTCTTTTGTTTTTCTTATATATTAATTTAATAAACAATTGAAAATCTTCCAGAAAGCCAAGCGCCAGTTAAGGCGCCGGCTTTCAACAGGAAGGAAAAGGAGGTGATATTGGGACAATTTAATTTAAATATTTCCCGCTCTCCTCCTATTCTTTCCTGCTGAAAGAACCTTTCTGAGGACAAGTGAGATAAGGTGGTGGTAAAGCCTAGAGACAATTTATATTAATATTTCTCTGGCTACTCTCTCCCTTACCTCGCTTTTTCTCACAAATCCTTGATTGGGGTTATTTTCTAGGAACAAGTGAGATAAGGTGGTGGTAAAGCCTAGAGACAATTTATATTAATATTTCTCTGGCTACTCTCTCCTTACCTCGCTTTTTCCTACAATTTTGGGCACAACTGAAGTATGAAAAAAAGCAGTAGTTTGCGTGCTGGAAAGAGTATGCAAAATACTGCCGTTTTCTATATATGTACTCTCTCCAAAGTATCTCGATTTTTAATGAACATATAAGTATATACACAAAAAAAGATTTTGTCAAGACCCCGACAAAACCTTCCGCTAATATTAGCTAAATTTGTGCTATTTTTTCAATTTATTCTTGAATTCACCTATATTAAAATATACTTCTGCGCCGCCTTCGACAGGCCGTAATACGATCGTACTTTCTATTTGAGTATCAACGTCTTTTTTCATTGGATCATCAGTTCTTTTCATAAATTTCATTTCCCGATAATCAACTACTTCATATTCTGTATCGTTTAAAGTAATTTTATCTCCAATTTCATAATAACAACCAGCGTCTTTGAACTCCTGTTCAACTTTTAGGCCTTTCTGAACTTTTTCATACCCTGAGGCCCATAAAGGCCGGCCTACGTCTGGTGATTTAATTGGTTCTCCCATAATATTTATGTTATCTTTTTAATACGGCTAAGAAGGCTTCTTGTGGTATGTCCACCTTGCCGATGGCCTTCATCTTCTTTTTACCAGCTTTTTGCTTTTCCAGCAACTTACGCTTTCGGGTAACATCACCACCATATAATTTAGCAGTTACGTCTTTGCGCATAGCCGGGATCTTTTCCGAAGCGTAAATTTTTCCGCCCACGGCTGCCTGGACGCGGACTTCGAACATTTGCCGGGGCAAAACATCTTTTAGGGCCTTGGCGATTTTTCGGCCAGCTCTTTGGACTTCGTCTTTATAGACAATGGAAGCCAGGGCCTCGACTGGTTCAGTCGCGACTAATATATCCATGCGCGAAACAGTGCATGTCTGATAACCGGCAAAGTCATAATTCAAACTGGCATAACCAGAAGAAATGTTTTTAAGTTTGTCATAAAAATCCACGACTATCTGAGAGAGGGGCACTTTGTAATGAATGACAACTCTAAACTCATCCAAATATTCCATTTGATTATCAACCGGTATTCCCCTCTTCTCCTGAAGCAAAGTCATGATACCGCCGATATAATCAGACGGGGTGACAACATCTATCATCATCATGGGTTCTTCCACGTGGTCGATGAAATTAGGATCAGGTAAATCTAACGGTGAGGAAATTATTTTTTCTTCTCCTTTAGAGGTGGTGACTTTATAAGCAACAGATGGAACGGTAACTATTAAATCTAAATTGAATTCGCGTTTTAATCTTTCCTGGACAATATCAAGATGAAGCAAACCAAGAAAACCAGCGCGAAAACCAAAACCTAAGGCGGTTGATCTTTCTGGTTCGTATATCATGGCCGCGTCATTCAGCTTCAACTTTTCCATGGCTTCTTTTAGTTCCGGATAATCATTGCCTTCCTGGCAAAAAATGCCGGCAAAAACCATGGGCTTAACTTCTTTGTACCCGGCCAAAGGCTCTGAGGCCTGATTTTTTAAAATTGTAACAGTGTCACCAACTCTGCTTTCAGCCACTTCTTTAAAACCAGTTACTATATAGCCGATATCCCCGGCGGATAAAGAATTTTCAGATTTCATTTTTGGTTTGAAGAAACCGACTTCTAATACTTCGCTTTCTTTTTGGGTAGCTAAAAGTCTCATTCTGTCCCCTTTTTTAATCTTCCCATCAAAAACTCTGACATAGGTGATAACACCGCGATAGTCATCGAATACAGAATCAAATATCAAGGCCCGGGTTTTATCCGAGGTGGTTTTAGGTTCAGGCACTTTTTCCACTACGGCTTTTAAAACCGCTTCTACATTTTCTCCGGTTTTGGCGGAAACTGGAATAATATCTTTTTCATCACAACCAAGAAGCCCAACGACTTCTTTGGTGACTTTTTTTACATCCGCCGCAGGCAAGTCAATCTTATTAAGAACCGGGATTATTTCTAAATCCTGCTCTATGGCAAGATAGAGATTAGCTAAAGTCTGGGCCTCTATTCCCTGAGTGGCATCTACTACTAATAAGGCGCCTTCGCAGCAAGCCAGGCTCCGGGAAACTTCATAGCTGAAATCAACATGACCGGGTGTATCGATCAGGTTTAATATATTGCCTTCATATTCCATTCTAACTGGCTGAAGCTTGATGGTAATACCTCTTTCTCTTTCTAGATCCATAGAATCAAGCAGCTGTTCTTTCATGTCCCTTTTTTCAACTGTGCCGGTCAATTCCAAAAGACGGTCGGCCAGCGTAGACTTGCCGTGGTCGATGTGAGCGATGATGCAGAAATTACGGATTTTTTCTAGATTCATAGCTTGTAATTTACCTTATTTTGATTTTATTTTCAAGGGTTGTTATAATGGTAATGGCGTCCACATGGCAATCCATGCGGATTTTTTTATTTATGTATATTGCCCGGAACCGCAAACCGCAACGGTTGAAAAATAGGGATTATTCGAAAAATGGATATTATTTTGTGACTTTTTGTTCACGGTTTTTTATTCGTTGGTTTGGAAAAATTGAGGATGATC
>JAHJKD010000041.1 GCA_018822435.1 Patescibacteria group bacterium
AATAATTAATAATAAAAAAATAAATTGCAAGATCGCCAGCCACAAGGCCGCGCTTAAGTTTAATTGTTGTGTGGCCAAAGTATAAATATAAACTTCTAGAGTTTGATATTTAATGCCGCCTAATATCAAAGGCAAGGCAAAGCTTAAAAAAGAATATAAAAATATTACCAGGCCGATCCCTATTACAGTTCCTCTGAGCCTGGGCCAGGCAATTGTTTGCCAGCTTTTCCATTTACTTGCCCCCATTATTTCACCAGACTCCTCTAAATAGGGATTCAAAGACAGTAAGCGGATACTCACCGCCAAATATGCCAGGGGAATATTATAAAAACAATTCCCCGCAATAATTGCCTCGGCCGAGTATAAAAATTTTATCGGCCCCACATTAATATATGCCAGCAGTTCATTGACCCAGCCGGCATTTCCCCATACCGCAATAAAACCAGTGGCGACTACAATCCCTGGTAAAAAAACAGGCAAAGCCATTAAACTGCTAAAAATTTTAGACTGCTTTACTTTTAAAAAATGTTCAAGCAAGGCCAGTCCCCCGCCAATCAAAAGGGAAAGCCCGACCGTGGCCAGGCTTTCCCAGATTGAGAACCAAACTTTTGACCATATTGTCAGCAAGTCTGGCATTATTCAATGTTAAAAACTTTATTCCAGTCTGTTAGCCAGGCCGAGAAATCATTTTTGATATCCTCTTCTGGCACAGTCAGAATTTCTTGTTCAGTCGGAATGATTATATCTTGATAAGCGGCCGGCCAGCTATCTTCATTGCCTAGCACCGGAAACATCCATTGCGTGGTTGGGATTTGGTCCTGGACTTCATCAGTCAGCATGTAGTCAATAAACATCTCGGCTTTAGCTAGGCTATCCGCGCCTTTTACTATGCCCATGCCTTCAGTCTGCCTGATATAGCCCTCTTCAATTGCCACCGCCTTATATTGATCCACTTCTTCCATCTCGATGTGATAAGCCGGGCTGGTTAAATAAGAGAGTACGATCGGCGCTTCGCCTTCCATGAACATGGCATAATAAGCCGTGCTCCAGTCTGGTGTCACTGTTAATACATTCTCGGCCATGTTATCCCAAAAGGTTTTATATTCTTCTTCGTCTAAGCCTGCTTTTGCCCATAATAAGAGCTGGGTTCCCGGAGAAGAAAGGCCGGCTTGTTCAATAATAATCTGATCTTTATATTCATCTCCGGCCAGATCCATCAGGCTGAGTGGTTCTGAAAAATCTATTACTTCACTGTCATAAACAAATCCAATATAACCATAATCAAACGGCGTCATGACAAACTCATTATTAAATAATAAATCTTCATTTATTTTTTCCGCCCCAATAGGCACATAGGCTTGAAACAGTCCGTTGGAAACCACGTCAGGATAATTTACATTATCAAGTCCGAGCACTACATCGGCTTTGGGATCGTCTTTTTCTAAGATGAGCTGGTTAAGCATGGTGCCTGTGTCAGCAAAAGAAACCACTTCTACATCAATTTGATTAGCCTCTTCAAATTGAGTCAGAATGGCCCGGAGAAGCCCCCATTCGGCCGTTAAGCTGTCATAAGCATAAACAGTCAACGTATTGTCTTCTGCTTGTGGCGTAGTTGTGGGCGCGCAGCCAACGAAGCCTAAAACACAAATTAACAAAGCACTGAAGATTAATTTTTCCATTTTCCTTCTTTATTAATAATTAAAAGGGCCATGCCCTCAGGGATTGTTATATTTGCTTCAGCATCAATAATTTTATTAGAAATAGAAAAGATTTTTTTATTATCCGGTGAAAAATCCATTTGCCATTGAAAACCTTTCATGATCGGAGCAGTAAAGTCACCGGAAAAAGGAAACAAGGAAACTGTCTGGCCTTTTTTATTATTAAGTTCTTTTTCCCCACTAATAATCTGGGCATCAAAGTTTTTTCCCTTAAACGTGAGGGGCAGTTCAAAATATCCGGCCATCATAAATATCGTGGCCATGGTATGGTCTATTCTTTGTAGGCTAGCCATCCAATAAAGATCAACTTGTTTGATTTGATCGCCATATTTTTCTTTAATAAAATTAAGAGCCTTTTCTGTGTCAGTTGTGTTTTGGTCTTTTTGTTCTTTCCACTCGACATCAGAAAAAACCTTTTTTGTTTGTTCTTTAATAGAATCAAAATCTCCGATTATTAAATCCGGTTTGATTTTATATTTAATACAATAATTCGCCCCTCCGTCTGTAGCAATTACAAGATCATGATTATTAATTTCTTTTTTTATGGCATATGGTTGACCATTGCCTAGTATTGCGATTCTCATATTTATAAATAAATTAAAAAACCGTTTTCATACGCAAGAAAACAGTCAATCTGTTTCCCTGCGCCAGCATTATCTGGATCAAGTTCTGGGGATGCTTCTCAGCTCCTAGTTAAAGGGGCGCTCCCAACAGTAGATATATTTTAGCACGATGAATTAAAAAAAAGAAGGCGGACATCGCCTTTTACTCGTTAACCCCGGGCACGGAGGCCCGGGGTTAACTACACGCCTAGATGTAGTGTTAGCCTGGGGCCTCTGTGCCCCAGGCTAACACGGGCTATCTATTATAATGGATTATATAGAATAATTTATCTGGCAAATTCTATCATTCTTGTTTCACGCACCACATTGACCTTGATCTCGCCGGGATAACGAAGCTCTTCTTCTATCTTGCGGGCGATTTCACGGGCCAGTTTCTCCGCGCCCAGGTCATCGACCTTGTCTGGTTGGACAAAGATCCTGACTTCGCGGCCAGCCTGAATAGCATAGGTCTTGTCTACGCCTTCAAAACTGTTGGCTACGTCTTCTAGCTCTTCTAGCCTTTGCAGATATTGTTCATAAGTATCTTTTCTGGCTCCAGGACGGGCACCAGAAATAGCATCACCTACTTTTACGATTACTGCTTCTAAAGTAGTTGGATTATCCTCATGATGCTCTAAAATTGGATAAATAAGTTCTTCCTGTAAGTGGAACTTTTTGGCAATGTCGCGGCCAATTTCCGGATGAGTACCCTGGACTTCATGGTCAACAGCCTTACCAATGTCATGGAGCAAGCCAGCTTTCTTAGCGATGGCTACGTTGGCTCCCAGCATTTCTGCGAGCAACGCAGAGAGATGGGCTACTTCCACAGAATGCCTGAGTACGTTCTGGCCATAAGAAGTTCTGTATTTCAGGCGGCCTAGGATCTGCACCAGTTTTGGATCAAGACCGGTAATGCCAGTTTCATACATGGCTTCTTCACCCGCCTTTTTAATATCCAGGGCCATTTCTTTTTTCGAGGCCTCGATGGCATCTTCAATTTTTGTCGGGTGGATGCGGCCGTCTGTAATTAATTTGTCTAAAGCTCTTTTAGCTAAATGGCGCCTGATCGGAGAAAAGCCGGATACAATAATTGCTTCCGGAGTGTCATCCACAATTATTTCTACGCCAGTTAGTTCTTCAATGCGTTTGATGTTTCTGCCTTCACGGCCAATAATGCGGCCTTTCATGTCATCAGACGGGAGCTGGACCACAGTTGTAGTCGATTCCGCCGCATGAGATGAGGCGCACCTTTGGATAGCCGAGGTTAGCATTTGCTTGGCTTTATTGTCTATTTCCTCATTGGAAGTGTTTTCCAGCTTGCGCATGCGTACCACCAAGTCTTCTTTGGCTTTTCTTTCTATTCCTTCCAAAAGAAGGGCTTTTCCTTGCTCTTGAGTCAGGGAGGCGACTTTTTCCAGTTTTACCATCTGCTCATTTCTGATGTTTTCTACTTCTTTTTTAACGTTTTCTACTTTTTGAACTTTTTTCATCACATTCTGTTTCTGGTTTTCCAGATCCAGGAGCTGCTGGTCAAAAAGAGATTCTCTTTTTTCCAGTCTTTTTTGCAAACCCGAAAGCTCTTGCCTTCTCGATTGTTCTTCCTTTTTTGCCTCTTCAACTACTTTTAAGGCTTTGCTTTTTGCTTCTAATAATGCCTCTTGTTGCTTGTTTTTAGCTTCCAAAATAATCGCTTCTGCTTTTGCTTCAGCAGAACCTTTTTGTTTGGCAGCCATTTGTTTTCTCAGCCAATAGCCAATACCAGTACCAGCTCCCAGTCCGAGGACAAGCAAAATTGGGCCTAAAATCGATTCCATAATTGTATCTCCTTGCCCGGCAAAAAATCACCCTAGATGAAGGGAAGTCAAAGCAAAACTTAGCTTTTCTTTGTTTTTATCATTATGTTAGAAGTCGTATGGTTTCTAAAATATACTAGTTTCAGCCAAATTTCACAGTTTCTTCATGTGCGGTACTTTTGCCGGATTAATTCTTAAAAACTGCAAAACAATATTATCATTATTTGATAATCTTGTCCACTATGCCGTATTTTTTGGCTTCTTCAGCCGACATGAAGAAGTCCCGGTCTGAATCATTTTCAATTTTTGTTAAAGACTGTCCCGTGTGTTGTACTAAGATTTTATTCAGCTTGTCTTTTACTTTTAAGATATGTTCGGCTTGAATTTTAATATCAGCGGCCTGTCCTTCCGCCCCACCCATGACCTGATGGATCATGACTTCGGCATTAGGAAGAGTTAACCGTTTGCCTTTTGTGCCGGCCGCCAGTAAAGTCGCGCCCATCGAAGCGGCAATGCCCACGCAAATGGTCTGCACGTCTGATTTTACATATTGCATGGTATCGTAGATAGCCATGCCCGATGTGACCGATCCGCCCGGTGAATTAATATAGATCTTAATATCATCTTTAGAATTTTCTGAATCTAAAAACAATAATTGGGCAATTACCGTATTGGCCACATTATCATCAATGGCCGTGCCTAAAAATATAATCCTTTCTTTTAAAAGCCGGGAGTAAATATCATATGCTCTTTCGCCCATCGGTGATTTTTCAATCACGGTCGGGATTAATTGAGAATTTATTTTTTCTTCTGCCATTTTATATAGAATTTATTGATAAAATATTTTCCGCAGGGATCCGGAGTAAGGTCATTCACTTGCCGCACGTAGAATCCCGAAGGAAAATATTTTTTCAATAAAGAAAACTATACAATCTCCCAACCATCAGGCCCTTCTTTCAATTTACCGTCAATAGTAAAGCCAGATGCTTTTTTATGTCCCCCTCCGCCTAGAATCTTAGCAAGTTTAGACACATCAATCAATCCATTGGTAGTACGCAGGCTTCCTTTTACTTTACCGTCTTCTCTTTCCGACAAAACCATGACCACGCCATCGCGGGCCTGATCCAACTCATTTAAAAAATTAGCCACGCCTTCCATGGCTTCTTCTGTCGCATTACATTCTTCTAAATCCTGTGTAGTTATGACAGTTGATATGATTTTATTCTTTTCATTAATCTTAAGTCTCTGCAAGGCTCTGCCCCAGAGCTTTAAAGTATTAACCGGCTTTTGGTCCAAAGCAAATTTCGCCACTTGCTTGATGTTCGCCCCTTTATTCATAAGTTTTGAGCTGACGTCAATTGCTCCTGGGGTTGTGGCCATGTTCTGAAAGCCACCTGTATCAGTCATGATACCGGTCAGCAAGCAGGTTGCCACTTCTTTGGTGACGGCGCGCTTGTGGTCAAGTAAGTGGTAAATTATTTCTGAAGTAGAAGAGGCGTCCGGGACAACTAAATTTATATGGCCATATTCGTCATTCGAAATATGATGGTCAATATTAATAATCTTAAAATCATGTTTTTGTCTTTTAATTTCTTCATCCACGCTCGTATGATTAAGGTTAGAAGAATCCATAACCACAAGCAGATCAAATTCTTCTTTATCCCACACTGACATGTCATTTTTAAAAGCATAATGTCCGGGCATAAATTCAAAATGAGAGCCAGGTTTATTAATATTAAATAAAGTGAACTCCTTGTCATTTACATGCAAGAAATGAGCCAATGCCAGGCTTGATCCAGTTGCGTCTCCGTCCGGGCTTTTATGGGACAATAAAAGCACATGCTGGGCTTTTTCCAGCTCAATATGTATGTTTTCAAATGTAGTTTTATATTTATCCATAACAGGATAAACTACCCCTTATTATTAATGTTGTCAAGGAGTTTTTCTATGTGTTCTGCCTTGTCTTCCTGCGTATCATGTTTGAAAGAAAGCTTAGGCGTAAATTTTGAAGTGATGTATTTTCCAATGCTTTTTTGGATGACATAAGAATTATTTTCCATAAATTTTTCTCCTGCCTCACCTTTGGTTGAAGGAACTACACTATAAAATACTTTGGCTGTTTTTAGGTCAGGGGCGGTATCCACTTTTGTAAAAGTCAGCAAAAAATCCGGAGGCAGCTCCATTTCTTCATTAACAATCTTTCCAATATTTTGAAGTAATAATTCGTTTACCTGTCTGGTTCTTTTACTCATGCTAATTCCCTTTTCTTTTCTTCAGTCGTGTAAGCTTCTAAGATGTCGTTTTCCAGCAAGGTGGTGGCTCCCTGGAAGCGTACCCCGCATTCTTTGTCAGTACCGACCTCATCCACATTTTTCTTTTCTGATTGTAGCTGGTTTATTGTGCCTTCACCGATTTGTTTATCTTCCCGCATGACTTTAATCAAGGCTTTGTTCTTTACTATTCCTTCAGTTACGCGGCCGCCAATGATCATGGATTTCTCGCCTGATTTAAATACTTTTAATACTTTTAATTTACCAATCAGGTTATATAGCAATTCACTCGGCATTATTTCATCCAGCTTTTCTTTGAGAAAATCAATCAGTTCGTAAATTATCTTATAGGTATTAATTTCTACCGGAGAGGAATTGGAATATGTCTGCGCTTGCGGGGTCAGGCCCACGTTAAAGCCGGCAATAACTGCGCCCGAGCTTTCTGCCTGGACAATGTCTTTTTCTGTCACGTTGCCTAAGGCTTTACTCACTATGTCCAATTCCACTTCTTTGTATTTAAATTTGTTCAAGGAATTAATTATCGCCTCTAAAGATCCAAGCGTGTCTGTTTTAATAATGACTGGTAGAGAGTTCTTGCCTTTTTCTTTTTCTTTCTTTTCCATCTTCAAATAAGCAAAAGTTTGGTATTGTTTTGATTTTTGCTTCAGAACTTTTTTATCCCCAGTTGCCTGTAAGACGTCACCAACCACTGGCGCGTTCTTCAAACCAAGAAATTTTACTGGTGTGGAAGGTGCGGCTATTTTTACGTCCCGGCCTTTCCAGTCTTCCATTTTTTTAATTTTGCCGGGTATGCCGCTGACGAGCACCAGGTCCCCTATATGCAAAGTTCCTGACTGGACCAGAACGGTCGCTACTGGGCCGGCATTTTTATTAATTTTAGATTCAATGATCGTACCCACGGCTTGTTGGGCCGGGTCAGCCACTATATTTTCCTTTTCCATGTCTGAAATCAGGATCACCATGTCCAGAAGATCAGGAATGCCATCGCCTTCTTTGGCCGAGATTGGCGTGCAAATAGTTTTGCCGCCCCAGTCTTCTGGTATTAAATTAAGTTCTGATAATCCTTTTTTCACTTTTTCTATATCCGCGCCTTCTTTATCAATTTTATTAATGGCCACCACAAAGGGGAGCTTTGCCTTTTCCATGATTTCTATGGCTTCAATCGTCTGCGGTTTGATGCCGTCGTCAGCCGCAACCACTAAAATAGCCACGTCAGCAATATTTGCTCCCCGGCTTCTCATGGCCGTGAAAGCTTCGTGGCCAGGCGTATCAATAAATGTTAAGGCTTTGCCATTATGGTCAACCTGATAAGCGCCGATTGATTGGGTAATGCCGCCGGCTTCTTCATCAACAACATTAGTTTTCCTGATCGCGTCTAAGGTTTTAGTTTTACCATGGTCAACATGGCCCATGACGACTATTACCGGTGGCCTTTCCGTGTTTCCTTTTTTTTGCTCAGTCAGTATCTGTTTAATTTTTGCGTCCTTAATTTTGTCCGCGGCCACTTGTTCAGACTCACCTGACATTTTTTTAGTAGAATAACCCAAATCCTCAGCAATAATAGTGGCTGTTTCAAAATCAAGGTTTTCATTAATTGTTGCCATAATGCCGTTCTTCATAAGAATGGCAATTACGTCGGCCACGCTTTTATTTAGTTTTTCGGAAAATTGGGCCACCGTAATCTGATCTGGTATTTCTAAAAATTTTTCGCTTTCTTTTTCTTCCTCAAGAGGCTCTTTTTCTGTTTTTTCTCCTTCAAAAAGGCTTTTCTTGCTTTGTTGTTTTTTATATTCTAAAATTGCCTTTTCCAGCTTATTTGCGATCCGGTCGTCAATTTTAATGGCTCTTTCCCCAATATCAAAACCAAGTTCTTTTGCCATTGGAAAGAATTCCTCTTTTGTCATTTTCAGTTTTCTTGTCAGTTCTGTAACATTCATGATCTTTTCTGTTTACAGTTATTAAATAATCCTATCCCTACCTACAATCAATTTAATCTTTTTTGACTCCACTGTAATCTCTAAAGGTGTCTTTAAGGTGACTTCATCGTCGAGTATTACCGGGATGGACTTGCCCTCAGATAAAATTTTAATTTTTTTTGTTTTAAAAATGGTCGCATCTTCAGCTCCGGTATTTTTCCCCAGCAGGCTTCTCAGTCCCCGGCTCGATGGTGGCGATATAACAACATCGAGCAAACCATCGCGGGCATTATACCTTTTGAAGTCGGAGGAAAAGACATTTCCTAAATTCTGAACACTTAATTTAAAATCCGGATTAGTAGCACTGACTTTAAATTTGCCGTCGCATTCAATTTTCACTTTTGAAGCATCAGGAATTTCCGCAGAACCGATAAAATAATCTTTATTAGCAATGCCCAGGTCGATTACTTTAGCCAGCCTTTTTGAAACAACCGTACAGGCTTCAACTGGATCAGCCACTCCGAGAATATTGGCAAACACACTTTTCTCCTTAATAGGTATATAGCCAACCAATACTTCTTTATGCCGTGCCGCAATATTTATTGTTTTTAATAAAGTCCGGTCGTCTCCGACAGCGACAATTGTGTGGGCCCCTTTTTCAATGGCGTCATCAATCAGTTCCTTCATGTTTTTCAATACGGTAAGCTTTTCCGTGCGACCATTAATGCCAAGCTCAATCAGGCGATTCTCAATCTTACCAAGCAAGGGCTCGAATTTCTTTTCACTTACAAATGTATCGTAAAAATAAAAATACATACTTCAACTAGTACTTATTCTGTACTTGTTATTATTCTTCTTCCGATTGTTCTTCTGTGTCTGAAGCCGGTGTCGGTGCTTCAGAAGTAGAGCAAGAACATCTTCCGTTTAAAACAGCGCCGGTTTCAATGGAGATAATTTCCGTTTCAATATCCCCATTAACGTGGGCTGATGCAGCGAGATCAGTTTTGCCGTGACATTTCACATTTCCTGTCACTTCTCCACTAACTTTTAGGTTAGCTGCTTCTACGTCGGCTTCAACTTTAGCTCCGTCTTCAATCGTGATATCATTTGCTGTTTTTAAAATTCCTTGCACTGTGCCTTGCACAACAATATTGCCTTCTCCAGAAAAGTTTCCTTCAACTTTAACGGAAGGCCCGATGATTGTATCAGAGGTTGTTTCTACCCCTTCTTCTTTGCTAAAAACTGCCATTTTTATTGCTATTTAATAATTAAGGACTTCTTGAAGGATACTATTTATGCCTTGATTTGTAAACCCGGGAAATATTAGGTAGAATACCTTTATCTCAATATTATTTTTTTAAGAAAGTCTATGGATTATGACAAGTATTTAAAAAAGGATTTAATGACAATAATAATTTTGTTTTTAATCTTTACCGGTATATTTGTAATTATATATATTATGGATAAAAATACCGGAAATCTCGATATAGCTGCTTCACAACTCTATGAAATTTTAGTGAAATAATATTTTACGACACTTAAATTTTGCTAAATTAAGCAAAATTTTTTAATCTGCCCTCGTAGTTCAATGGATAGAACAAGGCACTCCTAATGCCTAGATGCAGGTTCGATTCCTGCCGAGGGCACATCTACTACGTCCAATGTATTTACTTCGTAAATACTTGGACTTCGTAGGATTGTGCCCAAACACGTTTAGGCCCGCTCCTACGAAGCCCTGAGGTAATCCGAAGGGCGAAGTAGAGGGGCCTATGGTATAGTGGCAGCACACTACATTCGCATTGTAGAGACGGCGGTTCGATTCCGCCTAGGTCCACCCTTCGACTCACTTTGTTCGCTCAGGATAAACTTGTTTTAGTTAACATTGAGCGAGCGAAGCGAGTCGAAATGTTCCACGTGGAACATTTTGGATTCGTAGCTCAGCTGGTTAGAGCGCTATCCTCACACGATAGAAGTCACAGGTTCGAATCCTGTCGAATCCACAAAGAGCACTGGTAAAATCCTGAGCGAGCGTAGCGAGTCGAAGGATCGAATCCACAAAACCGATCTATCCACATATTCCCCATTTAATCCACAGTTTTTCCCGACTTGTCCCCAATTGAAAATATATTAGGAAAGAGTATAATACCGTTGTCAATAAAAAGGGCCCTTAGCTCAGCTGGTAGAGTGTTCCCATGGCATGGGAAAGGTCAGGAGTTCGAATCTCCTAGGGTCCACCCTTCGACTTCCTTCGTTCGCTCAGGGTTATAACCTAAAAAGAATGTTCTACGTAGAACATTCTTTTTATTTCTAAATTATAACATTGAGCGAATCCTCGAGTCGAAATGTTCCACGTGGAACAAATATCGATCAAGTTCCACGATATTATAACTAGAAATTTCTATAACAGAAATATTTTTATTCCAAGAAATAATAAACTTTTTATTATTTGTAATAATTTGTGCACAAGAAAACTTTCTTTTAATTATTTTCTCCTTTCCATTTGCATGGGCTAATACTTTAGAGTGCAGTTTATATAGTTCGGGAAATCGCTTTTTATATTCCTGAACTGGAGTAATAAACAATAAATCTTTTTGATTCATTAGTTTAGCGTATACTTCTTTAATAGCATCAACACCTTCATAATACTTTATTTGAGGAACTCCTTTTTGAAAATTATAAATCGCATCGAGTTCCGGTAGTGATTCTTCAAATTCCTTTTTATTTTTTTCATAAATTTTTAAAAGCTTTTCCGGAGATTCTGCTTGATAGAAAGTTCTGGTGCTGGTGACATTTTTTTGAACCACTCCTTTTTGGATGAGTGCCTCAATAATATTATAGGTTGTCGGTCTTTTTATTTTTGCCGCTTCTGATATGTCAGTGATCAATCCTTCTCCCAATTGTAAACAAGCCAGGTATACATCAGCCTCTTTTTTATTGAATCCTAAATTTATGAGCTTTTCTTTTATATTCATGCTCTTATTATAAGTAAAATATATATATTATGTCAATAAATTTGACACTACTATATTAAAGATAAAAATATAGGCATAAATAAACCAAAGTTTTAATATATATAGTGTCAATAAATATACCACTTCTAATAATAATGACAAACCCGAAGAAAGTGATATAATTTATTCCTATGAAATGGATTTGCCCAATTTGCAGCGAAATAATAGACAAGTTCCCATGCTCTCAATGTTCATTTGCTCCTGGTGATGACCTTGTGTTTGATTTTAGTTCAGAGCTTTCTGATGCAGAACAAGCCGAAGACTCATATCGTAAAAAGATGGATACATCGCCGGAGGCATTGCTTAAACAAAAAAAAGGAACGATCAACTATCATCAAGAAAATATTTTTCCTTCATTGGATTTGTCTGGGACTGTTTTAGATCTTGGGGCAGGATTTTGTTGGCTTGGAGCACTTATTGATACAAAGTTTTCAGACACAGAGGTTATTTGTTCTGATGTTTCTTTAAAAGGCCTAGAAGCTGGCAAAGACCTGGGGGAGCATATGGGCGCGGATATCAAAGCATTTGTCCGGGCGCAGGCATACGCACTTCCTTTTGCCGATAATTCATTTGATGTTGTTGTCAGCCATGCATTTCTTCACCATGTTGATGATCTTAGGCTTACCCTGAAGGAAATTTATCGTGTATTAAAACCTGGAGGTAAGTATATTGCCACAGGAGAGCCAGCCAGTGCGCGTTTATTCATGCCTTTATACCGGGTGCGCCTGGAAAGAGCGTTGGCTAATCACCCGGGTGTAAATGAGAATACCTACACTTTTACAGAGTGGAAAGAGTTTTTTAACTCTTGGCCGGGCATGAAAATCTCTTATCTTCCCCCAGAGCATGAAAAATTTACTCCGCTTTGGGCTGGAGTTAAACGAATCGGACTTCTTGATAAAATTTTATTTTCTAATATTCGCATAGATTGTGTTAAGCAATAAAAGTGTTATAATATAGGCAAATGACAACTGCAATAATAGTATTAATAATACTCATTCTCTTATCAGGCTTTTTCTCTGGCGTAGAAATTGCCTTTTTTTCATTACGTCATTCTCGCGTTGATGTTTTAGAGAAGCAAAAAATAAAAAGCGCGTTCACTATTAAAAAATTGAAAGATAATCCGGACCGGCTATTAATTACTATATTAATAGGAAACAACTTGGTTAATATCGGAGCCGCCTCACTGGCGACTGTAGTGGCGACGGAAATACTTGGCTCTATTGGAGCTGGCGTGGCTACCGGCGTAATGACATTTTTAATCTTATTATTCGGAGAAATTATTCCCAAATCTTTTTCTCAAAGGCATCCGGTTGGAGTAGCTACCCGGACTGCAAAATTAATTTTATTTCTAGAATATTTGTTTTTACCCATTAGTTATCTTCTAAGCTTGTTAAGCAAAGTCGTTAATAAAATATTCGGGGCTGATGAAGGTGGAGAAGTTGATGAAGAAGAAGTTAAAGCCATGGCTCATATGGGCGCGAAGACCGGGGGATTAGAAAAGGGGGAAGAAGAGCTTATTAACCGGATCTTCCTTTTTAACGATATTACGGCCGAAGACGTGTGCGTGGTAAAAAGTGAAATGGTCGTTTTGAATGTAGAACAACCAATCGAACAAATATTGAATATAATTGAACAGTCTGGGTTTTCCCGTTTTCCTGTTTATCAGGGCAGGCCGGGCAATATTATTGGCGTTTTGCATGCCAAAGAAATATTAGACGCCTTAAGCCTGCAAAAGAATAAGGACATTACTAAGATAAACATCAAAGACATTATTACAAAGCCATATTTTATTCCAGAAGGGAAAAAAATTGACGATCTTTTACATGACATGCAATCCAAGCAAGTCCACATGGCTATTGTGGTGGATGAGACCGGAGAAGTGACTGGATCAGTTACTCTGGAGGATTTAATTGAAGAATTAGTCGGAGAAATATTAGATGAAAGCGATGTGTCTGAATCCTTAATTAAACGGATTGATAAGCGTACAATTATTGCTGATGCCAATACCACAGTTGATCATATTAATAAATTTTTCAATGTTAATTTACCCATGGATGATCATCAGACGATTGCCGGGCTCGTTCTCGAAGAATTGGGGGAGATTCCCCAAAAAGGAGACGAACTTGAGATTAACCGGGTTAAAATTATTGTTGAGGAAGCAGAAGAAACACGCATCAAGCGCGTCCGGTTGATAAAGATGATTTGATTTGCTAATATAGTCGGTAGTCAATAGTCCGCTTATCAATATTAGACTAACGACTAGTGGCTAACAACTAATAACTAATTAAAAAAATATGGCTTTAGAATTTACCGATCAAAAATTCGAAGAAGAAGTATTAAAGGCAAAAAAGCCGGTGCTGGTTGATTTTTGGGCTCCTTGGTGCGGGCCTTGCCAGATGATGGGGCCGGTTATTGATGAGCTGGCAGCAGAATACAAAGATGCGTTGATCGGCAAGCTGAATGTTGATGACAATGGCAATACAGCCGGAAAGTATAATGTAATGAGCATCC
>JAHJKD010000042.1 GCA_018822435.1 Patescibacteria group bacterium
GATTTTGGAACATGTTTGGGATTTGACTACAGATCCGTTTACGAATACGGTGGATGTCCATATGCGGCATTTGCGGAAAAAAGTGGATGAGAAATTCAAGAAAAAGCTGATCAAGACCGTGCACGGATCCGGCTATAAAATAGAAGGATAAATTTAATTTGGGCTAATATATAGGAGGAAGGAAATGGGGGAAATTTATGATGTTATTATTATTGGCGGCGGCCGCTCTGGCTTGGCTGTGGCCAGGGAAATTTCATCATTTACGCAAAATTTTAAGGTCATAGAAGCCAGGTCGCACATCGGTTGCGATCCTAATCCTGTGGTCGGGACATTCGAGGAGACAAATAAAAAATTCCATCTTCAGGATATCATTTTAAATGATTACAATCAGGTTAATTTTTACTCTGATGGCGGATATAATGCCCACACACAGGTGCCGACCTGCATCTTCCGGCCTGATGACCTGCTTAAATTGCTGGCGAAAAATATTGAAGATAAAATAGTAACTGACTGCCGGGTCAGCCATTTTATGTATTTGCCGAAAAAAGCCGGCACGGCCTTAATAACTGACAAGGGAGACGAATATAGAGCAAAAATAATTATTGATGCCAGCGGTCCGAATTCTTTTTCCTCACGGGCTTTAGGTGGGCACATGCCCCATCATTGGTGCGATTGTTATATCCTGCAGATCCAAAATTGTGATTTAATAACCAATGAATGCTCGTATTTTGCCGGAGACAGGATCGCCAATTGCGGCGCCTGGCTATATCCGATAAATTCGGGCACTGCCCAATTGGGTCTGGCTGATTTTAACATCAGCAATAAAGTCGATTCCCTGGATCATCATGAAAGATTATTGAAATTATTAAGGGACAATCCCCTGCTTAAAAAAAGGGCGGGCAAAGCGCAGATAATTCCGGATAGCTTCAGAAGATTCAGATATCCGAACGGCCTGATAAGCGATTTTACGGCTGACAATCTCATGATTATCGGAGATGCAGCCGGCCAGGCCACGCCGCTGTGGGCCGAAGGCACCAGAATTGCCCTGGAAACGAGCAAAATCGTCAGCCGCGTGATCGAACATGCCCTGCAAGAAAGGGATTACTCCCATGAAATGCTCCGGCAATACCAATTCATGTGGAACGATCAATTCCACTGGGGATATTTCTGGTCGGCTCTGATGCGGGACTTTGTTCCTTTGATGAAAGACTGGCAGTGGAATATTCTGACGGAAAATATTGAAAAGCTCAGCCCGGAAGAGCAGTCAAACATGCTTAAAACTGATTTCAATTTCAATCTGATATATAAATTGATGTCCCCAAAATTCTTTCTAGGCCATAAATCGGGCCAATTCGCCCATACCATGAATAAAATGTTCAATTCTTTCATGAGCAACTATAAAATTAATCCATCGCAAAAAAGCTATGTCTGGGATAAATAGAGAATATGATGTCATTATTGCAGGTGGGGGTCCGGCTGGATTGAGGGCAGCCGAAGAAATAAGTAAAAATCCAAATACAAAGATTTTATTGATAGAAAAAAATAATGTTAAGCAAACGGATATTGCCTGGAGCTGCTGGCCGGAACAGTTAGAAAAGCACGGATTAGCGCAGGTGATTTCAAATCAGGGAACGAAAACAGTCTATTACTCCACTGACGGGGAAAGTATCCGAATGAATGCCAACCTATCAACGGCGGTTGAAGAAAAATTGCTAAAGATCCTTTTTGAGCGTATTAATAAAAACAATTTTTCGCATTTTAATAATTGTGAATTATTGTCTTTCGACCAGCAAGCAGACAAAGGAATTGCAGCTGTTACAACAAAAGGCGTTTTTAAAAGTAAATTACTGATTGATGCCTGCGGATACGACAGCCCCACAGCTAAAAAATACCGGCTACAGGAAAACAAATGGCAATGGCAAAATCTGGTTTATATCGTTGATAACGTCAAACGTAATGTTGATCTGGATGAATTTTATTTTTTTGACAGGAGAATAACGACAAAAAATAATCCGATATTCTGGATGGAACCATATTCAAAAAATAAAATAATTCTTGGCGCTTATTATCTCCTTAAAAATCCAATAAGCATGAAGGTAATCGAAAATGAGCTCGATCAATATAGGCGTTATATGGATATTGAAGGAGACGTCATTAAGGAATGCAAAGGCATAATCCCCTTGTATGACAACCAACCTCTTGCTTTTGATAATATAATGCTAGTTGGAGCTTCCGGATCCATGATAAGCCCAGGAACTGCTTTTGGCCTTTTTTCTTCATTGGAATCAGGTGAATTTGTGGCCAAATATGTCCATGACGCCCTGGCTGCCAATATTTTTACACAAAAATATTTGAAGCGCTATCAAAAAGACTGGTGGCGTAAAAATAAAATTCCATATACATTCGGCCAGATATCCCTGCGCGATCAGATTTCAAACCATGCTCCTGAGGATTTTAAAAAGCATTTCGCATTCACAAAAAAAATCGTCCATAACGAAAGCAATATCCTGGAAAGATGGCAAAGGGACGAAACAACAATTGCAGATATTAAAAAATTCTCGGAATTAGCGTCTGATAAATTTTCCATTGCTCATCTAAAATCCCGGCTTAGTAATGAGGATTTCATTAAGATCATTTATTATTTATTCAAATTAAAATTTTATATTAATACAAACAAAGTCTGAATGAATTTTTGCTGGCATTATAATAAAAATGAAAAACATAACCGCTATTTTATCGAATGGAAATATTTTAATATCAACACCCCTGAATTAAAAGCTTTTTTTTCATATAATATTATTGACCCGGAAATGATTTCAAAATTCGGACATGCTTTTATTTTTGGCCGGCTATTTACCGGTAATAAAATTATTGGCGATAAGATAATGCTGGAAAATAATGACGTTAAATTAACAAAGTCCTTAGATGCAAATTTTTCAAAAGAAAATTTAATTCGTAAATATCACGATAAAATAATAATTACTGGCCAATCTGATATAATGGAATGGAATTTAGAATACACACCGATTTTAAATAAACCCCAACAAATTAATGATGTCAGGACTAGTAAAAATAACTGGGAAAAAATAAACTGGCAAGTCATTTATCCTTTAGCAAAAGTCACTGGACACATTTCAATTAATCATCGCCTATTAAGTCAAGTTTTTACAATTTCCGATTACGGGTATATTGATAATAATTGGGGGAAATTCATTCCTATAAAGTGTCACTGGAATTGGGTGCAAATTTTTTCTGAAAACAGCGAAATTATTATTACATTTGGTGAAATTGCCACATCAAAAAAAAAATATATGTCTTTTATACATAAAAATCAAAATTATATTTTTCGAGATGAAGAAATAAAAATTAAACACTCGGCCTGGGAATGGGATAAACTGAAAAAAATTAAGGTCCCTGTCACAAGCATTGTCACTGTGACCAATAAAAAAATAGACATTTTAATTAAAATTAAAACAAATAATTTTGAAACCCTTGATTTAAAAACATTTTTTCCCTTGCCTCACATGTATATAAACGAACAGTCCGTAATTGCGGAAGGAATAATAAAAAAAAATGGTGGAGAAAAAGTCAATTTTAAAGGATATGGCTTAAAAGAATACACTGACCGAGGCTATCCCATAATGGATAAAATACGCTATACTGTAATAAATGGGCATTAATAAAAAAGAACAAAAAGTAAGCTGTAAATTTTCAAAAGGAGCGATAATTAAATTAATCCATGATTTTGGCATTGAAAAAACGCGAAAAATTTTTAAGCATATTAAAATTGCGGGAGTAAACAATGAGATGGTTTTCGAATATCTGATGAATGAGGATAATTGGATATCATATGAGGAAATGGTTGAGTTAATGAAAAAGATAGAACAAATTGCGGAAACAAGTGATATTGAGAAAGACATAATTTTAAATATTATTCAAGGAAAAACAGATGTTCCCTACCTGGTCCTTCAAAAGACAGCTTCATATCAACCTGATGAAGCAGCTAAGAAAGATAGTAAAAAGTCGTATTTAGCAAAAATTAGAAGTACTTTCTCATTATTTTTAATGGGAAATCCCTTTTTCTTATACAAACTGACCCCAAGTACCATCAAATTACTGACAAAGAACGTCTTTAAAGTCAAAACAGAAATTTCACGGACTCACGGAAAAATCTATTATATTTATAATCCAAGGTTAATAAACTCTGTGATTGAACTGATGTGCAATTTAAATAAATTCGCTCTCGAATTCACTCCACGAACCGTGAATTTACCAGATGCGGATGTTTTTGAAACTAATTGCACAAGAAAAATTGAAAATATTCTTTCTAATATAGATTATGTATTCAAAGACGAAAAACTTTTTATCCAAGGTAAGGAATATGGGGAAAAAATTCAAATTAAAGACCCTTTTAACGCCCAAAAAAGAACGGGAGTTTTAATAACAAAACCATTCCGATATGAATACAAGACATTATTACAGAAAAATCGAATATACAATTCTCCTTTCTGCGCTTATAGAGTAAAATGGCGCCTTAAAAATCCTTTTTTGGTCTTTTTCTTATTATTTGGTTTCTTAGCGGCGTTTTTATTACTGTTGCTGTATTATTTATTGGGAGGTTCGTTAAATTGGCTGGATTACGTTACCTCATTGCTTGTATTGATAGGGTTTATAATTTTGGGATTATTTTATAATTTATCAAGAAGCAACAAAGAAAGTTTAGCCTTGTTAAAAGAACAAGATCAGGCCTTGCATATTTCCTATAAAAAATTGGAGGATTATAATATCCAGCTGGAAAAAAAGGTGGAAGACCGCACAGCTGAATTAAAAAGATTAAACCAAGCCCAAACAGACTTCCTCCTGAACATCGCCCACTCCCTGCAAAGCCCGCTTGCCATCACAAAAGGCAATCTAGAAATGATAAATGAGGAGATATTAAATAAAAATAAAAAAGCAGCTTCAGATAAAAAAGTAATGAGTTATTCAAATATTATTGATAAGGCCACGACCCGGCTCTCTGCCCTAATTAACGACCTTCTGGAGCTGGCGCGCATGGATTTCGGCAAACTGAAGCTGGAAAAGGAACCGGTAAACATGAATGAGATGCTGAAAGAAATGCAGGAAGAATATGAAATTCTAGCGTTGGATAAAAATCTGAAATTTGATTTTAAGCTCCCAAAAAAGAGGATAATTCTAAATGTTGACAAAAGATATTTTAAAGAAGCTATATCTAATTTACTAAGCAACTCGTTGAAATATACGGTAGAGGGCGGAATTGAAGTATTCTTATCAAGAAAGGGAAAAAATGCTATTATTGAGGTCAAAGACACAGGCATCGGCATTCCGGCCGGTGAAGTCAAGGACGTATTCAAGAAATTCTTCCGCGCTTCCAATGTGCCGCGCGGCCGCGGTGCCGGCACGGGTCTGGGCATGTCCATCGTGAAATGGATAGTGGAAAATCATAAGGGCAAACTGACTTTCAAGACCAGGGAAAATAAGGGATCAACATTCACCATTGAAATACCAATAATAAATAAAAAGGAGAAAAATGAAAAATAACAGCACGATCCTGGTTCTGGACACAGACAAGGGATTTACTAATCTATTGCAGGACGTCCTTCACATCAAAGGCTTAAGAACGACGGTAATAAATAGCGCCGGCGAAGGCGTGAAAAAATTAAAAAAAGAAAGTTTTATTGCCATAATAGTCGACCCCTTTTTAGACGAAAATATGATAACGGGCACGGCTCTGGTGGAACTGATCAGAAATACCCAGGACACGCCCATACTGGCTCTCTCAGGCGTTTCCAGCGTTACGGAAAAAGTCAGGATCCTTGACGCCGGAGCGGACGATTACCTGACCAAGCCCTGCGCCCTGGCGGAAATGATCGCCCGGATCAACAGCCTGCTCAGGCAGGGCGATAAAATGATGTTTAAAGGGACCAAATTCGAAGTCGGCGACATTGAATTTGACGTAAAGACATTCAATTTATTAAAAGACGAAAAAAACATAAAATTAACGGAAGATGAATATAATGTCCTTTATTATTTATGGATAAATTCAGGCAAGGTCATTTCGGCAAAAACATTATGCAACCATGCCCTTTCTTACAAGGATAAATGTTCAGAAGATTTCGTGAAGAAAGTTATTTCTACTCTCAGGGTAAAACTTAGAAATAATGTCCCGGAATTGATTCATACGGTTAAAAGCGTGGGCTATACAATGAACAATAAAAAAATCGCGGCCCCGGAAGAAAAGGTTCCAAAGACCCCGATGGTTGGTTCTAAGACTCGATAATTTCTTCCTTCTTCTCGCGCACGAAAGAAAACCAATCTTCTAAAACTTCAAATACTAATTTAAGCGGTGCTTCTATTAAAAAGTCTAGTATAAAGACAAATATATTTATTCTGGCAAAATTTAAAGATATCCATTGGCCGACTTTCAATATAGGCAGGCCAAAAAAATCAAAGAAGGCTTGAGTGAAGCTCTCTTTCTTTTCCACGATAACCAGTTCGCGGGCCATTTGACGCAATCTGATGCCAAAAAAACTAACGATACTTAAGAAAAGCAGGAAAAGGAAGATAGATGGTACAGAAAAATCGACCCAAACC
>JAHJKD010000043.1 GCA_018822435.1 Patescibacteria group bacterium
CCGATCTTTTATTTTTAATATTTTATTAAATTTCTTTTTGTCTTTAAAAGGTCCGATAATAGTCAGGTTGAATCTATTTGTCTGAAATAAATTCTTGGCCACTCTTTTAATATCAGCTTCTGTAACTTGCCGGTATTCTCTTAATTTCTCTTCCGGAGTTTCCAGCTTCTTCATGAGCAGCTCTTGTTTTCCGTACCAAGATGCCATTGAAGAAGAATCTTCCAGATCAAGTGCGACCCGGCCGGCTAAATAATCCTGCGCTTTTTTCAATTCCTTTTTAGACACGCCATTCTTAGCTACATCACTAAGTTCTTCCATGATTGCCTCTAAAGCCTTATAAATTCTTTTTTTATCAATGCCGGCTTGTACGATAAATCCGCCTGTATCCTCATAAATGGCATCATCCGCCCGGATAAAATAAGCCAGGCCCTGGCGTTCTCTGATATTGATAAATAACCTGGAGCTCATATTTCCGCCCATAATTACAGAAAGAAGTATCTGGGCATGCAAGTCTTTATGGTTATAAGAATAACCGTGTACGCCCATGGCCACATGGACCTGCTCTGTATCTTTATATTTAAGCAAAATTTTCTTGCTCTTTTGTTTGTCTGTAAATTTCTTCATGGCGGGCAGGGTTTTTTTCTTAAACCCATTGGCAAAATATTTCCTGATTTTTTTATTCGTGTCTTTATCCAGTTTGCCTGATACGACCACGATCATATTATTCGGCACATAAAAACTTTCCTTATATTCCACAATCTTTTCCCGGCTTACTTCTTTAATGACTTTTTTCGGGCCAATAGTCAGGCGGCCCAAAGGATGATTTTTTCCAAACATCTGTTCTTCCAGCAACTCACCCGCATACATCATGGGCGCATCTTCATACATATGCATTTCTTCCAGTATGACTCCCCTTTCCCGGTCAATTTCAACCGGATCAAACTTGGAATTAAACAGCATGTCAGACAGCATGTCCAGGCAAAAATCTATTTTATTGGCTTTGGCTTTGATGTAATAGCCAGTCTGGTCCTTGCCTGTAAAAGCATTATAGTCTGCCCCGATCCGGTCCAGCTCCTGAGATATGACCTGAGTATTCGGTCGTCTTGGCGTGCCTTTGAACATTAAATGCTCGACAAAATGCGATACGCCATTTACATCCGGAGTTTCATTCCGTGACCCTACCTTTAACAAAACTAAAACCGTGACCGCTTTCGTGTCTTTATAAGGTATCTTTAAAATTTTTAATCCATTCCGAAGTTTTTGTACTTTGGGTTTCATTTTATTATTTCTTTTTCAAGTCTTCTCTTAATTTCATTAATGCTTCATACATTTTTGCACTTGCCATAATTTGTTTTTCTCCTTTGATTTCCGCCACGAAATCACTAATAATAAGCTGAACTTTACCAGCTAAAACATTGTCTCTGTCACGTAATTCCTCCATAATTTCATTTACATCCTTGCTTTTCTTTTTATCATCAATCATCCCATTTAACCCATCAATTAAATCTACAATCAATGCTCTCTCACTTTTTTCTGTTATATCATCGATAACTAATTCATATGATGACTCTTCCTTTTTATCGTCAACAGGCTTTGACGGCTCCCCCTGAGGTAGCTTCCAAATCGGTATGTTTTCCCTTGGAGTGTCTATTCTTTCACCCATATATTTATGCTAATTTTTTAATCAAATAATCTTTTAGCTCATCCATCCTGATGCGCTCCTGTTTCATTGTATCGCGATCACGCACAGTCACAGATTTGTCTTCCAAAGATTCAAAATCCACGGTCACGCAATAAGGCGTGCCGACTTCGTCCTGCCGCCGGTAACGCTTGCCAATCGCCTGGGTTTCGTCATACCAGGTCATGAATTCATCTTTCAGGCCGTCATAAACTTCTCGGGCCACTTTAGAAAGCTCCTCTTTTTTAGAAAGCGGTAAAACTGCTACTTTTATCGGCGCTAATCGCTTATCAAATTTTAAAACGGTTCTTGTCTGCAATTTACCATCGGCATCAGGCGCCTCGTCCTCCGTATAAGCATCGGCAATAAACATCAGAGTCGCCCGGTCCACGCCGCCGGATGTTTCAATCACGTGCGGAACAAATCTCCTATTATTTTCCTGGTCAAAATATTCCAGTTTTTGCCGGCTGTGTTTCTGATGGTTGGAAAGATCCCAGTCTCCCCGGTCATGGATACCTTCCAGCTCTGACCAGCCAAACGGAAACTTATAAATAACATCTTCGGCTGCCTTGGCATAGTGCGCTAAATCATCTTTTCCATGTTTTTCAAATTTCAAGCCGTCTTTACTGACGCCCAGGTCCTCATACCATTTCATTCTCATATTTTTCCATTCATCAAAATATTTCTTGCTGTCGTCCGGAGAAATAAAATATTGCATTTCCATTTGCTCGAATTCACGGGTCCGGAAAGTGAAATTACCCGGGGTGATCTCATTTCTAAAAGATTTTCCGATCTGGGCAATGCCAAATGGTAATTTCATATGCATAGAATCTAAGACATTCTTAAAATTACAATAAATGCCCTGGCATGTTTCTGCTCTTAAATAAGCAACTGAAGCTTCATCTTCAACTACGCCCAGATTTGTCTTCATCATCAAATTAAATTGACGTTCTTCAGTTAATTCTCCGCCACAATCCGGACATTTGTCGCCTTCTAAATTATCAGTCCTAAACCGATGATGGCATTTCTTGCATTCTCTTAGCGGATCAGCAAAACCAGCTGTCAGATGGCCAGACGCCTCCCAAACCTTTGGTGACATGATAATGGCAGCATCCAGCCCAACAATGTTGTCCCGATCCTGAACCATAGTCTTCCACCAGGCTTTTTTAATATTGTTTTTCAATTCTACGCCTAAAGGTCCGTAATCATAAGAAGAAGATAACCCTCCGTAAATTTCAGATGACTGAAAAATAAAACCTCGCCTCTTGGACAATGAGACGATTTTGTCCATTAAATCATTATTTTTCGGCATTTTTCAAAGTTTATAGAACTTATGAGTTCCTTAAATATTATACCGATATTATAACTATTTTTTAAATTTTATGCAAACTTATTTCTTTTTAAACCCTGAATAAATTCAGGGCTTAAAAAGGCCAAGCCCTGAATTTATTCGGGGTATTGGCCGAAATCTTATTTACCCTTTGATTCAAGGTATAATTCGCCATACAAGTAAGACATGATCGTACCGACATAGAAAGCGGCTGGAAACAGGCCAATAAAGAAGACCAACATGCCTACATTCACAATTAGACCGGCGGCCCAGCCCAGAAGTAAAACAATAATGATATTACCAATATTATTTTTAATAAATGCCCAAATTTCACCCAAATGATACAAATTTCTATAAGGTTCCTTGCTTGCCACCTTGATGTACAAAACCGGGGCCACAAAAGCAATGATAATACTATAAATCATGATAAAACCATTCATAATCAACATCATCAAAGTAAAGATAATGGCCACTTCTTCATTGGCATAAACTGCCAGCAATACTCCCATAACAATCATCAGAATTATCACAATCAATATCGGAGCTCCCCAACCAAGAGATGCACCAAAAAATTTCAAACCTTCCATGTACATGGCGCCTAAATTCTTCCATTTCGGCATCAGTTCTTTGTTCTTTTCCATCACAGCCCGTGTATTCCAGATCATATAACCGATCAAAAATGGAATTGTGACAACAAACATGCATAAAATCACAAATAATGATCCCAGTAAAAATGTTCCTACCCAACCTTGTTCTTTGAATTGATAGGAAAATGCTTCTCCAACGTTTTTCATTTTTTTATTTTAATTTATTTATTATTTTATCCTGAGTGAGCAAGGCCCTGAGTAGCCCGGAGGGCGTATCGAAGGGAAGGATTAAAATCTTTCTGCTTGTCGAATATTCATCTGACCACCCTTATCAAGAATTACAACATCCCTGCGCCCAATCTTTTTTCCCAGTAATAATTTAGCTAAAGCGGCATCAACTGTATCTTGCATCACTCTCCTCAGCGGCCTGGCTCCAAATTTAGGATCATATCCTTTTAAGGCCAGTTCTTGTATGGCCTCGTCCGTGGCTTGGATAGTAATGCCTTTTGTAATCATTCTTTCGGCAATCCGGTTCATAATCAGGCGGCCAATTTCAAATAATTCTCCCTTAGTCAAAGGCGTGAACAAGACCACGTTATCAAACCGATTTAATAATTCCGGCCTGAACATCTGGGACAAACCGCCTTCCATTAATTCCATCTTGACCCGGTCTAAAGGCTCACCCGCCTGCAGTTTTTCCTGAATAGTTTGCGTACCGGCATTTGAAGTGGCGATTATCATAGTTGAAGTAAAATCAACTGTCCGGCCTTGTCCGTCTGTCAGGCGGCCGTCTTCCATCACTTGTAGGAAAAGGTTTAATACATCCGGATGGGCTTTTTCAAATTCGTCTAGCAGTACAATAGCAAATGGCATCTGCCTGACTTTTTCTGTGAGAATGCCAGGTTGGCCCGGCTGGCCGATCAATTTATTGACCGCATCCCTTTCCATATATTCCGACATGTCCACCCGGATCATATTATTTTCATTGCCAAAATAAACTTCCGCAATAGTTTTGGCTGTTTCCGTCTTACCCACGCCAGTTGGGCCTAAGAATAAAAAACTGGCAATTGGCCTGTTTACATCGCGCAGCTCTTCTCTGGCTCGACGCAGCGCATCAGCAATGGCATTAATAGCTTCGTCCTGTCCTATCACTCTCTTGTGCATCTCGCTTTCCAGGTTCAACAATTTAGCTGCTTCATCTTCGGTTACAGCTGAAACTTCTACATTAGTTTTTTCTGAAAGTACTTTACCGACATCATCCTTGGTCACTTGCGCCCCTTCTTTTTTAGTTTCACTTGCTAATATTACAGCCTCTTCCAAAATATCCAGGGCCTTGGCTGGTAAATGCCGGTCTTGAATATATCGATCTGATAATTTAACAGCTGTGTCTATGGCATCATAAGTAACAAACATTTTATATTTAGCCTCATAAGAAAAAGCCTTGGCTTCACAAACCTGAATGGCACTATCAATATCTAATTCATCTACTTTTACTACTTGAAATCTTCTTAAAAAGGTTTCCACATTTTGAATGTACTGCTGATACTCCTGTGTTGTGGTCGTACCGATCACGTTTATATAGCCCTGAGAAATATAATTCATTAAAATTCCGCCTAAATCAGCCGCCGCTCCAGTCGAGCCTGTGCCCAATAATTTATGTATATCTTCAATCGCCAAAACCACATTTCCGGCCATAACAACTTCTCCAATAATTTTGGTTAATCTGGCCTCTAAAGTACCAATGCCTTCTGCTCCCGCAATCAAACCACCTGGATCAATTACGACTAATCTTTTATCCTGTAATTTCTTAGGCACGTCTTCCGCTGTCATTAATTCCGCCACGCCTTGCAAAATAGTAGATTTACCCACACCAGCTGGTCCCACTAGCATAGGGCTGCCTTTTTCTTCTTTTAATATCCTAAAAGCCTGATCAACTTCTTGTTCCCGGCCAATTAAGGGAAAAAAAGCTCTAGCTCTGGCCATTTGCGTATAATCTTGGCCAATACTGTCTAAGGCTGGGGTTGGCCTGGCTGTCATGGCCCGATTCATAAATGATTTCGGCTTGCTGCCCGCGGCCCGGCTCCAATCTTTGTATTGCATAGCCATGTCCTCGCGCAGATTCAGCCATTTAGTCACATTCTTCAACTTCTCATCATCCACTTCCATGTCATAAAACATGTCCCTGGTTTCTTGGTTTAGACTTAAAACAGCTTTGAATATTTCTATTGGCGTAATTTGCCTGCGGTCATCTAGATAAGATTGCTCATATGAAAGCAAAATTGCTTTCAAGGCCCCCTCATTCATAGCTAGTTCTTTAAATAAACCTGGTTGCAGGCTTTGTAACATGCGCGCTAATGTCTGTTGGACCTTTTTAATATCAAGATTCAACCTTTGAAAAAACATGAATACTTGCGGTGTATTTATATCACCGCCTAAAATATGCAAAGTCCCCACTTCTTTTTGATTTAAAGTCTCCGCAATTTTTAAACTGCCTTCCAAGGCTTGCATACTATCCGGATGTAAAAAATCTAAAATATCTATTTTTTCCTTTTTTGGCAAAGCATGAAACTTTTCCCAGGAAGGAATCTTGCCCACATGCGGGCCTTTGTCGCCTTTTTTTCGTTGGGTGATAAATTTTCTTGATTCTACTTCATACTGGATCCGAAAATAGATGTACATATCTATAAGAAGCGACAGCCAAAACAAAGCCATTTTCCAGCTGACCATGCCAAAAACCGAAAACGGCGACCGGCCCGCACTCAATACTTCCATTACTTGCCATCCTAATAGCAATATTCCCGCCACTCCAAGGATAACCAGAAAAATATTATAAAAAGACTTGAATGTTTTCCGCGCTTTTTCTTGTTTAGCTGTTTTTGGCGATATTTTCTTGGCCAAATAAATTACTTGCTTATCCATATAGCCATACAAGCTGTCTTCACCTTGGCATTGGGCACACGGCACATGTTTGCCCTGCTGATTAATAGAAAAACCAAATCCACTGCATTTGGTACAGGGATAAAATTCCATTCGAATATCTTTTTTCGGTTCCTCCATTAGAGTTGGTAAATATTAATTGGCAGTCCTAAGGCCAGTAAAAAATTATAAACAATAAATATTGGCAATAATAACCATAAAATAAGCACAATAAATAATATAATCGACCAGATTATCGTGATAATAAACAAAACAATGAATTGAACTATGCGCACGAGAAAACTAATCACGCGTGACCAAAAGTCACTGTAGCCATACATCGGTTTCAGCAAGAATTTAAAAAGCACGCCAATATTCAAGCCTTTGGCAAAATCAGTGATCTCCCGAATAATATAATTAAAAAGCCTGGCTGTACCTTTGGTGTACCACCAGACTGGGAAATACAAGACATTAAAAACGACCTCTTTCAATACAAAGCTCATGCCGATATTATACCACAAACTAATAAATTAGTAGAAATAGATATACTGGCCTAAAAAAGCCGCGGCAAAAACCGCCCGAAAAACCATTTCTAAATATTGCCAAAAAGTATTTACCGTATAATTTTCCTTAAAGGTCTTGCGGGCAATAAATCTGATAAAGTCTGTTACAAACATGAATCCGATAAACCAGGCGGCCCATTTCAGGCTCCAGGCCAGAGGATAAGCCGTGTAAGCGGCATAAACCAGCATCAGCAATACGAACCGATCAGAAAAAGCATCCAGAATGCTGCCGTACCATGTTTCTATTTTTCTGTAGCGGGCCAAGGTTCCGTCTAAAGAGTCGATAAATTTAGCCAACAGCCAACCTATAAAACAAATCAATAAAAAATGTCCTGCCCGATTATACACTAGTAAAAACATTATTAATCCTAGAGGAAACCTCATATAAGCCAAAAAATTTGGCGTCACCCAATGGGGCAGCCGTTTTACAACCGGCTCTAACATTTTATCCCGTTTTTCCCGGGAGCGATCAGGTAAATTAAGCTTTTTCGACATCCGCTTTTTGTTTTGGTCTTATGATGAAAAACAATATGATGGCTGCCAGGAAAAATAAGAAATAAAACCAATTCCAGCCCAAAAGAGGCAAAGCGACCAGTCCGCAAATATTTACGCCGGAGACAAGCATAATCGCATAAACTTTAAGGTCATATTTTTTTGTAATGTGATATAAGGCCACTCCACCCGGGCCAACTATTATGGCTGCGATAATAATAATGACCAGGCTGCTCATCTTGAACTCCATATTTAGATTAAGCTCTAAAAATTTCAGGAGAATTCCTATGGCAATACATAAAAAACTGAAACTAAATTCAAAAAACCAAACTGGTTTTAATGCTCTTGCTTCTTCCATTTTTTTTATTTTATTTGTTTATTTATTCTATTTTGCACGACTATGATCGCGGCCAGGGCGATGATATAGCATAAGATCCCGACCGCATAACTGACCAGAATATTGGAATTGATGGCGATCATGATGGCCAATACGGATCCGCACACGGAAAAAGTGCCGTTTATGCCCCAGAACCAGGGCATATTTTCCTGTTGTTGCACGGCCGCCATTTTCATGCCCATGGGGAAAGCCATTCCCAGTAAAAATCCGATCGGGAACATCAATATGACAGCCGCGAGTATCTTTAACGATTCTTCCCAATGTTCAAAATTTACAATGATAAAATTGGTCAGAACGCCGAATAGCGCCAAGACCATCAGCAGGAGGATGAACCGGACGATGACATTTTTCTTAAAATTCTGCCGGGTTATCTTACTAGTAAAAAAACTGCCTGTGCCACTGGAAATCAGCAAAGTAAACAAGACCACGGACAAGCTGTATGTAGGATTGCCAAGAAACACGGTCATTTTTTGCATTAGGGCGATCTCGATCAGGATAAAGCCCAGACCGATGGCGCCGAAAAACACCAATAACCCGCCGTCCAATTTAGTTGTGTTGCCTATCTTCCTAGCTAAGATCAACGGCAGGATAATGCATAGGGCCGTCAGGACGATAACCAGGATGGTTATCACTCCTAATACTTGGACAGCCCGGACATTGACTTCTTCACTGCCCACTTTCCAGATTTCCGGGTCAAAGAAATTTTTCAATTTCAGGACATAAAAGAAATAAGGGTCATTATCGGTCGGCGGCGTTATGTCAAATTTATAATTTTCAATATAATCACGATTATCCGGGCTGATTATGCGGTCAAAATTGGGATCAGTAGACTGGCCGGGCATGAACACGATGTCAAAATTCATCTCTTCCGCCCGTTGCCTGGCCGTTTCCAGATCTTGTTCAGTAAACGGTTCCCGGCTCACCAAAATCGTGCCTAATTTAGCGCCATTGCTTTCAAAACGATGTTTATTTTTCAGGAGAATGATGTGCTTGCCCGGATTTTCAGCGCCCTGATCGAGCAGGGCTTGCGTGGCCAGGGTGGTAAGACGATAGATCTCATGGGGATTATTCTCCACCATCCAGCGGGAAACGGTCAAGATGCCGTCTTCATTGAGATGGTCAAGGAACAGATCCCAGGCTTCGATCGTATATAAATTATTTTCCGATAAGACAAAAGCCCCGGCCGCCGTGGCTGCCCAGGTATCGATCAGAGCGATCTGGATGACGTCATACTTATCTTCAATGCCGGCAATATGGCTCCGTGCTTCAGCATTTATGAACTCCACATTTTCATACTGGTCCAAATGGCCGGAATAGTCACCAAATTCCTCATTGACCGCCTTGAGGACATTCTCATTCAATTCCAGGGCAGTGACTGATTTCTGGCCAAAAGCCAGCGCGGAAATTACATCCCGGCCTCCGCCTGATCCGACAACCAGCACGTCTGCGTCCAGACGGAGATAATGGACCATGTTAGTAAGGTCGAACTTCAGGAAATCCAGCCGGTTGAAATCGCCGTTGAACTTATAAATCGGGGACGAGGCCGAACCGTCAATATTGAGTTTAAATTGTTCGATCTTTCTATCTGAAGGATAGATTGTGCTGATGCCGGCCTCAATCGGTCTGGTCAGGAATCCCTCTTCCCCGACGACCCGGATGCGGGAAAAGGAATTCCATTTTTCCCACAGCGGTTCTCTTTCGATCTTGCCCTTGATGTATTTCAGCCGGACCGGTTCAACGCCCCGGTCCAATAAGGCAAGGTATCCGGCCATGGCCACTCCCCCAGTAACGATTATCAGGATGATAAATTTTACATAACCCTTGTTTTTCAGGGTCAGGGCAAAGAATAGAGCGCCTAATCCGGCCAATATGGCCACGATGATGGCCGCCCCCACGCCATTAAAAAAACGTAGGCAGAAAATCAGGGCGATTCCTCCCAGAGCCGCGCCAATCAGGTCAGTGGCGTATAATTGGCTGGTCCTTTTCGGGAATTTGGTCAGGGCCAAGGTCACGGTTATGCCGCTAAAAATGAAAGGCAGGCTGATCAGGACGATGGTCCAAAAAAAATAAAAAATCTTATCGCTGAGATTCTCGCCATAACCGGGCAAAAAGGTGTAGATCAAAAAAGAAAAAAAGATGGAGAGAGAAAATAGAAGGGACGACAGGGTTATCTGCTTGGCCACTCTTTCTTCAGAAAATACTCTTGGGAATAAAAAAACGATCAAAGCGCCGATGGTCATGCCGAACATCACGATGGAAATCACAAAAAAGGAAAAATGATACCATAAAGTCACGCTGAATATCCGAGTCAGCAAGACCTCGAAAAAGAGTGTCGCTAAAGTTGTAAAAAATAATCCTAGATAAGTAAATTTACTCAAATTCATATAAATATATTGCATTTTTTCTGTCAGGCTTGTCTACTTTTATCGGTTCAATGCCTTCCAGGGGAAAAACATATGACATCACAAGTGTTCCTGGTTTCAATTCTTTTTTAAATTTACAAATCAATTTTGAACTCATCTTCCTCGAAGCAGCAAAAATAAAAATCATATCAGCGTCGCTTATATTCGCCCGAAAAAGATCCTTGAAGTATATTGTAGCATTTTTATAAAAAAGTGATCTCATCTTGGCTATCACATATAATGGAATCGCAATCTCTATGCCCTTGCCTACGCAATCAAATTTCTGTGAAAAATGGCAGACTACTCTTCCATCTCCGCAGCCCAAGTCATAAAACACGTCCCCTTTTTTCAAATCAACAATTTTTTCAGCCCGGTCAATATCTTTTTTCCAGGTCGGCACCCAGGGCGCGAATGACCAGCCCGCATATACGACTGTGGCGAATACAAAAAACAAGATCATGAATAATAAAGTGTCAATCATAGCTTTTATTTTACGTAAAATATGTTAAAATAGCAATATGAAATATATCATTATTACCGGAGCCGCCCGGGGCCTGGGCCAGGCTATTGCCGCGGAATTAACAGAAAAAAACGCAAAGTTAATCCTTATTGATAAACGGAAGATAACTGCCACAGGAGAAAAGATTAAATTTGATTTGTCAGAGGTAAATAAATTCCCTGAATTAATGGATGAAATTTCAAAAAAAATTGATAAAAAAAATGCGGAAAAAATTTGCCTGGTCAATAATGCGGCCGAAGTAATACCCTTAGGAATTATGGGAAAATTAAAAAACGAAGAATTGATCTATCAAATCAACACTGATCTGCTCGCCTACATCCTTCTTGCCAATTTGTTTATTAAAAAATTTGCCAACACAGACGTAAAAAAACGGATTCTAAATATTTCTTCAGGGGCAGCCAAATCCATCATCCAAGGTGCGGCCACATACTGCGGTTGCAAAGCCGGCATCGACCAATTCACGCGCGTGGCCAATGACGAACAAAAAAAACAAAAATTTCCCACCCGGGTAGCCGCAGTCACACCCGGCGTAGTCGACACTGGCATGCAGGAAGATCTTCGTTCCCCCCGCAAAGAAGTATTTCCTCATGTTAATCGCTTCAAGGCCATGAAATCATCCGGCTTTTTGCAAACTCCGGAATCAACCGCCAAAAAAATCTGCAAACTTCTCAATAGCGAAAAATTTCCCGCTGGCAAGGTTATCAATTATTATAAATTGAATTAATTTTCAATACCCCCAATAAATTGGGGGGTTTAAAATCAGACGTCCCGCATCCGTTTCATCAAATCCAAATAAAACCATAAATTATGAATTGTAGCGAGCCGCATAAAGAGCGGCTCTTCTGACATATATAAATGCCTTAAATAGGCGCGGGTATATTTTTGGCAGGTCGGACACTGGCAGGTTTTATCAAGCGAACCAAAGTCCTCCTTATATTTCTCATTATTAATCCGCACTACTTTATACCTGACATCAGACAAGTCTTCTTCCAAATCCAATCCAGTAAATAAATATCCGTGCCGGGCATTCCTGGTCGGCAACACGCAATCAAACATATCAATGCCTTTTTTCCCTGCTTCCAGCATCTGTTCTGGTTTGCCCACTCCCATTAAATATCTGGGCCTGTCTTCTGGAAGCAGGGGCAAAACCTTATCCAAAACCTTGAACATTTCCTTACCTGGCTCACCCACCGCTAGGCCGCCAATCGCATATCCATCAAATCCTATTTCTAAAATCTCTTTAGCGGACCGTGCACGATAATCATCATAAACAGAGCCCTGAATAATTCCAAATAATAATGGCCTTTCTTCTTCAGGTACATCTTTCATCTTTTCATCAAAATAATCGCGGCTCCGCTTAGCCCAGTCTGTTGTGGTTGCCAGCGCGTCTAATGCTTCACCTTTAGAACACGGATAAGGCGCGCACACATCCAGGACCATAATAATATCTGAACCTAATTTCAATTGAATGTCTATCGCCTTTTCCGGCGTGAGAAAATGTTTTGTGCCACCATCATATGGCGACTGGAATTCTACCCCGCCTTCTTTTATCTTTCTGATCTTTGCTAAAGAAAATACTTGATAACCGCCTGAGTCTGTCAGGATCGGGCCATCCCATTTCATGAATTCGTGTAAGTCTCCCGCTTTCTCAATTAAATCCTCGCCTGGCCTTAAATGCAGATGATAAGTGTTTGATAATATTATTTGCGCCCCAAGAGCCCCGACTTCTTCGCAAGTCAGATTTTTCACTGCCCCCTTTGTGGCAATGGGCATAAAAAACGGGGTGATTATGTCCCCTTTTCTGGTTTTAACCTTTAAATCTCTTATCATTAGTGGTATTATAGCAAGGTATGAATTTTTGGAAAGAGCGCGACAAAATCGTATTAATGCTAACAGGTTGGCTTCCTAAATGGGTGAAGCCAAATTATGTTACTGCATTTAGGCTCGTCCTGATACTTCCTTTAATCTGGTTATTAATTGAAAATTATTATATCTGGGCCGTTCTTCTGGCCTTGTTTGCTTATTTCACAGATATGGTCGACGGCGCCCTGGCCCGTTCTCGTAAACAAATATCTAACTTCGGCAAATTAGCTGACCCAGTGGCGGATAAAGCCGTATATTTTTTGATTTTTCTATTTATTGCCTGGGGAAATATTGACCCGCGTATTATTTTCTTTATGATCGTTTTTGAGATGGCCTTAGTTCTGGCTTTACCAATTTTCTGGCTAGTTAGTAAAATTGCAAAAATTTCCATTAAAGAAACTGGGGCAAATGTCGTAGGTAAATTTAAAACTCCGGTTCAGGTTGCCGGAGTTGTCATATTGGCTTTTTCTCTTAAATTTGGCTGGCCTGTTTATGCGGCCGAATGGGTTTTATGGCTCGGCGTTGCTTTTGCCGCTGTGAATCTATTTGTTCAAATTATAAATCCCAATAATTTCGCTCCGAAGAAATAAAAAATTTATTCCTCTACAACTCCCTTACCCCTGGCTTCATCATCTTCAGTTAGGTCTGTAGTTATTTTTAATGATTCAATTGAAATAGTCTGGCCGGAATTTATATCTTTAGCTTCAAAGATGGCTTTTTCCTGTAAAATCAATAATTTATTTAAATCGGTTTGGGCCGGAGTAATTGAGACTTTAAATTCTATTTTTTGTAAGCCGTCATCTGGTGATAAGCTGCCTGTATCATAAGTCACTCTATTATTTGAAGTCGTATAAGCCACGCCGGCTGATTCTCCGCCTTCAAACCTAACATGACCTGGTAAAGTAGCTGAAATCTTTAAATCTTCTAATTCAGACCCTAATGCCTGAAATTTCCAAATAATGACATAAGTAGTTTTCTTGCCCACTAATGGAGGCAAAGGCCCGTCTCCTATCTTTGTTAGATCAGGCGTGTAATAACGGCCCAACGCTTCAAAGTCAACCCCTCCTGATAGCGTTGTCTTAGCTTCAGCTTTAATATCCAGGTCAGCCACTTTATTCGCTACCTTGGCTGATATAACACTGGCCGTGGCTGTGATCTCGGTTGTGCCTTCAGGCAGGTCTGTTTTTATTGTTGTTTCGTAATCAAGCACAGCTGAATCCCCGGCCTTTAATTTATCTATTTTATCAAGCGTCGCTGATGATTGTTTAGTTGCTCCGCCGGAAAATTCCAGACCAATTTCCAAATCTTCAATATCTACTTCTGAAGTATTTTTCACATTTACCACATATTCAATATCTTCTCCGGCTGAGGCAACTTCTGGCGCTTCTAGCTCTAGTGATATTTCCGGATTAATAACTAATACCAAATTAATTTTTTCCACTTGCGGATTAAATTCGCCGTTTGGTTCAACTAAGCCGAACTGAAACTTGAACTCTTCGCTTTTTCCCGCTTCAGAATCAAGCACGCCCGTTATTTCTATTGTTTGCGTCTGGCCCGGTGCCAGATCATCAAACCGCCAATTATTGTTATTTGAAAATACTTCCGGATCGGTTGAACGCAAATCAAAAGCGTCAGGATATTCAATCATTACCCGGGCATTAGGCAAAACATATTCAGATGTATTGGTAAATTCCGCCTTATAAGCAAATGTTTCTCCATTACGGACCTGTTGCGGCACATCTATTTCAATATCAATCACAGATGAGGTGATTACAGTTGAGGCATTGGCTGATGCCTGAAATTCAGAATCAAAATTTTCCGGAGAATAAATATAAATCGCGGAAAATGGTTTGGTTGCTCCGGTCTCACCCACGATCTGCCCTTTAATTTTTACAGAGTCCTGGCCACCGGCCGGAATGTCATTTATTGTCCAGGCATTATCAGTGCCCTCTTTCGGAGTTAGGTCTGATTCCTGAAAATAAAAGCCTTCCGGATACTGAACAGAAAGAGTGCTGTTTGCTATATCAACGGCTTCATTATTTTTATAAACAATTTCTACCTCGATTATTTCTCCCGAAGCTACTTTTTCTGGTAACACAATCTCAATCTCCGCTTTAGAACCATCTTTTTTTGAAAGCTGCTCGCCAAATAAAAAATATCCGCTAATAGCTGCAATAGCGAGAATAACTAATATTCCAATTGAAGCCCAGATATAAAAGCCCTTTTTCTTTTGTCCCTTTTTGTCCAGCTTGGTCATGTCTACCTTCTGGCCTTTCTCGTTCTGATATATCCCGCGCAGTCCATGTTCGATCTTTTCCCCTTCTTTCGTATCCATTGCATATGACGGTCTTTTGACTTCTATGCCTTTTCTGGTTTTTTTATCATTTGGCATAAATATATTATACAATAAAACGCTCCGATTGCAAATCCCAATCTAATTGCGCTCTTAACATATTTACTATTGCTTTATTAATCTCCTGCCATTGCTCGTCTGTCAGCCGTAATTTTCTAATCTCTTTTAGATCAGCCCCGACTAAAAATCTTAGCACCTTATTAATATCTGTTCGTTGCCTAAGGTCAGGCGTATATCCTAATTTGCTCAGTAATTTTAAAACAGATGCTTTTATCATAAGTTCGTTCACGCTATCGCCATTCATCAATACCAAATTATTCTTAAGTAACTCAAATAACTCCGGGTCTGCCTCCCCTTCTTTGATTAGCTGATCATAAATTTCACACAAATAAGAGGCTAAATTAATTTTTTCATAATCTTTTTTCAGATTATAAAAACATTCTACTTGGGCTGCTCCAGCCAGCCGATCAAAGCCTTTGCCTTTAGCTATAAAAACCTCAGTTAAACAAAAAGGTTCCAGATGTCCCGCCAACTTTGAAGTAGATTTTTTAGCAGCCTGGGCCTGGCATCTTACTTTACCATAATCTTTTGTGTAAATCGTATATAGCCGATTCGCATCTTTAGCGTCCCGGCTCCGTAAAATTATTCCAATTGTTTTGATGGATTGAGCCATTATTTTTTTAAGGACAATTTTAGCATTACATCATCAATCTTTACCTCATCTTCACCAACTCCGGCTTTCCAATCTTTACTCACAGTATTCTTCATTAATTCTTCTTTATTATTTTCAATCACTTTGCCTAGGCCACTTTCTGTTTCATATTCAACTTCAACTTCATCATGAATAGTCAGGCCTTTTTTCTTGCGCAGAGAATTAGTGCCTCTAATAATCTCTCTGACCAAGCCTTCTTCTTTTAGCTCTTCAGTCAATTCAATGTCCAATTCATATTTCTTTCCAAACTCTACTTCTTTTATATTAACTTCATCTTTAATCAGATCAGCCAGATCATCTTCCAGCTCTTTACCTTCAATTACGAGCTTAGCCAAAGGCTGACGCACGCGAATACCAGCTTCCTCTCTTAAAGCCAGACCTTTTTCTACATACTCCCGGATTTGGCTCATCTTCTCCATTAATTCCGGATTGATCATTTTCTCATCCGACTCTGGCCATTCCTCTAAATGAACTGACTCTGCAATCCCGCCTAGTTCTTTATAATTTTCCTCTGCTGTAAAAGGTGTAAAAGGAGCCATTAATAAAGCTAGCTTAGACAAGACATGCTTAAGAGTAGCTAGAGCTGCTTTTTTATCATTGGCATCATCTCCTTTAAACCTGGCTCTGGACCGACGAATATACCAAGTTGATAATTCATCAACAAAATCTATAATTGGTCTGGCCGCTAAAACTAAATCATAAGCTCGCATATTATCAGTCACATCTTTAGTCAGCTGTTCAAGCTTAGATAAAATCCATTTATCTAAAATATTATTGCTTTTTGTATCAGCCTTAATCTTATCGTCAGCAAACATAATATAAAAAGACATGATATTGCCCAAAATCATGATCAATTTTTTAAAAACCTCATCGACTCCCTTTTCCGAGAACATTAAAGTCTCCGCTTTCATGACAGGTGAGGTCAGTAAATAATAGCGCATGGCATCTGCCCCGTATTTATCTATTACTTCCGTTGGATTAGGATAATTTTTAAGCTTTTTAGACATTTTTTGGCCGTCTTCCGCCAAGACAATGCCGTTAGCAATCACGTTTTTAAAGCAAATACTGTCCATGATCCCGGTAGAGAGAACTAATAAATAATAAAACCAGGCTCGAGTCTGATCCACGCCTTCCGCAATAAATTCAGCCGGGAAATTTTCTTCAAACTTTTTCTTGTTTTCAAACGGATAATGCATTTGGGCATATGGCATAGCCCCAGATTCAAACCAACAATCTAATACGTCAGGAATTCTTTTCATCGTGCCTTTACAATTATCACAGCCAAATTCAATCTTATCCATAATATGCTTATGCAGATCGTCTACTTTTTCTCCGCTAGCTTTTTCTAATTCCTCCCGTGATCCAAACACTTTTAGCTCCTCACATTCATCGCATTTCCAGATCGGCAAGACCGAACCCCAGAATCGTTGCCTGGAAATCGACCAGTCTTGCGCGCCTTCCAGCCATTTTCCAAATCGGCCTTCTTTAATATGTTCGGGCACCCAATTTATTTCCCCAGCCAACTTCAGCATCTCGTCTTTCTTTTTAGTGACGGCCACAAACCAGCTAGAAGTCGCATAGTTCAGAAGTGGAGAATCACACCGCCAGCAATGCGGATAACTATGTTCGTATTTTTCTTTGCCAAACAGGCGACCCGATTTAGCCAGTAATTTTATAATTTCTATGTCAGTTTCTTGGGGGTCTTCTTTTGGCTTTACTTGTCTGCCTGCCAAATCTTTTACTTCTTCTGTAAAACGGCCAGACATATCTACGTGCTGTACCCAAGGCAGATCATTTTCCTTGCCCAGGTTCATATCATCAGTACCAAAAGCTGGCGCAATATGCACCACGCCTGTGCCTTCTTCTGTATCCACAAAATCAGCTGCATAAACATGCCAGCCTTTTTCTTTATTTTCATCAGTGGCAAAATAATCAAATAATGGCTCGTACGCCTTTCCTACTAAATCTTTCCCTTTCATCTCCTCAACTACATCATATTCAATGCCATCTAAAACCTTATCTACTACAGACTTTGCCAGAATTAACTTTTTTCCGTTCATGTCTTTATTAGAAGAATATTCCTTGATTTTAACTTTCACGTATTCAATATCATCTCCGACTGCCAGGGCCACATTGCCGGGCAGGGTCCAAGGCGTGGTCGTCCATGCCAAAATGGCTGTATCTTTTTCATCAATTAATGGCAAAGTCACCACGACAGACAGGTCTTTAATATTTTTATATCCTTGTGTCACTTCAGATTGAGAAAGAGTCGTTTCACAGCGTGGACAAATATGCATGGATTTATATGATTCATAAATCAAGTCTTTGTCCCAAAGCTGTTTAAAGACCCACCAGATAGATTCCATATAATTCGGTTCCATAGTCAGATAAGCTCTTTCCATATCTACCCAGCGGCCCATGCGCGGAATAAATTTCTTCCATTCGTCTGCGTACATGAGCACCTTGGAATGGCAGGACTGGTTAAATTTATCAATGCCTATTTTTTCTTCTATATCCTTTTTACTGTGAATATCCAGCTCTTGTTCCACAATATTTTCAATGGGCAGGCCGTGACAATCCCAACCCCATTTTCTTTCTACGCGATAACCATTCATGGTCCAGAATCTGGGCACAGTGTCTTTCATTAAACTGGCTACAATATGACCATAATGAGGAGTACCTGTTGCAAAAGGAGGTCCGTCATAAAAAACATAATCTCCATTCGGGGCTTTTTTATCAACCGATTTTTCAAAAATCTTGTTCTCTTGCCAGAACTTTAATATTTCTTCTTCTTTTTGTACGTACTTGTTTTTCTTTGGCATATATATTCTTATTGATTATTTGTGGTATGCGCGCCCTCGTCGGGAGACTCGGGCTATTGAATATTTCTTAGGGCAGCTTCCAAAGCACAGTAGTTGTTTCCAGAACAGCCTGATGATCTTGCACCCATTCCAAAGTCGTCTTCGCATCATAAACCTCTCCCCCTTCTCCGTTTGGATTGAATCCCAGGATAATTTCCTCGCCGTCCAGATAGCCGTCTCCGTCCGTATCGGCATTGCCTTTATCCAGGCCGAACAGTTCCTCCCATTCATCCCTTAAGCCGTCATAATCATGGTCAGACTGCTGGTATTCTTTGGGCAGTTCAGCAAAGCCCCAGACCTGCGTATTATTCGGATCAGTCGGACTGGTCCTTTGCGCCATTTCCAGGCCGTCCGGCGTGCCGTCCCCGTCCGTATCGCGATTATTCGGATCAGTTCCCAGCATTTTTTCATAGGCAACATTCAAAGCATCCTGATCAGCATCATATTCCTTAAGAAAGGTATAAGTCTTATATTCGCACACGGCGGCCGTTTCCGATAAAAAGAAACACTCATTATAGTCTTCCGGTTTTAATTCTTGTTGTTTGACTTTCTCTTCTTCCGTTAAATCGCTTGAATCAGCACTAATAAACTCAATCACTGTATCTTTCTTATCCTCTTCTTGTTGCTCGGTCGACTCATCAATTACTCCAATGAAACTCAGGGCTTGCTCACGCCAATCTGCCCGCACAAAAAGAACCAAGGCCACTGCTCCGGCTAAAAATAAGAGGCTGACAGTAATGATTAAAATAATTCTTCCTGGGCGCATTTTTTTTTAAAATAAAAAAGTGATCTATATAGAGGGCTTCGGAAGCTTGCGCTGAGAGAGCGCAGCGAGCCGAAGCGGTACCACCTCGATTTATCACTTCATTTTCGGTTATTACGGCTACCGGGCCGTCCTGGTCTACTTCTCCCGCATCCTTGGGATTTTCTTCAGGCCACTTCCTTGGTGATTGCCAAGGTTAAATGTGTTTAAAATTTACTAAGATATTATAAGCAAAAATTCTATTTTTTGCAAGGGTCTGCTCCGCTGGATAATATTTAATATTATGCAATGGAACAGAACGGAGCGGAAGTCTCAACAAGTGCAAGAATTCATCCGTTCCGTTTCCTCCTGTTCTTCAGGACCTGAAGTCCCTGTTTAAACCTCCTTTCTGAAAAGAGCCGGCAAAAAACCGACGAATACAGCGAGCAGAACGACGCCACTGCGACCCGCATAGACCAACGGGCCATCTGCCACTCCAGCCAGCGCCAGAATCGCACCAGGGACGATTACCCCGCCAGCCAGCATGCTGCCGGAGTGGTGGAAAAAAGCCCTCCATTTGCCCGGAGCCGTGTGGTTCCCAGCCACAAAAAGGACGCCGCTCAAGACTATGCCAATACCAAAAAACAAGTACATACGACCTCCTCTTGTCTCTTTACTTACTTGCTCCTCTGAAAATCAACCGGATGTTGATCTCCAAGGGAACAGAACGGAGCGGAAGTCTCAACAAGTGCGACAATTCATCCGTTCCGTTTCCGATGGGTCTTTGCCCATCACTCCTCCTTTCCTCTCGTTAAGAACTTGAATTGTGGCCTTGTGTGGGCCACAACAATCGATGCAATGATAACAATCAGGCCGAGGATGCCTACGATTGTCATCCGAGTCATGTCTGGTCCCCATCCGTCAGAGGAGGCCGTCTTGACAACCTCCATCAACCCGGACAGGGGGCCAAATGCGGCCGGAACTACGCTGGCCAAGACCATGCCGTAGCTGTATTTCGTCTTGGGATCCATGAACAGTCCCACGAACAACGGAACAAGGCTCACGATCAAGAGAAACAGATCAAGATCAACTACAAACATCAGTCACCTCCTCTCAAGGTCCGGGCACGATGCCCATGAAGCGTTTGCCTTCCCACTTGAACACGAACTTCGCTGTACGAACCGGTTGACGATGATCGGAATGAAGTACATGACACTCGCGAAAATCACGACGAGGTTGTAGGGTACAGAACCCCCGAAGCCGGACGGAGCGTTGATCCATTCGTCCGGATGCCATGTTGTCGGCTCAATGGCCATCACGATGATCATGATGGCCCCGATGCCCAGCGCGATCCAGCCACAGGCCTTCCGCACTACCTTCCGGTCTGCGATGACAGCCAAAAGGCCGAACGGAATTCCGAGCACCAACAGAACAGACGCAATCAATAAGGCCATGTCACACCCCCTTTTCTTTTTCATGTTTTTCATACTGCCAACAAAGGTATGGAATCAACCCGCCTAACAACAAGGCAAATACAATTCCGAGCAGAGCAGTCTGCTGATATTTGGCCATTGATGTTGCCGCGATCTCGATGATGAAGAAAACGATAGCCGCAAGGCAAGCCAGTGTACCCAGCCCCATGACAAACCACCGAAATCTCGGCCACTTCTTCAAGAGGAAGAAACCGATTGCTTCCAGGAGGAAGCTAAGCACAATAAGAATGAGCGCAACCAGGAACAACGACATAGCTCCCTCCTTTCTTCGTTTTTGGTTTGCATACATCATGCCAATTTTTCGCTATTTGTCAAGGCCTAAATTCTTGCATAAATCCTGAATATCCTTATAATAGTGCTATTGCTTTATGGAGGGGATGAAGCAAATAGAATCTTGAAAATTCAACCAACTCCCCAGAGGAAGGAGACGTAGAGATGACAGATGAACTCAGATTGCGGAAGCTGAAGGACAAGTACATGACCATGCTGGGAGCAGCCCAGCTCATGCTCATGGGAGAGGGTCAGCTGTTCTTCAAGTATTTCATGACCATGGCCGCGTCAGACACCGGCGCCGACCGGATCGCCCTGCTCGAACGGGCCGGCCGGAACTGGCGCGTGGTCTATGCCTTCGGCAACCACGCCCCGGAGCTGGGCGAGGAGATCTCGCTCGATGGCAAGGTCACCATGAGTCCGCTCGACTCCTGGTGGTCCCGCCCCACTGCTGACATTGGTTGGGACGCCATCTTCCCAATCAATAGCGGCCTGCCCAACCGAACTGTTCTCGCCGTCGATGATACTGATGCGGAACGAGACTTCACGGCCTTCAAGAACGTCTTCCAGTCCATTGCCGATACCCTCGGTACTCTGATCAGGGTCAGGAAGCTCATGACCAAGGACATCGTCACTGGTCTGCCCAACCAACTGGCCTGCGAAGCCCGGCTCGACGAAGAGCTCCTCCGCGTCATCCACCACGAGCCGCATCAGGCTGTGATCGCGCTCGTGGCTCTGGACAAGTACGGCGAGTATGAGGTCGATTCCTCGGGCAAGGCCATGCGCTACCTCGGGCACCTGCTTCGTTCCCAACTACCGGAGACTGCCTTTGTCGGCCGGATCGGTGAGGATCGTTTCCTGGTCATCCAGATCGAACTCCTCACTGACGCCTCTGGCCGGCTCGACGCCATCCGCAAGAAACTGGCCGCCACCCAGGAGATTATCGCCACCTGTTCGGTCGGCATCGCCCTGATGACGCCAGAACTGGTCATTGATCCTTCCTTGGGGCGCGCTCAGGCGGCCTTAGAGCGTGCGTTCAAGACTCACGATAAAGTCGAGGTCGATCCTCTCTCTCAGCCCACCCGCTCCGAGTGAGCGATCAGGATTCCTCCTCGGTCCTGGTATAGTAGATAACCAATGCTATACCAGGACCAACCCAAATCCCTTAAATATGGGATTTTTTAGATAATTTTAATATCTTGACAAAATATATAAGATATGCTATTATGTGGCGTCCTAAATTGGGCGTATTTTAATTAATTCAAGCTTAAAATGGCTATTGCAGAATCGAATGTTTCTGTAATGGCAAAATAGGTTTGAACCGCAAACATCCGCATAAGAAAAGGAGGTATCTATAATGACGGATGATATCAGAATGATCCCGGAGCCGGATGCCACGCAAGTGGCCTGGGATCTCGGGGCGGCGATCATGAAGGTCGTCAATGGCCCTGACCGGCACCCTTCCGAGCTGATCGACGTGCTTCTCAAGCGCATCCATCAGCACCTGAACGCCCACCGGATCGTGGTCGTGCAGGATTTCGCGGGCCAATGGAAGGTCGTGTCCCATTCCGGGACCCGGCTCTCCTTCAGCTCTGACTTGGACGAAGTGCCTGTTCCTCGGAACGGCGAGATCGTCCCGAACGTGCCTGCGGAGGCTTTCGACCGGGGATTCGTGTCCACTCCTGAAGAGGGGGTGGGCTGGGATTGCTGGGTGGCCATTCGCAACGGTGACGGACAGAAACGGCTCCTGGCCGTGGACGACGTCACTGCCGCCCGCAACTACGAGACCTACCGGCCGTCACTTCAGCTGATGGCTGACATGCTTGGTGAGGCCCTGTTGCTGCAGGAAACGGCCCGGCAGGATCCTCTCACTGACTTGCCCAACCGAGAGGCGTTCAGGCAGATTCTGGAACGGCAGGCTCACCTCGTCTACCGCAATACCGAGCCGGTCTGCGTCGTCCTGGCGCACATCCATCAGGCGAATCGGATCCGCGAGAACGAAGTGGTCAACTCGATCATGCTCTCACTGGCCCGGCATTTCACGGCCCATCTGGCCGAGCCCGGCGGTCTGGACGAGCCCTGCGGTCGTGACGAGCCCAGCGGTCTGGTCGCCCGCTTCGGCAGGAAGTCGCTTGTGGTCATGCTGGAAGGAGTTGACCTGGACTACGCCCAGATCTGGGCCAACAGAGTCCGGGGCACACTCTCTGGGCCGCGTCGCTTCGAGCTCAGCTCGAGCAACGTGTTCGAACTTGATTTCAACCTCGGCCTGGCCGTCATGGACTACATCATGGTCGCCCGGTTCGTGGACGAAGGCAAGCACGAGCCCTTCAAGCTGGCCGCTGACATCATCGTCGACCAGGTCAGGCAGGCGCTCGATCTGGCCATCACCGAAGACCGGCCCTCCACGGCATTCTTCACCCCCACGGGCATCATCCTTGGTTCAAACTTCTCCGACTAGACAGAGTCCGCCCGTACTCTGTCTAGTCACCCAATCCTTTTCAAGATTGAAATTGCTTCTCAAGATCTCCGGATTTTTAGAAGCGCTAGGCAGTCTTGGCAACCCCACCAACCATCCCGCAAAACGGGTTTTTAAAGGGAGCACATTGACATGGACAAGAAGATCATCGAGTTCTACACTTTCCTTTTCGAACTGCTATCGCTAGCCATCGAGGGCGAGGGGAACGAATTCTTCGCCATGGTGGCCCGGCGCATCAACCGGGACACCGGCGCGGACCGGCTCGCTATCCTGGAGCTCGATCCGGACAAGGGCTGGACCCACCGGGTCAAGTACCCGGAAGACACCCCGGAAGAGGAGTTCGACCGGCGGACGATCGCCCTGCTCTCCACGCCGCGGGATTTCTACGACCGCGCCACCCCGGGGCTGGGCTTCGACGCTTTCTTCGAGATCAAGTGCCGGGAAGACAAGATCCGTCGCCTGCTCGCTATCGACGACACCGGCGACAAGCGCAGCTTCTTCGAGCTGGTCAACCTGTTCCTGCCCGTGGCCCTGGCCATGGGCAAGCTGATCGACGCCAACATGTTGGCCAAGATCGACAAGCTGACCGGGCTCCTGGACGCGGGCGTCTGCCGCTCCAAGGTCGAGACCGAAATCGCGCGCATGCGCCGCAAACGCGATCGCCGGGTCTGCGTCTGCCTCCTCGACCTCGACCACTTCAAGTCGATCAACGACACATACGGGCATCCGGTCGGGGACGAGGTCCTCAGGTGCTTTGGCCGCTTCCTCCGCCTCAAGAATGGAGGCCAGGACGAGAACGAACTCCGTTTCCGACGGGAGGACTTCGTCGGCCGATTCGGCGGTGAAGAATTCCTTCTCATAATGGAGGAAGCCACACCTCGAGGCGCGAAGAACCGCTTGGAGGAGATGCTGGCCGAATGGTCGCGCATCACCTTCTCAGAGACCGGACAAGACTTCCGCGTCAGCTTCTCAGCCGGCGTGGCCCTGCTCTCTCCGGATCTGGTCGACCACCACTACGGCGTTCTCAAGCGGGCGGATGACGCGCTCTATGAGGCCAAAAAGGCTGGCCGCGCCTGCGTGATGATCGACCCGGACTCCCTCTCCTAGTCAAGACCTGCCTACCCGGTCTCTGCATAGTTTACCCGTTCTATGCAGAGACCACCCCCCCATCTTTTAATTTCTTCAATAAAAAAATCCCCTATAATAAGGGGATTTTATATTTGAAAAAATAAATATTATGAAACCCAGGGTGGCAATAAATCGTATTTATAAATAGTATCTTCAAAAAAAGTAGACTCTACCAGTAAATAAATTACGACTGTATATAAAACGCTAATTAATACCTGATTAGCAATGCTCGGCTTTTTATCCGTCGTTTTAACAATACTAATATGCATGAGATAAAATCCAAGAAAATTAGAAATCCAATATCCAATCGCAATGGTCCAGAAAAAAGTTATTAAACTGATATCCATGAAATTCTTCAAGATCATTGTTGCTAAATATCCAAAAGCAAAAGCTAACGGAAAATTAACAAATACGTCATTCCACCATGTTAAAGGCGATAAAATAAATCCTACAATTCCAATCAAAAGATACCAGAAGAATTTGACTGGATTATCTTTGTATTTTTCTTTTGTGGCGCGATAGAGTTCTTTGAATTTTCCCATAATATTTATCAATTATTGCACTTAAAAGGGGTAGCTGCTCTCCGGGTCAGGGTTAGAACCTGAGCACCGGAGAACAGTGCGCTAGCCCGCGGAATGCATGACATCAGCCATGCACGCTCCTCCACCAAGAAGGATCACGACTCCGAAGCAGATGATGGCCGTGGCGCCGAAAATGGCCACGACCCGCAAATGCTTGCGAAGCAGGATGGTGAACCAGTGCATGCCGGCCAGAGCCAGGCTTGCACCGATGATGTTCCCCACTCCGAGAAGCAGAATGCTCTTCGTGGAACCCGTCATGTGGATAAGCAGAGACGTATTGACCGAGACATCGTCCGTCATGTTCATGAGGTAGAACCCCAGGGACATGAGGAACATCTTGACCGGTCCGTTCGTCTTCCGGCTCTCATCGTCGGGTGACGGCAGGTTCCGAAGAACCATGACGCCGACCACGATCGGGACGAGACCAACCGCATTGGTGCTCTCCCCGAAGATCGGTCCCACCAGGTGGGCGATCAACGTGGACAGACCGAACATCAGCATGGTCCCAACAAGTGTGCCGGCCACGATCGCAGCACGCGAACGGGGCTGGCAGATCGACAAGAGCGTAAGGATCACCAGAAGGTCATCCACGCCCGTCGACATCCAAGTCGCAATTCCCAGCATAACTTCGAACATGGTAACCTCCTGATATATTGAAATGGTGCTAGCGGTAAACAAAAAAAACAGCCATATATACAGGTCAACTAGACAGCACACAATAACAAATTGGCCTTATTTTGTCAAGGCTACCTGCTTTTTTCGGCTATTTTTACCCCTCTTTATAGTAATATTCGATTTTGGCACATTATACTCCTCAGAAAGCACTTTTATCAATTCTTCATTAGCTTTCCCTTTTTCCCGCACAGCATTCAATTTTATCTTTAAAAAGCCCCCAGATTCTCCGACTATTTCGGATCTGGGGGCATTGGTAATAACTTTAATATTCAGGATCTGTTCCACTATTACGGTAAAATAATTCCTACTGATTCGATCTTATCCTTAAACATTTCCACCCATTGCTTTCCGTCCTTGGCCTCAAACACGATCTCTCCCGTGCCAGCCGGATTAAATCCGTTCAAGATCTCTTCCATGTCGCCGTAAGTGTCGTTGTCAGAATCGACCGCATTCACTTTCGTGCCAAAAAGTTCCTCTAAAATATCAGGAATGCCGTCTTTATCCGTATCTACTAATTGCTCTGTGCCCAGCTCTCTGACAAAGAAAATAGTCTTCGTGCCACAAGTAGCCGATGATTCTGCTAAAAAGAAACAGTCATTATAAGTAACAGCCGTCAGTTCAACCACGCCGGCAGCTGGCTGATTCGTGTTCAGCGGTGCATTTGTGTTAGCATTGGCATTCATGTTTTCATTCGTATTGCCGTTTGCATTGGCATTGGCATTGGCATTTGTATTCAGTGGTACAACTATTTCATCTGTTACGGACACTTGTTCAACTACGACTGGTTCCGGCTCTGTCCTTCCCAGTAAGCCGTCCAAATATCCGGCATAATAAGCATAATAGCCCACGCCGCCCAATATCACGAGCACCAGGACGACAATAAGTACGATTATTAATGTTTTTCCTTGTTGGTTCATAATAATTTATATTTTAATTTTTTTATATGTCTTTAGGGTCTCACGGGCGGCTTTATTCCAGGAAAACTTCTTGGCCTGTTCCCCTCCCTTTTTGATCATGGTCTCCCTTTTTGTAAGAGAACCTAAAACCTGGTCCAAACCCTTCTCCATTGATTTTACACTTTTTGGATTCACCAGTAAAGCCGCGTCCCCGGCCACTTCCGGCAAAGATGAAACATCAGATGTTATCACAGGGGTATCCAGATTCATGGCTTCAAGCACAGGCAAGCCAAAACCTTCCCACAAAGAAGGAAAAACAAACGCGGTGGCCGACGACATTAGGGCTATTTTTTCATCATGAGTAACATAATCAATATAGCGAACACGTCCGCATTTAGATTTTTTTACAGCACTGAAAAAATCATCAAACTTCCACCCTTTCCCCCCGGCAATGATCAGCTTAAAATCCTGGTACTTCTTATACTTGGTCATCATGAGCCGGTCAAAAGCTTTCACTAAATTATCCAAATTTTTTCTCGGTTCAATTGTCCCGACATAAAACACAAAATTATCTCCGGTATCAAATTTCTTTTTAATTTTTTCGATTTTATCCCGAGCTTGTCGAGGGACTTTTTCAAAACCCTCATAAATCACATCAATTTTTTCTGTATCTGTTTTAAACAACTTGATAATATTATTTTTTGTTGATTCAGAAACAGCAATAATCTTATCTGCTTTTTCGACTGACTTAGGTACAACATACTTTGTAGAAAATCCTTGTTTAGAAGGAAACCAGGAAGGATGATTATAAATTGCCAAATCATGAATTGTAATAACGCAAGGCGCTTTTACATTCATGGACACAGTATTAGCCGGACCATGGAATAAATCAATTTTTTCTCGATTAATAACAGCCGAAATAATTAAATGCGAATATCCATATGGCATGTATTTTTTATATTGGGAAAAAGGAAACTTAATAATTTTTACATTTTTCTTTTCAAATTCTTTTGTATCCGGCGCCCGGTGGTCAAAAAACAAAACATACTCATTGCTTTTATCAATGGCAATCAGATTTTTAACCAAATAATAAGTATAATGGCCCACCCCGGCTTTTTCACCCAAGTTGGGTGATAATATTGTGCGGCAATCAATTCCTATTCGCATTACATTTTATTGGGCGCACTAACGCCCATTAAAGTTAATACATTAGCTAAAGTTTGCTTGGTGGCTTTTATTAAAAATAAACGTGAGGCATTTACTTCACCATTATCAATCACGCGGCAATGGTTATAAAAATTATGGAACTTCCTGGCAATCCCAATCGCGTAAAACGGCAACTTATGCACTTCCCTGTTTCGGGCGGCTTCTTCTAAAATATCCGGCATTTTCACTAATTCTTTTATCAAAGCCTTTTCATGTTCGCTTGTAAATTCTAAGCGGCTCGGCATTTCTGTTTTCTTTGTCTTTTCAAGAATACTGCTTATGCGGGCATGCGCATATTGCACATAATAAACTGGATTCTTTTCTGATTTTTGTTTTGCTAAAGCCATATCAAAATCCATGTGCTTATCCAGCGAATTCATTAAAAAGAAAAACCGCACGGCATCAATGCCGACTTCATCAACTAATTCATCCAAAGTCACGAACACGCCTTTGCGTTTGGACATTTTCAGCTCTTTGCCCTTGAACACTAATCGCACATTCTGGTAAATAATGACTTCCAGCTGGCCTTTATGATCAAGAATTTCCGAAGCAGCCTGCAACCGGGCCACATCGCCATGATGGTCTGCTCCCAGGATCATAATTACCTTTTCATATTTTCTTTTATTAAAACGATTATCAGCATAAAGAATATCAGAGAAAAAATAAGTCGGCTTGCCATCTTGTTTGATCACTACCCTGTCCTTATCATCGCCAAATTTCGTGCTTTTAAACCAGATCGCGCCTTCTTTCAGATAAACCAAATCTTTCTCTTTTAAAAATGCCAACATCTTTTCTTTATTATCATTTTCATAGAGCTGTGATTCTCGGAACCATTGGTTGAATTTAATGCCGCACTTTATTTCCAGAACTTCACGGACATTTACTATCATTTCTTCCAAGGCCCACTCTGTGACTCTCTTTTTCGTGCGGACCAAGGCTTTTTGGTCAGTCAGTTTTACATTCTTTAAATCAACTTTTTTTGCTAATTCTATAATATAATCGCCTTGATATAATTCTTCAGGATAATCCACATTCATGCCTTCTTGCTGCAAATATCTCCTGACCACAGATTCACCCAGTAAATCAATCTGTTTGCCGCTGTCATTGATGTAATATTCTTTATATGGCTTGTAGCCGACTTTCCTTAAAACATTCGCCAGCACATCTCCGGTAAAACCGCCCCGGCCATTTCCCATATGAAGAGGTCCGGTCGGATTCGCGGAAATGAACTCTATTTGGATCTTTTTGTCTTCACCAAAATTTTGTTTGCCGTAATTTTGCTTTTCTTCATTTATTTTCTTAAGCTCTTTATTGTAAACCGATTGTCTTAAAAAAATATTTAAAAAACCCGGCCCGGCTATTTCCACTTTTTCAAAACTGGTCCACTCTAAATATTCTTTTATCTTTTCCGCTACTTCACGCGGATTCTTCCTTAATTTGCTGGCAATAACCATAGCGACATTACAGGAATAATCGCCGAATTTTTCCTGATCCGGATATTCTATCTGATATTCCGGCAAGGCAAAGCCTAACCAGACATTGTCTTTTTGATATCTTTCAATTGCTTTATCAACTTGTTTTTTAATTACTTCCTTCATTTGCTATGTTCTTTCATTAATTTGTCATATATTTTCTCTGATTTTTTTTCTACCTTGTCATACAAGCTTTCGCCTTTCGCATCCATTGTAACGAGCAGAGGAATGCCCGGCTCCTTTACTTCAATATTCCAGATCGCTTCTGGCATGCCAAAATCTTTTTTATATCCCTTATTTATCCTCATCAATTTAGCCGGCATAGCTCCGACGCCGCCAAAACCTTCAAAATATATGGCCCCTTTTTCCAATTTATTCATTCCGCCTTTGCCGATAATTGCCTTAATATCATATTTTTTAATAATCTGATTTTGATATTCATCCATGCGCGCGGAAGTAGTCGGCCCGGCCGCGGCAATGCATTGATTGCAGTCAGCCAGTATCCCGCAATGATAAATAACATTACTGATATCTAATTTTTTATTTGTCTCCAATAAATATTTATGTGCCCTGTCCCTGGCCGTGGTAATTTCTCCTGTTAATAGCACCCGATCACCGACTTTTAATTGATAATTCTTATCAATCGGCGCAAGAACTCTATTATATCGTTTAAAGTCTTGAGTAAATTTTGGATAATTAAAATTTCGAGATTTTCGTTCTATTCGTGCTTTCGTGTTCCTAATGATCAGCTTTCCCCGCCTGTCCGCATAGCACATATAGCTGATAGCCACAAAATAACTGGCCGGATGGCGATAGCTTTCATCTAGGTCTTTAATAAAAACATCTAGTATGGTTGTTTTGCCACCCAAGCCAAGCGGGCCAATGCCTAATTTATTTACCTGATTTTTTATTTTAGTTTCCAAACTTGTTGATTTTTCTCTGACTTTTCTTAGTAATTGCTTTTTCGCTTCCTCACAAGCTTTTACTTGCGTACCAGCCACGGCAATTCCGAGAATGCCTGGCGAACAGCCCTTGCCTTGCGCTTCAAATACCGTTTTTAAGGCCGCCCTTAAGATCCCTTCTTCATTTCTTTCTGAACCAGTCAATTTATGAACCTGTGACACATTCTCCGAGCCTCCGCCTTTCAGCAATAAATTAATTTCTGTAGTCGGCTTATCCCAAAAATCAATATGAATTTCCGGAATATTTGTTCCCATATTTTTATTGTCAGACACACGGACCGCATTATGCCTGAGCGGCACTTGTTTCGTGGCTTCGTCAGTCGCCTCCTGTATCGCCTTAATAACTTTTAAATCAAAACCATCTTTTCCAAACTTGATATAAAAAGCCGGCGTGCCTGTGTCCTGGCACATTGGCCGGCCTGTAATTTCCGCTTGTTTTAAATTTTCTAAAATAACAGAATAGACTTCAAAAGCAAGGGACCCTGGTTTTTCTCTTTTTCTGGCCGCTATCAATGCCTCAGCTACATCAGACGGTATCTGGCTGGCTGTTTGTTTATAAAGCTCTATTATTTGATTTTTTAAAGTTTTTTGATTCATATCGTTTCATTTTTCACCCCGAATAAATTCGGGGCTAAAAAATTTTTAGTACCCCCAATTTATTGGGGGTACTAAAAATTTAAGTTATTATACTATACCAAAAACATTGAAAAAAATAAACCATCATATATACTGTCTCTATGCCAACATTAGCCACCAACAAACAAGGTTTATACAATTACGAGGTCAAAGATAAATTTGAGGCCGGTATTGTGCTATCCGGATGTGAAGTAAAATCAACCAAAAAAGGCCATGTAAATTTAAAAGGTTCTTATGTATCTTATGAAAAAGGTGATCTTTGGCTAAAAAATGCTCACATCTCTGCTTATCAGGCTAAAAACCAGCCTGGCTACGACCCGATCCACCCGCGCAAGCTTTTAATGAAAAGAACAGAAATCGACTCTTTAATGGGAAAATCCAAACAAAAGGGCTTGACAATACTGCCCATTTCCTTATATACTAAAGGCGGCCTAATTAAGGTCAAGGTAGGATTGGCGCGTGGTAAAAAAGCCCACGACAAGCGCGATCTTATTAAAAAACGTGATGCTGACCGTAGAATTGGACGGGCATTACGTAAAAAACTCCCTTAAGGGGATGATTTTAATCGATAGAACTTTTACATCAATCATTGTTCTTAGCTAAGCGATCCAGTAGGCTTGTTCAAACCATCTGGAACTCTAAGTGCAAACAACTTAGTAGCAAAGGTTAAAGGAGCAGTAAAGCAATTTGCCAGCTCTTTCGCTTTTGCGCCAGCTGTCGCTTAATCCCGATAGCCATCCGACTTTCTGACGCCTCTAGGGAATAACCGGGTGCCATTTTTCGAGGCTTTACTTTCAGATGCTGTTTTCTGGAAGCGAATGTTTAAGCAGCTAGGAAATTTTCTATTTTGTCTGTTTAGAGGCTAATTTCCAAAATTTTAAAACAGTCTATGCTAAGTAAACCGGTGATCGAGAAAGTCCTAGACGCGGGTGTGATCCCCGCCATCTCCACAATTAATAAATAAATAAAAAAAATTAGTAAACAAGAATACCGCAAGAACGAAGAGATCCGCGTACCGGAAATCAGGCTGATCGGCGAACAAAATGAACAATTTGGCGTCATGCCAACCCATGCCGCAATGACGCAGGCCCGAAATGAGGGTCTGGATTTAGTTGAAGTATCTCCTAAAGCCAATCCCCCGGTCTGCAAACTGGTCGATTTCGGCAAAATGAAATACGAACAGGAAAAAAAAGAACGCAAAGAAAAAGCCAAACATAAAAGAATGGAACTAAAAGGCGTCCGCCTTTCCGTCCATATTGGCGACCATGACCTTGAAACCCGAAAAAAGCAGGCCATGAAATTCATTGAAAAAGGCAACAAAGTAAAAATAGATCTGCTTCTCCGCGGCCGGCAAAAAGCCCATCCTGAACTAGGTGAGGAAATGATCAAAAAATTTGTTACTTTGATTGACGAAGAAGTCGGTGAAGATAAAAAGATCGTCTATGACCAACAAGTGAAAAGGCAGGGCGGAAGATTCACAGCTATTATAGGAATTAAATAAGATTTAATATATATGCCAAAGTTAAAAACAAGAAAGACAATTTCTAAAAGAGTGCGCACTACCAAGAAAGGTAAGATCAAAACCAGGTCAGCTGGCCAGGATCATTTCAACGCCCGCGCTTCCGGAAAAAAGACGCGTAATAAAAGACGCGACAATACATTGGGTAAATCTAATACCTCCAATGTTAAGAATGCTATTATTAAATAATTTTCAGGTAATAATTATATGCCAAGAGTAAAACGAGGAACTTCCCATGTAAAAAAGAGAAAGAAAGTCCTAAAACGGGCCAAAGGCTTTAAATGGGGACGTAAGAAAAAAATCAAACTGGCCAAGACAGCTATTACAAAAGCTGGTGCCAAATCTTATATCGGCCGCAAACAAAAGAAAAGGAACCAGCGCCGTTTATGGCAAATTCGCTTAAACGCGGCTGTCCGCAAATACGGCCTCAATTACAGCCAGTTCATTGATCTTCTTAAGAAAAACAATATCGAACTGGACCGTAAGATCCTTTCCGACATTGCTCAGAAAAATCCGGAAATTTTCGAACAAATTGTAAAATCTCTGAAGAAATAAACTTTCTCAAATAAAAAATAAATGTCCTATCCCTTAGGGGTGGGACATTTATTTTTTATCTCTTATTATATGGATTTAATTTCCAAGAATCATTTACACTGATATATTCATCATCACTCAAGGAACGAAAAGGCTTTTTGAGATTCTCCTCTTTCCAAACAAAATAATGACCTATTGCGCTAAGCACATAATATGCATCTATATTAATTTTTCCTCCCGGACTTGTAATTCTAAATTTATCTCCCGGCCGGGCTAATTCCTGTATATATTTTAATTGTTCTTCTTTGGATCCGAATTCATGTGGCGTTTCCATTTTCTTGACAGTAACTTTTTCCAGCTTATCGTCATCTTCTGATTCAACTACGGCTGTCACACTATCCCCTTCTTCACCTTCAACTTCAACTAATGAATTAATGTCTACCGGATTGTCTTCTCTCTCCTTAAAATAACTTATATCATAATTTGATCCAGCCACAACTATTTTTTCCTTATCAATTTCTTGAGTTTGCTTTCCAACATCTTCAAGCCGAGTTACAAAAATGTAATGTGGGCCGACATTATGATGATAATAGACATCTTCGTTAAAACCGCCAAATCCTACCCTAAACCTATCCCCTGGCTTAGCTTTAGCCATATAATTGTTCCTTTCAAACCCGGGCTTTAATAGTACAGGTTCACCTTCATCGCTAAAATCAGCTGGTTCTTTTTTCTCCCCTTTCTCTTTCCTTACTTTAGTTTTGAATTCATGCACATATTCCGAATGAAAACCTCTTTTTTTATAATCCCCATGGACGTCTGGTGGCACAATATACATTTTACTAACTCCTCTAAGTTGCTCCCACCTTTCAATAGGAGGTCGTATCGGACAATAATTCTTCTCTTCTTCTGTCCGGCCAGTTTCTGGCTTCCGTCTTTTTATTCCCTTAAACCAATCTTCTGGTTTAACCGCACCGCGATCAAGAAGCGCTTTAGCAACAACTTCCCTAGCAAAATTTGGATCTTGTTCGGCCATTTCATAAACTTCTAAGGCAATTGATTTTGGAACAATTATTTCCACATTTAATTGTTGGCTAGTATTATTAACAGGATCTATCCATATTCTAGTTTTTTCCGCATTCGGTTCGTTAGCTCTATAGAGGATAGAATAAGCTTCTTCATCGTCACCACCTTCATAAATATCATTCATTTTCAATGGTGGATCTGGTGGCTTTCCAACCGGGCAAACAGTAAAAGCCTCAATAATATCATTTTTAAAAAATTCATCATCGCCTTTTAAAAACCTTATGTGAAAATCTGTTGTTGTTGGAAAAACTCTATTAGATTGCCAGTTTTTTTGCTTTCTACTCTGTTCAATGACGTCTCTAAGAAAACCTAATCTATTTTTAGTATAATAAGCTACACTACCTTCACTTGCAACCGCCTCTAAAAGGTGTTCTCTGGTCAGTTCTTTTTCAGGTTCTGGCTCGGCGATGGGTTCTGGTGTTGGTTCTGGCTCAATCGGTTTTATAGGTTCTGCTCCCATATTCCACAAAAAATTTCGTAAACCTCCTGGTGTACGAAATCTCCTCATGGATTCTTCCCCGCTCAGATCCTCAAGAAAAACCCCAGGTATGGCTTGTTTCACCACCTGGAATTCTTTATCTCCAATTAAAAATTTCTGGCCCAATAATTCTTGGTTAGGATCGCCTTTCTTTTGTTTGTCTGGTCTTTCCGGTGAAGCCATATATTTTAACTTTTGATTTGAAAATCAATGTCTTCCACAGCCTCGGAAAATTTAACACCGCCAGCATCAATTTCCACCCAGACAGAACCGTCCGGATCCTGCCTGACTCCTTCAATCTTTGCCCCAGGCAAATAAGACAATTCTTTTCCAACAACTTCACTCCAATTCTCTTTATCAGCTAGAAAATTAGTTAACGTGCCATTTTCTATAGCGCGATCAGCTAAGTTTATTATTTCTTCGATCGATTCCGGCTCTTCTTCATCATCCAAACTATCTTCTACATCTTCCATCTGTCTTTCCAATTCTTCCTGAGTTAATTCAAAATAAGGCCGTAAATCCCATCTTTCATCTGCCTTTAAAAAATTACCAGAATTAATAAGGTCTTTTTTAGATAAATCAGTATTTTCATGTTTGCTGGTAAGTAAAAAATCATGTCCGTCTTTTCCCCAGAAATAAACATCTCCAAAATCTAAACCATTCAGTCCAACGGCTCTTACCATATCCCCTTTCTTCGCCGTAATATTAAAATAATCCATCATTTCTGATTTATTAGCGCCGAAATCATGCGGTTCGATATCTATATCAAGCTCTTGTGTGGGCTCATCTTCTATGGTTCTGGCTTCTTCAACTGTATCTCTGTCATCCTCAATAGTTGCCCGCTCTTTTTCATCAATCAAAACTTGTACTTTATCTTCTAAATCCATGGTCATGGCCGCAAAATTAGCCAATACGTTTAGATATTCATCCATTTTTTCTTCAGTTGGCTTGCCTTTAGACAATTCATTAAAAATCGTACGCATCTCCGGTTTAAATCCAAATTTGTGGGCGCTGTCTAATCTAGCCTTCATCATGCCGCCTCCGGTTCCCGCAGCCATAATATCTGTAAAAGCTTTTGACCATTCAATTGCCATTTTCCTTACTTCTTCAATACTGGTCGGATTATTAAGAACCTCCATTAAATCCAACATTTCTTCCAACATGTCTCTTAATTTCTCGGCTCTTTCACCACTTGAAAATAAATTTTCTGTTGCTAATTTATTGGTATAATTAGTTAAAAATTTTACACCCTCATTGTCATTAAAAATTTCATTCCTATTTAATTTATCTATTTCAATCAACGTATTTTCTGTCAATTTCATAGACGTCATTTCCTCCTCAGGCTCCCTGTCCGCCGGAGCTTCAGCGGAGGCGGATGGTTCAGGCTCTGGTTCTTCTTCAATTTCAACAGGAACCACAACTTCCAGAGCTGGTTCAGATGATAATGGAGGAATACTCAATCTTGGCGGAACAGATTCTGCCTCTGGTTTGTCAGGCGACTCTATATCCGCTGTTTCAACATCATGAATATAACGCCTTTCTAGTATAATTAAATTAGCCACAAACCTGGGTAAAGCTTGTGAATACTTACCTTTATGCCTGTCCTTTAGATTATCATCTACCATTTCTTTCATCCTTTTCCTATCCTCTCCGGAATAACCGGACTCTGAGCGTGCTTCAATTTGATCCTCTCTTGAAACTGGACCATAATCCTCATGAAAGCTAGCATATCGCGCATACCATTCCCTCGCCTCCTCAATTAATTTTTCTTTTGTTGCCGCTTTAATCTTTTCTAAAAAATCCTGATAATAGACCAGCTTTTTCATATAGTCAGGCCTCTTATTTTCCGGTGCATAAAGAAAATCCTGCCGTAATTTCTGTATTTCGTCTAAAATAACTGGTATGCCTTTATTATCTTTTAATTCTGGATTTTTTCTGAATTCCCTGATTATAATATCGACCTTTTCCAAACGCTTTAAATCTCCTTTTTTTAATCCCCGGTCTTTTGAACCAGCTTCGCTCATCCTGTTTAATAAACCCAGATATTCTTCCAAGAAATCTAACTTCTCTTTTAGCTCATTTCCTAATTTCCTAATCTCTTCTCCTCTTACGGCATCTAATAAATTAATGAAATCATTATCAATTTCTCCTGTTTTCCCTTTTACGTCATCACTCGCTTTGGCAAAGGGAATTTTTTCTATACGAGAAATTATAAGCTTTTTACGTTCTCCCAATAATTTTCTGAATTCCACTGGATCTTCGTCTAAATCTTGTTCCAGTCTTGTCCATCTGCCATCTTCTAATTCTTGGTCATTGAACGAAATTATCCGGAATTGATAATATTTTTTTATTATTCCCTCTCTTTTTGCTTCAGGCCTTATTCCTAAAAATTCGATCTGAACAGGCTTGTTACCTATCTGCCAATCAATCACGTCGCCTCTTTCAAAATCAGTTTCGCCGCTTTCCAGTCTTTGTTTTATTGCCTTCCCAGTTTCAGTCCGTGCCTCTTTTAGGAGCTTCAATCGCGGTTCGCGCTCTTTGAAAAATTTTTCTACAATTTCCCTATTTACTTTATTAAGCATCTCTTCATAGGTTTGGAGCGCCTCCAAATATTGTTGGTGTCTTTCTGGCCGATAATTCTCCCCGATCTCTTCAACTATCGTATCAATATTATCATGATAGCCTTCAAAAAAAGGTTCAACATATCTCTCCAAATAATTATCTAATTCCTCATCACCGGAAAAAGACGCCGCTAAGTCCTCGAATTCTAAAAATTTTTCATTTAATTGGTCATGTATTTTCTTTAATCGTTTAAACTCATCTTTGATAGCCTGTTCCATTCTGATGCCTTCAAATACTTTTTCATCAATGGCCGCTAAATAATTTTCCAGTGCATCTAAAGCTTCTTCATATTCTTTCATTCTCTCGGGATTAAAACGGGAACGCAACCCACTTAAAGCACCGTATACTTTTGATAAATATTCACTTTTTAAAGGCTTAATATTTTTTTCTTGATAGGCGATCCCTTCTGCCACGGGCAGATCTAAGGTGTATCTGGCAATTTTTTTATTATAATCTTGTTCTTTAATAAATAACTTTTCCGCTCTTTCACCTAAAGCCATTCTTTCGGTGATAGCACTTTCAAGATCTTTAAATTTTTTACTATATCTTGAATTACCCTCCATGATTTTAGCGATCTTGGCGCGATTTTCAGTATTAAAAAACCCTTCCTTAAAATAAGAAGTTGTGCCGGTTTCTACTGCCCTGTTTGCGAGCCGTTCAATTTCCGTAATTTGTTTCTCAATATATTTATCTTTCTCCTTTGGATTTTTAAATTTCTTTCCATGCAAAGCCTTATCAAGGCTATCGACTTGTTTAGGCATGATGTCATTCATAGCCGCATTTATAATTGCCCCATAAGCAATGTCAGCTTTTATCGGATCATGCTTCTTTTGAAAATCAGAAAAAGTTTTCATTAAAGCAAACTTATCCTTAATGTCACCTTCTTTTATTCTTTTAATTTCTGCCACTTCTGATGTTCTTGCTCCTTTTAACAAATCTTTTCTCTCTTGAAGAAGATCTCTTTCTGTACTTAACATTAATTGAGCCTGAAAATTTATCATTGCCAATTCCGGCTTTGTTGATAAATTTGCTTTTGCCACTGTGGCATAACCGAACAACTCTTTTCTCTTTTTTCCCATTAAACTTAAAAAAACAGATGGTCTGTCTGCCGTTGCTAATCTAAATTCAGCCATTTCAACCAGCTCATCATTAATATCTTGTATTTCTTGGGGATCATCTATCCATTCAGATGAAAAATCCCTTCGTGTTTCACGTTCTTGTGAAGTTGTAGAAGTGTGGGTATCCATATCATATATTATATCATTTTTTTTCGTAAAAAACTAGGAAAAATGAAACATTTATTTATACCCTATTTTTCCATTGCTGTCAATCCTATAATTTGGTATTATAAATATCAGTATGGAGAAAAAACAAAACAATCACAAATCAAAAACCCACCCAATCCGAAAAATAGTTCGTAAAATTTTTGACCCCGCTTCTTTAGAAGAACAATCAGCCATTGATGCCCGGATAAGAGAACAGGCAAAAGACACGCCCAGTTTTTACATACTCACAATCGTTTCCATTGTCATTATCACTGTGGGCCTGATTATTAATAACTCTGTCGTTGTCATCGGTGGCATGATTATTGCTCCGGTCATCTGGCCATTACTCTCCCTCTCCGTCAGCATCATTCATGGCCATAAAAAGATGTTGCGCGCTTCAATTTTTACTGTAATAAAAACATTTGCTGTAATTCTTCTTATTTCTTTCTTAATCGGATTAGTCACACCGCTATACGATCTATCTGATGAAATATTAGTCCGTACTGGACCGACTGTTTTTAATCTGATTATTGCTCTGGCGGCTGGTTTTGGCGCGGCTTTTGCCACTGTTTATGCCAGCCGTTCCGCCACAATTTTCGGAGTTGCTATCGCCGTTGCTTTAGTTCCTCCACTTTGCGTTTTAGGCATATTGCTCGCAGATGGCCGTTTTGATCTGGTTGGCGGCGCCTTATTGTTGTTCTTAACTAACTTTATCGCCATTATCATTGCTTCCATGTCAGTTTTTGCTTTGGCAAGATTTTCCGGCCCGCACACAAAACCTGGCGAAGAAAGAAAAACAAAAGCCATCATTTATACCATCTCTGCTTTTACGGTTATTTGTATTCTTCTTGGCTACCTGACTTATAATGCTATTGTCATTACCAAAGTCCAAAGCCTTACTTATGACACCTTTGAAGAAAATTTCACTGATGAACAGCTTGTGAATGTTGAAGTAAATCAGGGAAAATATTCCTATAATATCCGCGGCACTATTTATGGGCCTGATGAAATCTTAGAAGACGAAATTGATAAATTTACTGCTAGCTTATCACAAAAAGTAGAGCGGCCTGTTAGTGTTGACCTTAATGTCGTTAAAATCGAAAAAGCCATTTCATTTTCTGATTATTAATTATTTTATATGAAAAAATTACTAGTTCTTTTTCTTGTTCTAGGACTTGGTTTCGGTTTTTTATTTTTATTAACCTCTCCAGCTGATGCAGCCAAGCCCGGGGCTAATAAAAAAATATATTTTATCCATCATTCTACCGGCGAGATCTATCTTGACGGCGGCATGCGCAGTATTCTAAAAGGTGCTGGTTATAAAGTAAAAGCTCCCTGGTGGGACGGCGGTACTGATCCCAATGATTTTCCCGGCCTTTTTAATGACTCGGCTTCTTGGGACCTGCTCGGCAGCCGCGATATAATCGTATTCAAATCCTGCTATCCGTCTTCAAATATCACCAGTAAAGCCATGTTGAACGAATATAAAGATTACTATCGTGAATTGTACGATGTTTATCGAGCTCATCCTAATGTCTTGTTTGTACCCATGTCCACTCCTCCTCTTCCAAAAAACATGACTTCATATAAAAAAGCCCGTCGTGCAAAAAAATTCGACAAATGGCTGAAAAATAGATATGTCACAGATTATGAAGGCAACAATATACGGCCTTTTCGTTTGCATAGGCAGTTAAGCGGCACAAAAAACCATTATTATCTGGCAAAAAAATACGTGGCTGATCCATATGACGGCCATCCTTTGCCAAATTCCGGCATCAGAGTAGGAAACAAATTAAAGAAGAGATTAAATAATTACTTCAACGAATAATCTACAAAAGGATATTCCCTGTCATCACGGAGATTACACAAAGCCAGTGTAATCTCTTTGTTTTCTAATTGGGCTTTTTTAATCTGGCAAACTGCAATTGCCCGATGGTTGCCTTCCAATAAAAATACTTCTTCATTTTTATACATGCCAATCAGTTGGGTCGGCGAAGGAAATTGTTTCTTGATTTCCTCCACTTTAGGATGTCCGGAAAAATGACTGGTTTTACAGATCTCACAAAATTTCCGGTCCCTGGCTTCATCAGCTACATCCAGCCAGCCTTCAAAAGCGCCACATTTGAATTCTGCTATTTCTACGGGATTAACTTTAAACAAACTCCACTGATATTCTTCCGGCCTTAAGGCATTAATATATTTGTCTCGAAAATCCTCCCAATTGGAAAAACCCTCGCGTTCATAATAATCACGCCAAAAATCGTCTTTGGTTTCCCCAAAGCGCCAATTATCGTAAATTTCTGACCAATCAATGTCTTTAATAAATTGCATATATATATAATAATA
>JAHJKD010000044.1 GCA_018822435.1 Patescibacteria group bacterium
AACCTTATTTGCTATGATTGGGCAAGAAGAAATTGATGAGGCTTGTAGACTCATTAATAATCGTCCTAGAAAACGACTTGGTTATTTTACTCCTAACGAAGTGTTCCATCGAAAAAATTAAGCTTTGGATTAGAATTCTAGGGGCTGTGGATACTCCCTTGTTAAATATCTGTCCGGACGTAAGTCAAATATTTTTCGTATTTGGGGTTTTTGGCGCGGACAATTTTTTCAAATTCTTGTTTTATATCCATAGCAACCGGGCCTTTTCTAGGAATGAATTTTTGGCCGTCAATTTGGTTAATAGGCAGGATACGGACGACTGTACTAGTTAAAAAGGTTTCATCAGCTTCTTTAAGTTCAGGTAAAGTAAAATTTTTCTCTTCGACTTTGAAACCCATGTCCGCGGCCAGCTTAATAACAAAGCGTCTGGTAACGCCAGGCATGATATTGCCTTGGGGCGGTGTAAAAATGACACCATTTTTAACAAAGAAAATATTTTTTTCCGCGCCTTCACAGACATTGCCTTTATTATCAAGGAATAAAGGCTCATCAAAACCAGCTTTAATTATTTCGGCATTTGCCAAAATATCATGAATATAATTACCGCACAGCTTGGCATTGGTAACAGTTGATTCAGGACTTGCCTTGGTATATTTAGTCGTCTTAACTTTGACAGAATCTTTTTCCCGGGTCGGGTCCCAGGCCCAGGTCGCAATTGCCGCATCAAGCGGACACAGTAATTCAGGTTGGAAAGAAAGAGAATTAAATCCCCAGAAAAATATTACTCTGATATAGCCTTCTTTGATCATGTTTTTTAAAATCAGATCCTGGATTGCTTCCGCAATATCATTTTCGTTAAACTTCAGCTTAAGGCCCATGTTAAGGAAAGAGGCAGAATAAAAAAGCCGGTCAATGTGTTCCTTTAGGGCAAAGACAACCGGACCATTTTCCGTGTGATAATATCGCAAGCCTTCAAAAGCGCCAGAGCCATAGTGCAAGCCATTAGACAAGACGTGAGTTTCGGCCCGATCCCAATTTACAAATTTACCGTTGTACCAGATTTTTTTTGTGGTTTTCATATTATTTTATATTTCTTATTAATTTTATTATTTCATCTTCATCATCCAGCATCTTTACTTGATCAATATCTCCGCGTTTGAGATAGTTGCCTTTTAAAGTTTCATCATCAAGCCAATCAAAAAGATGAGACCAGAATTTTTCACCGACGCAAATTAAAGGAACAGGATCAACAGCCTTATTTTGAATAAGCATCATGTTTTCCAGAAGTTCGTTCATGGTGCCCAGGCCGCCAGGAAAATAAACCAAAGCTTTGCTTTTAATAAGGGCAATAAATCTTTTAGCAAAATAAAATTTGAATTTTAAAACATGAGTGAATTGTTTGGCATCTAGTTTTTGGGTGGAATGCCCTTCCACAGCCAGGCCAATGCAATCAGCCCCAGCAGAGATGGCACCGCGCCGGGCGGCTTCAGTAATGCCGGCATCGCCGCCGGTGATAATAGCAAAACCGGCTTCGCCTAGTTTTTTAGCCAGGGATTCGGCCTTAATAAAAAAATCATCGCTATCCGAAGTCTGGGCTGAGCCGTAAAAAGCGATGATCGGTTTATTGATTTTTTCTAAAAGTTCCAGGCCCTGGGAAATTTCGCCCTGAGACTGCTTGGTTGTCCATTCCTTCTTAAGATAAACGGTGTTTTTATCAAAAGTCATATATTATATGGTAGAATAAACAGCATGAAAAATCAACCTAAAATCAAAGCGGTGATTTTTGACATGGATGGAGTGCTGGCAGACAATATCCCTTTTCATTTTTTAGCTTGGCAAAAAACATTAAAAGATGAATATGGCATTCACCTGACAAAAAAGTTTTTTTTCAAATATTTGAATGCGAGAAGAGGCTATGAGCTCATAAGAGTCGTGATTGGGAAAGTGGTTTCCCCAAAAAAAGGGCGGAGCATTATCCAGAAGAAGGATGAGCATTATAGAAAAATTTATACTAATAAAAAACCGGTTGATGGCTTAGTAGGATTCTTAAAATATTTAAAGAAGAAGAAAATTAAAATTGCTTTAGCAACATCAGCGCATAAAGGCAATGCTGATTTTATTTTAGACGGATTTAAAATTAAGAAATATTTTGATGTGGTCGTGACAGCGGAAAAAATAAAAAAATCAAAACCAGACCCAGAAATTTTTTTACTAGCGGCTAATAAATTAAAAACCAAACCAGCCAATTGTTTAGTTGTGGAAGACGCGCCTTTAGGAGTGAGATCAGGCAAGAAAGCCGGCATGAGAGTAGCGGGCATGCTTACCCAGCATACAAAAAAAGATCTGGCCCAAGCCGATCTTTATATTTCCAATTATAACCAGAAAAAATTATATACTTTTATTGATGCAGGCGCCTCATATAGACCAGGGCCATATAAATAGAAAAGAAACCGATGATAGTCCAGGATTCCAGAGCATAAAGGCGGCGGGTAACCATGTCAGCCCAAGGCGTGGAAAAAACGCGGTAGGCCGCATAGCCGATGCCGATACAGAAATTAACAATAATAACGATGTTCAGGAATTTGAGAAGCGCGATTTTTGTTTTTGTGTCTGGTGGTCTTTTTTCTGACATATCAAATATTAGTATAGCATATTTTATTCATAACGTAAAGCTTCGATCGGGCGCTTTTGCGCGGCTTTAATGGCCGGGGCCAGGCCAAAGACGATGCCAACGCCCATGGAAATCAAGAGTCCCAGTAGTAAGGCTTGCAAGGTAATAGTGGCGGGAATGCCAGCATATATGGCAATGAGTTGAGAGGCAATAAAAGCCAGGCCGACGCCAATGCCACCGCCAATCAAGGAGATAACACCAGCTTCGATTAAGAATTGAGTAAGGATGTTCGTGGAAGTGGCGCCGATAGATTTTCGAATGCCAATTTCCCGAGTCCTTTCGGTGACAGAGACAAGCATGATGTTCATGATGCCGATACCGCCCACTATTAAAGAGATGGCGGCGATGCCGGTAATCGCAGAAGTGAGAATGCTGAAAAATGATTCAAAAAGATCAAGCAGGTCTTCCTGGGTAAGAACAGAAAAGTCTTCGTTTTGGTCATGTTGATCTAAAATAACATTGTTAACATCAGTAGCGACTGTATCAACGGTTTCCGGTGAATCAGCTTGTAAAATGATTCTAAAAATAGAAGAGTCTTCCACAATTTCTTCACCAGTGGTAAAGGGCAGGATAATGACATTATTGAAATTAGTATCACCGAAGGAAATGGCATTTTCTTTTTCTTCCATTACGCCAATGACAGTAAATTCTTCATTTACTAAATTTATTTTTTGATCAATCGCTTCTTCGTCTTCGTCAAAAAGAGAATTCTTGACCTGGCCGCCAAGAATAACGACCCGAGCCTTGGCATCCATGTCGCCGTAAGTCATGTCACGGCCGGATTCCAAATCGTAGGTCATGATTTCCAAAACTTCCGGCTGGGTGGCAAAATTTATAGTGCTGCGCAATGTTTTATCATCACGGCTGACTTGGCTGGGCATGTTAATGGTCCAAACCATTTTTTCAATATTAGGGACTTCTTCTTTGAGGCGGTCGACATCATCGACAGAGAGAGTAGCGTTGCCAAGCAGGCTGGCCGGATTAAAAGATTCACTTTCTGTATCAATTTGGCCGGAAGCTACTATTATTAAATTGGAGCCTATGTCTGAGACTTGAGTAGAGAATTCATTACGCAGGCCTTCGCCGATGGAGACAAGAGTAATGACAGAGAAGACGCCAATAATAACGCCAAGCATAGTTAAGACAGAGCGGATCTTGTTTCCCCAGAGGCTGGAAAAGGCAAATTTTACATTTTCATTTATGAGCATAGTTCTCCGTCTTTTAATTTAATGGTGTAGTCGGTCATATCAGCTATTTCCTGGTCATGGGTTACTATTATCATAGTGACGCCTTCTTTTCTATTTAATTCTTTTAAAATTTTCATGATATCCTGCCCGGACTTGGAATCAAGATTACCGGTCGGTTCATCCGCGAGAATAATTTTAGGTTGGTTAGCCAGAGCCCGGGCAATAGCGACTCTTTGGCGTTCGCCTCCGGATAGTTCGGCTGGTTTATGTTTGATACGATTTTGCAGATTCATCATTGTCAGCAATTTTTTTGTACGATCTTTTCTAGATTTTCGTGGGACTTTGGCATAACGCATGGGTAAAAGTACGTTTTCCCAGGCATTCATGCGCGGCAGTAAATTAAAAGTCTGAAAAATAAAGCCGATCGTATCCCGGCGAAGATAAGCCAGTTCGGTCTTGTTCAGGTCTTTGGGGTTATGATCATCGATCAATAATTCGCCGTTATTTTCATCAGGAATATCTAATAAGCCAACCAAATTAAGAAGAGTGGATTTACCGGATCCGCTCGGGCCCATCAAAGCTAAAAAATCACCCTGTTTGATTTCCAGGCTGACGTTTTTAAGGGCTTCTACTTTATTGGTTTTGGTGAGGTAGAAGGTCTTGGATAGATTTTTTAGTTTTATAACGGTAGATTCCATGAAGTGTATTCTACCAGATATTTTTTTAGAGATAAAGTGTGCCGGGGAGAGGACTCGAACCTCCACGGATTGCTCCACGTGGTCCTAAACCACGCGTGTCTACCAGTTTCACCACCCCGGCCCTTCGATTCACTACGTTCACTCAGGACCTAATTTTAATTTAAAATAACATATTTATCAAAATAATCCTGAGCGAGCCTGCGAGTCGAAGGATTTCACCACCCCGGCTGGGGATTTTGATTATTATATAGAATTATAGCACAAAGTCAATCAATTTGATTATTAAAAGGAGTTAAATTTGGTGGTGGACCCGACGGGAATCGAACCCGCATCATAGACGTGTCAAAAGTCATAGGATGCCATTACCCCACGGGCCCATAAGGCCCACCATAAAAATAAAAAACACCGCTTGGGGGTGTTTTTTACTGACACGTCTATTGGCCCATGAAGTATGAACCTATGACTCGTATATACACAATATCCCAAAAAATCGTTGATGTCAAGTGCAAAATAATTATAAAACTGCTAAAATTCCTATATGGAAAAGATAAAATGGAGGTACTATCTAATTCCTCTAATGATATGGCCCTTGTTATTTGCAATTAGTTGCCAGAAAGAAGAAATCCAGCAGAAAGAAGCAGAAGTAGAAACAAAAGACTATGTGGACGTATTAATAGATACGGACCAGCAAGGCAAAGACGCAAGAAGAGTTAAAGACATCGCGAATATCCAGGCCGCTTTGGAGCTTTATTTTTTAGATAACGAATTTTATCCGCAAAACATCGAAGAATTAGTTGAACACGGATATTTACCGAATATTCCTCAAGATCCGGAATCTGATGAGTATAAATATGAATATACGCCGATTGGAGCAGAACCGGCGAACTATTATGACCTTAGTTTTTATCAGGAACAAGGATTGGCTGACTATAAACACGGGGAAAATATTGTGAATCCGTAATAATATTTGACCGGTTTATTAAAATCTGATAAATTATATAGGCACCTAAAAAATTATATCAAGAGAGGCAAGAGGGATTAGGCCCGATGACTGCCCGCCAACCTGTAAGGAAATCCTTTGACTCGCTTCGCTCGCTCAGGATTATAAGGTGGTAATTCCTACCCGATGGGGAAAGATGCGGCTTAACAGCAATTTTGAGATCTTGTCCTATTGGGGCAATTTTTTTATTAATAAATTATTAAAAAATAACATGGCATCAAACAAAAGGTTATTTACTTCCGAATCAGTCACGGAAGGACATCCGGATAAAATTTGTGATCAGATTTCTGACACAGTCCTGGATACAATTTTAGCAGAAGATCCAGATGGAGCTTGCTGCTGCGAGTGTTTTTGTACGACGGGCGTAGTCGTGGTGGGTGGAGAAATTACTACCAAAACTTACGTCGATATCCCAAAAATTGTCCGGGATACTTTAAAAGAGATCGGTTATACTGATCCGGAATATGGGATCGGTTATAAAGCCTGTGGTGTGATTAACGTAATTGATGAACAATCACTAGACATCGCCCAAGGTGAAAAGTTAGAAGAAGGAAAGCATCAGGCCCAGGGCGCTGGTGATCAGGGCATGATGTTTGGTTATGCTACCAACGAAACCACAGAACTTATGCCTTTGCCGATTACTCTGGCTCACAAACTGACTAAGAAATTAGCAGAAGTGAGAAAGAACGGCACGCTGGCTTATTTAAGACCAGATGGAAAATCACAGGTGACAGTTGAATATGATGGCGACAAGCCAGTCAGAGTTGACGCGGTCGTAATCGCAGCTCAGCATGACGACGATGTCACGCTTGAAAAATTAAGAGAAGATATTAAAAAGGAAGTGATTGCACCAGTGTGTGGAGATTTTCTTGATAATGACACAAAATATTTCATTAATGAGACCGGCCGATTTGTAGTGGGCGGACCGCACGGTGATACAGGCCTGACGGGCAGAAAAATTATTGTTGATACGTATGGCGGCGTGGGCGCCCATGGCGGCGGTGCTTTTTCCGGAAAAGTCCCAAATAAGCAGGATCGTTCTGGCGCATACATGGCGCGCTACATTTGTAAGAACATTGTGGCCGCGGGCATGGCAGATAAGGTTGAACTTCAACTTTCTTACGCGATTGGTTACCCAGAGCCAGTATCGGTATTGATAAATACATTTAATACGGGGAAAAAGCCGGATGATGAAATCGTGGAAATCGTAAAAAAGGAATTTGACCTGACACCGCAAGGCATCATCAAGGACCTGGATCTAAAGAGGCCGATTTACAAACAAACAGCAGCTTATGGTCACTTTGGCAGAGATGATCTAGACCTGCCTTGGGAAAAAACTAATCGGGTTGATGATCTCAAAAAATATTTTTAACTAAAAAAACTTTATGCCTCGAGAAAAAGAGGCAAAATTTGAAAAAGAAAGAGCGCCTATTCTGAGTGAAGCGTTTTTTAACCATGATGAAGGAAGATGGACGGAACAAAGGGAAACTCGCTATGGAATGATAGCGGGTTTTTCTTTAATCGGATCCGGCCATAGCAGAAAAGGTGAGCCAAATCAGGATGCGGCTGGTATTTTTGAATCTGACGATTTATTAATATTTTCAGTTTTAGATGGTTTGGGTGCGCATCACGAGGGCGAAAAAGCGAGCCAGATCGGAGCCATGGCAATAAATGAAAAATTAGCCGAAGGAAAAAAGTTGCCTTATGCTTTACGGGCGGCTCATAATAGTATTCAGGATTATACCAGGGAAAAAGGGTATGAAAAATTAAAACCAGGAGCGACGATTGTGTGTGCGGGCATTAAAGGTGATAAAATGCAATTGGTTTGGGAAGGAGATTGTATGGGATTTGTGATCAGAGACGGTAAAATTATTGAAGCGGTTATTCCAGATTCCCAAGCCCAGGTGTTAAAAGCCGAAGGCAAGCCTTATGGTTTATCAGCCACAGTTTTAAAAACTTTAGGCAGCGAAGGAAAGGCAGAAACACCTTCCCAGAGCAGAATGCTGAAAATTAAAGATGAGGACTGGATAGTATTAGGTTCAGATGGGATATTTATCGAGTTGGGCTTGAGAGTTGTGCCACAGAATGAAGATAAAACTATTAATTATAAGGAATTAAATCGAGAAGCAAAATATTTCTTAAAAATGTTCGGGCCGATTGACAATGCTAAACAGCTGGGCAGGGCTTTAAAGGAATGGATTTATAATCAAGGCCGGGATGACGCAACTTTCATGGGATTAAAGGTGGAAAAGAAAAATTGACAAGGATTGAGAATGTGATAGTATAAATGTAGAAAAGGTTCGGCGTCCCCATTGGGGGCGCTTTTTTATGCTTAAAAAATATAAATCAGAGTATAGTGACTTTATTAATCCCAAAGATTGGGTTTGTTTAAAGCCGCGATTGGTTCACGTGACAACTCATCTTTATAGAAATAGGCCATTTTTCGAAAATGAAAGATTGGCTAATTTTATTAAGGAGAAGTTTGTTTTATTAAGTAAAGAGAGAAATTATAATTTAATAAATATTGCTTGTGATTATACCCATATACATTTAATAATTAAGCAAAAACCAATGCAAAATTTAAAAACTACAGTTGGATACTTGAAAGGGAGAACAAGTTGGGAAGCTAGAAATAGATTTCCATGGTTAAAAGGCCAAAAAAGGTTTTGGGCGAAGGGATTCCATGTCAAATTTCATCCTGATGAAAATTTAAATAAATTAAATAATTATTTAAAAAATCAAACCAGGGAGGTGGAGGCACGTAAATGTCCTACCCCTTAAGGGGCAGGACATTTACGCCGGTTTAAGCTGGAGTGTTAATACCATAACTAATAACTAATAACCAATTAAAAAAACTATGAAACTATTAATCACAATCACCCTATTGTTTTTACCGGTCATGCCAGCCATGGCAGCCGAAATGTGCGAATGTCCATGCAGTGATTTATATGAATTTTCTGACAAAATTATTATCAATGAGATTTTTCCAGCACCAGAGAGCGGCGGGGTGGAATTTATTGAACTCAAAAATACGGGAAGTAAGAAAGTAAATCTAACGGGTTGGAAATTAAGCGATGCTTCTTCTAAGATGTATACGATTGAAGGAGAGATTGATGAATATTTTGTAGTGACCGGAGATGTATCAAAAATATTTTTAAATAATGGCGGCGATAGCGTTGAATTATACGGCCCGGACGAAGGTTTAATACAAACGGTTGACTATGACAGTGCCGACACAGGGACAGCCTATGCTTTTGACGGAAGCGACTGGGCTTGGACGGGCGCGCCCACTCCGGGAGGCGCCAATGAATTTGTGGGAGCAGGTGAAGACGGCGAGGACGGCGAAAGCGGAGGCGACTTGATGACGATTGCCGAAGCGAGAAAATTAGAAAAAGGCACGGACGCAAAGATCCAAGGCATTGTTTCGGTGGAACCGGGCATCCTGGGCACGCAGATATTTTATATTCAAGATGATGAAGCCGGAATTTTAGTTTATTGTTCAAAAAAGGAATTCCCAAGCGGGCTGAAACCGGGAGATATGGTTGAAGTCAGGGGCGAGATTTCGGAATCGCGCAATGAAAAGAAAATTAATTATTCAACAATTGAGGACGTTGAGGTTATTGGCTCAGGCAGTATCAGCCCTTTAGGCGTAGAGTCCCTAGGAGAAGAAGTGGAGGGAAGGCTCGTTTCGGTGGAAGGACCGATTTTAGAAAAGTCCAGCAACAAGATATATTTAGATAATGATATTGTGGTTTATATTAAAACTGAAACAGAAATTGATAAAGGGGATTTTGACGAAGGGGACGTGATTAGTGTAATCGGAATAGTGAGTCAATATGACGATGATTATCGCATGATGCCTCGGAGCAAGGAGGACATAGAAAAACAAAGTTCAGCCGCTGGCCTGGGCGGACTAATAAAAGCCGCTCATGCGGCTGGATCCGGAGACGGTTCATTAATGGATAAGATACCTCAACCCGAAAAATATTTTTATTATATCGGCGGAGCAATTTTGGCCTTGTTGATAGGATTAGGAATCGCGGCGTGGAAATTGAAATGGCTGAATAAGCTGAAAAAGGGGGCTAAAGCTTTCAAAGGGGCTTTACAAGAGTGAGAAAATTTGCTATAATTATACTTGTAAGGATGTAAAAAGCATCTTTATCAAAAAACTCTCGACACTTCGACAGGCTCAGGGCTCGAGATAAAAACAAAAATAAAACAAAAATGAAGGTTGAGTACTACGAATTTAATATTTGTGGCCGCGGCGACGTGGTTTTTGTGGGAGTCCATCGGGAACATTGGTGGGAGAAAATTAACCGCATCGGTTCTATGGTCCTATTTTAATGCCTACTTTTTTTAAGAATAGAAAATTTATGTCCATCCTAGGGGTGGGCTTTTTGATTGCGGTTTTATTTGTTCTTGGTGGTTGTGATCAGGATAATATTAATAATTCTCGAGAGAATAATAATGGCGCGATTGTAGAGACGCAAAATTTTGCGTCTCTACAATCTGCCAATGAGAATAATTCTGAACCAGAGCCTGAACCTGAGATAATAATTCCTGAATCCCATGATCTAGATATTCCTTTTCAACCACAAGCGCCTTTTGGGAATTGGGACTTGCCTTATCAGGAAGGCTGTGAAGAAGCGAGCGCGATTTTGTCAGTGAAGTATTTAAAAGGAGAAGATGTGACTGCGGCGGAAATGGATGAGAGCATATTAGATATGGTTGAATTTCAAAATGGCATGTTTGGCGGCCATTATGATTTAACTGCTCAAGAAACGGCCAATATGATGGAAGAATATTTTGAAGGAATTGAAACTGAAGTGATATATGATTTTGAGTGGGATGATATTAAAAAAGAAATTTACCAGGGACATCCGGTGATCCTGCCATGTGCCGGCCAGGAGCTGGGCAATCCATTTTTTACACCGCCGGGACCAGTTTATCATATGTTGGTGGTCAAAGGATATAATTCAGAGCAAGTTATCACGAATGATGTAGGTACAAAACGGGGAGCTGATTATAATTATGATTACAATACCTTATATAATGCTGTTAGCGACTGGGAGACGGGAAGGAAAGCCGCAATTGTGGTAAAATAAACACCGAATCTAAGACGAGCTCGAATTACGGCCTGATAAGTCGGAATTAATCAATACCGATTCGCGATCGTCTCTAATTCGATGTTAAATATGGCTAAAAAAAAGAAATTTATTGTTATAGACGGGAATGCTCTTATTCATAGAGCTTTTCATGCTTTGCCGCCCTTAAAGACAAAGGACGGAGAATTAGTGAATGCGGTTTACGGATTTGTGACGATTTTGTTCCGTGTGATCAAAGATTTGAAGCCAGAATATGCGGCTGTGACTTTTGATGTGGGCAAAGACACATTTCGCCATAAAAAATACAAAGAATACAAAGCGACCCGGGAGAAAACACCCCAAGAATTGTATGACCAGATTCCCAAGACAAAAGAAATCGTCAAGGCTTTTAATATTCCCATGTATGAAAATCCGGATTACGAAGCAGATGACCTGATTGGAACAATATGTAAAAAATTTGATACGCCTGATATTGATACTTATGTTGTGACCGGGGATATGGATGCTTTGCAGCTGGTAGACAAGAATACTTTTGTTTACACCATGAAAAGAAGCGTGAGCGATACGGTTATTTATGACATCAAAGGCGTGGAAGAAAGATACGGCGGACTGGGCCCGGACCAGATGATCGATTACAAGGCACTTAGAGGGGATCCGTCTGATAATATTCCGGGCGTGAAAGGCATTGGTGATAAGGGGGCGATTAATTTGCTTAATGAATATAAAGATCTGGATGGAATATATAAAAATATAGATAAAATTAAAGGCGCCATGCATGACAAACTGGAAAAAGATAAGGATAATGCATATTTTTCAAAAGACTTGGCGACTATTGTGAGAGACGTGCCGCTTGAGATTACTCTAAAGGAAACAGAATTAGGAGAATACGATCGAGAAAAGCTAATTGAATTATTTCAAGAATTTCAATTTAAATCATTACTAAGCCAAATAGAAAAAGTGCCAGCCATGCAGGCGCAGCAAAGTCTGTTTGGTTCTTCTGAAGGTGTTTCTGCAGGCGGACATGGGGATGTCCGCTTTCAGGCATGCCTGAAAAATAAAAATTATCATTTAATAGATGATAATAAAAAACTAGACGACTTAATAAAAAAATTAGACCAACAAAAAGAATTTGCTTTTGATACAGAGACAACCGGGCTTGATTTGATGGAGGCAAAGTTACTTGGGATAAGTTTTAGCTTTAAAGAAGATGAAGGATATTATGTAGCGGTAGATAGAGTTGATATTAAAAAATTACAGCCAATCTTTTTAAAAGAGGGAGTTAAGAAGATTGCCCATAATTTGAAATTTGACTGGCGGGCACTTGGCCATGCCGGCTTGGAAGTGAAGGATGAATTTTTTGACACAATGGTCGCTTCTTATTTGTTAAATCCAGGCACGAGGCAACATAAATTGGACACGATAGCTTTTAATTTGTTCGGATATGAAATGATGCCGATTGCGGACTTAATTGGAAAAGGCAAGGACCAGATTTCCATGGAAGACGTGCCCATAGAAAAATTATATCCTTATGCGTGCGAAGACGCGGACTTCACTTATAGAATATATAAAAAATTATCGGAAGAGCTGAAGGAGAAGAATCTAGAAAAATTATTTGAAGAAATAGAAATGCCCCTGATCCCGGTGCTGGCTGTAATGGAAGACAACGGCGTGAAGATTGATGATAAGTTTTTAAAAAAAATGCAGAATAGTTTGGCCACGCGGATCGGCAATCTGCAAAAAAAGATCTGGGACCTGGGTGGCAGGGAATTCAACATCGCCTCGCCGGCGCAAATGAAAGAGGTTTTATTTGAAAAATTGGAAATAGATACTTCTGACGTGAAGAAAATTAAGACCGGACTTTCTACGGCCGCCGGAGAACTGGAAAAGATGAAAGGCCGGCATCCGATAATTGAACTGATCATGGAATATCGGGAGCTGACAAAATTACAGTCTACTTATGTAAAAGCATTGCCGAAATTGATTTCCCCAGCAGATGGACGCGTGCATACGGATTATAACCAAATTATTACCGCGACCGGACGACTGTCTTCTTCAAATCCGAATTTGCAGAATATTCCGATCCGGACAGAGCTGGGCCGGGAGATTCGAAAAGCTTTTATTCCGGAAAAAGGCAAGAAATTAATTGCGGCTGATTATTCCCAGATTGAGCTAAGAATAGTAGCTTCGATTGCGGATGACGAGAAAATGTTAGAGGCTTTTAATAAAGGGGAAGACATTCATGCGAAGACAGCCGGAGAAATTAATGGCGTGAGCATAGATAAAGTCACGAAAGAAATGCGGCAGGATGCCAAAGCTGTTAATTTCGGAATTATTTATGGCATGGGCCCGATGGGCCTGGCCCGGGGCACAGGCCTGACCATGGGAGAGGCGCGGGATTATATGGCTAAGTATTTTGATTTATTCAGTGACGTGAAAAAATATATTGAAGAAACAAAAGTAAGCGCGCATCAGAAAGGTTATGTAGAAACATTATTTGGCCGGGTGCGATATTTACCAGACATTGAATCAACTGTGCCGGAAGTACAGCGGGCTGCCGAGCGGATGGCCATTAATATGCCCGTCCAAGGGACGGCCGCCGACATGATCAAGCTGGCTATGATCCGGGTGCAGGATGAAATTGACAAGGGTAAATTAGATGCTAAGATGACACTCCAAGTCCATGATGAACTAGTATTTGAAGTGGCAGAGAAAAAGGTAAAAGAAGTGGGGGATAAAGTGGAAAAAATCATGGAAGGAATTTATAAATTGAAATGCCCGGTCGTAGTTGATGTGGAAGTCGGCGATAACTGGGGCGAGCTAGAAGAAGCATGATATTATTCTTAACAGGCGAAGACACTTATCGGCTCCAGAAAAGACTGGAGTTTTTACGCCAGGGATTTATTGCAAAATATGACAAGAGCGGCCTTTCTGTGGAAACTTTGGACGGCAGTGATCTTAAAGTAGAAGATTTTCAAAGAGCAGTCATGAGCCAAGGGTTGCTGGCGACAAAAAGATTTGTGGCAGTGAAGGATATTTTTGGAGCTAATAATGCCTTATGTGAAGAAGTGGCGGAATTGCTAGAGAATGTACCGGAAGATACGGTTTTGGTTTTTACGGCGGAAAAGATTCCGGCGAAAGAAAAAGTTTTGAGTAAAAAATTAAAAGCAGTGGATAAAGTAGAAAAGTTTGATCCATTAAAAGGATTCCAACTGCATCAATTCGTGCAACAAGAAATAAAAAATTTAGGCGGAACAATAGATAAGGATGCGGAAAATTATTTAGTGCAGGCGGTGGGTGATGATTTGTGGCGCATGAGCCAGGAAATTGCCAAGCTCGTGAATTATGATAAGCGCGTGACTTTGAAAATAACAGAAGAATTCGTACCGTCGGCAGTTGATGATAATATATTTAATTTTACAGATGCGATTGCCAATAAAAATGCGGCCTTAGCTTTGAAATTATTACATGACCAGATTAAATCCGGAGCCAATGAATTTTATTTACTTACTATGATTGCCCGGCAAGTAAAGATATTATTGCAAGTAAAAGAAACTAATGGCGAAGGACTGGACTTACATCCTTTTGTGATTAAAAAAGCCGCCCAGCAAGTGGGCAAGTTTTCTGCAGAAGATCTGAAAAAACTTTATAATAAACTGGTCGACATTGACCTGAAAATAAAAACATCACAGGCAGAGCCCGGGACGTTATTGGATTTGTTTGTGATGGAAGCGTGCGAATAACTGATTACTTGTCCCAGGAAACTAAATATCCTACCCCTTAAGTGAACTGGGACCTAAAAAGTAGACACGAAAGTGTCTACTTTTTTTATATTTTAAAATATTTTATGTAAAAAAATTGGATAGATGGCCCGTTAACCCCGGGCGCGGAGGCCCGGGGTTAACTACCGGTTTCAAAGCAGTGTTAGCCTGGGGCCTCTGTGCCCCAGGCTAACACGGATTATGTATTATTATGAATAATTAAATATAAAATTAACAAAAGTAAAATATCTTTTATATCGACCCATTTAGGGGGATAATTTCCGTGTCTACTAAATGGGGCCCAGTTCA
>JAHJKD010000045.1 GCA_018822435.1 Patescibacteria group bacterium
AACCTTATTTGCTATGATTGGGCAAGAAGAAATTGATGAGGCTTGTAGACTCATTAATAATCGTCCTAGAAAACGACTTGGTTATTTTACTCCTAACGAAGTGTTCCATCGAAAAAATTAAGCTTTGGATTAGAATTCTAGCTGCTAATATCTGCCGGCTAGTTTGAAAATATAAGCGGTAGAAAAAGAGAGGGCTACCAAATATATTTCCTAGTTAGCCGAACAGGTATTAGCAGGTTTGATAATGAGCATTTCTCTCAAAGCCTCAATCTCGAGTGTATCGAGAGATTTGAAGCTCAGTTGAGAGGAGGAGTGAGACAGTGGTACATCAGTATATATCTCTGCCTCAGCTCCTCTCTGGCTAGCATTGCGCTAGCGGGTAGGAAGGACCGGTCACGGACAGCCGTGGCCGGGGTAGATCGTGGGCGTGGTGTCGTCGCAGTCGCCCTGCCTCTCAGAGTAGCCGTCTCCGTCGTCGTCCTCATCCGGACCGCCGTAGATCACACCCTCCGGAACGCCGCACTCGGTGCCGAAGACAGCCGCCACCTTCTCGAAGTCACCCGGCTGGCAGAGAGAAGTCATGGCGCCTTCGCTCAAAAGACCGAGCTCGGAACCGTTCTTGGGTAGGACCTCGAGGTCGGCAGCCCCCAGGACACACCAGATGAAGCCCATGTCAGAACTGACATTGAATTCCATGTTCTCGGCCGGCTCGTAGAGCGCGTCGACCCAGAACATCTCCGAGGTGGTCACTGCGAACTCGGCGCACCACGCCATCTCGATCTCCGGTGCCGGCACGAACGTCGTCTCTGGCGCCTGGTCGTAGAGCGGTTTTAATATCCGACTCCACCCCCAAACAAACAAAACGACCAGTGCCAAGAAGCCCAATAGTACCAACAAACGCAAACCATTCTTTTCATTCATGATCCTGTCCTCCAGTTTGGGATAAATCCCGGTTGTTTGTTTTCCTTCCAATTGTCTAAAGAACAAATGACATAAAATTAAATGCCGCAGTGCTTACTACCCTTTGACAAGCACAGGGTATTAAACACTGGAAGCATTAGGACCCTCTGGCGAGTTGTACGAGAGGGGCGAGGGTCCTAGTTGCTTTAGTGGATGGATTGGGGAACGTAGGGAGACTCCGAGCAGTCGGCTTCGGCTTCGGTGCAGGCATCCAGAACGAACTGTCGGACCTTTTCCTCGGGGTAGCCGGCCCGCTCGTACCAGATCGATGCCTGGCGCAGGGATTCCTGCTGTCCGGGCGGGGGCGACTGGAAGGTGCCGATGAACCGACCGTTGAAGTCCTCCCGGTCTACGAAGTCACCGCCGTTGATGAACTCCCGTTTATGCCGGTCCGCTTCTTTCTCGGCCGCGCGCTCGGCCCGGGCCTTAGAGTTAGCCATGGTATAGAGCTCGTAGGCCTCGGCGTACTTCCAGATGAAGTAATACTCATCGCAACCTGCCAAACGAGCCTCATACACCCAGCCCAGCTGAATGCGCCAGCGATTGGCACATTCGAGGTCGCCGAGATCCAGACAGACGCTGATCAGCTCGATGACATCCTCTTCCAGGAGGGAACACCAGTATGGATTGCGGTCCACGATCGTATTTGGATCGATGAACTTCTGCGCCTCTACGCCGGAATCCTTGAGCAGTTTCTCCAGCTTCTCCTTCTCGGCCTTGAGCTCGGGTATGGTGTCGCCAGGTGGTTCGGGTTCCATCAGATCGCGGTCGCGCAAGCTGTCCGGCAAATCCGAGACATCCCCATTCTCAGGCTCGGGCTCGGTCTGTTCCAGCACGGTGTAGGACTTGGACACGACGTCGCCGTCGTACTCGTCGTCCTCGCCGTACTTCCAGGAGCACCGCTCATAGCGCTCCTGGTCGGTGAGGTTGTCCTCGGACGCGGGCACGGAACACGGATCCTCGACCTCGCCGCTACAGCATGCGCCGAAGAAGATGGACAGGGCAGCGATCAGACCGACCGCCAGGCAGGTGGTTCGCGTGAAAGTAGCCATGATACACTCCTCTGTTTTGGGATATTCCACCCAATTTTGTAGGTTCGCAATTTCGCTCGTGAACAGGCAGGTTAAGATAAAAAAATTAACCCGCCAATTCACAAGCGAAAACATGCAAACCATGTTTTCCACTAAAGCTTTCAAAGAGCATTTTTCCAAAAAAAACAGGATTGTTTTTTAAAAAAGAGATAAAAACAAACCTGGTCACTGATTTTTTCCCAGAATCAGCCAAACTGGTCTCTTTATATATGATATTTTTCCAAAGAAAAACATCACATCCCTGTCTAAATTGATCGCACATAATAGCGTATTTTGGCCATTTTGTCAATGATATTTAACTTATATTATGCTAATTTTAGCCAAATAATTCAATAATATATATTGACGACACCCTTTTTCCATGATAGTCTACCAGTTTCCTTCGACAAGTTCAGGATTATAACTATGAAATTTCAAATCAAGTCAAAATACAAACCTAAAGGCGACCAGCCTCAAGCTATTGATGAATTAACCCATGGCCTGGAAAAAAAATATCGCGACCAAACGTTGCTCGGCGTAACCGGCTCTGGTAAGACTTTTACTATGGCCAATATCATTGAAAAAATACAAAGGCCGACTTTAGTGATGTCGCATAATAAAACTCTCGCCGCCCAGCTGGCTTCAGAATTCCGCCAATATTTTCCCGACAACGCTGTTCACTATTTTGTATCTTACTATGATTACTACCAGCCTGAAGCCTACATTGCCAAAACTGATACATACATAGAAAAAGAGACTGATATAAATGAAGAGATCGACAGGCTGCGTCATGCTTCCACTCAAGCTTTAATGACCCGGGATGATGTTATTATCGTTGCGTCTGTTTCTTGTATTTACGGCTTAGGCTCACCTGATTTGTATGACAAGGTCTCATATGAAATTGAAAAAGGCAGGGCCTGCTCCCGGGTCGACTTTTTTAAAAGACTCGTAGAAATCCAATACAGAAGAAATGATATTAACTTAGTCAGAGGAACTTTCCGCGTCCAAGGTGATACAGTTGAGCTATTTCCTAGTTTTTCCGAACACTCAATTTTTCAAATTCGCTTTTTTGGCGACCAGATAGAAAAAATAATAGAGATTGATTATCTGAATCGGGAAAAAATCAGAGAATGGAAAAAACTATTGGTCTTCCCGGCTTCCCATTATGTTATGCCGCCGGGCAATCAGGAAAAAGCCTTTGCCGAGATCAGGGATGACCTTAAAAAACAACTTGTCTTCTTCAAACAGCAAAATAAAATTCTGGAATATCAGCGCTTAGAACAGAAGGTGACTTATGAATTGGAAATGATGGAAGCGACCGGCTATGTCAACGGCATTGAAAATTATTCCCGCTATTTTGATGGCCGCAAACCGGGCGAACCATCTTCCACTTTAATAGATTATTTCCCCAAAGACTATCTGACATTTATAGACGAATCCCATATGACTGTCCCGCAAATAAGAGGCATGTATAACGGCGACCAGGCCCGCAAAGAGACCCTCATCAACCACGGCTTCCGTCTGCCGTCGGCTAAAGACAACCGGCCCCTGAAATTTGAAGAATTTGATGCCAAAATAAATCAGGTCATTTATGTTTCTGCTACCCCGCAGGAATATGAACTGAAAAAATCAAAACAAGTGGCCGAACAGCTTATCCGCCCGACTGGTCTGCTTGATCCGAATATCGATGTCCGCCCCACCCACAAACAGCTTGATAACTTATTAGTAGAAATCGAAGCTCGTACCAAAAAAGGCCAGCGCACTATTGTTACCACCATGACCAAGCGCATGGCTGAAGAACTGACCGACCATTTAAAAGAAAAAGGTGTGGCTGTCCAATATCTGCATTCCGAGATCGTCACCATGGAACGTCTTGAAATATTACGCGATCTCCGCACCGGGGTTTATGATGTCGTCGTCGGCATCAACCTACTAAGAGAAGGGCTCGACTTACCAGAAGTTTCCCTGGTCGCCATTCTTGATGCCGATAAACAAGGCTTCCTAAGATCAGCCACTTCCCTGGTCCAGACCATTGGCCGCGCTGCCAGGCATCAGGATGGTTACGTCATCATGTACGCCGATCAATTATCAGACTCCATGAAGCAAGCCATAGAAGAAACTGCCCGCCGCCGTAAAACACAGGAAGAATATAATAAAAAGCACGGCATCACCCCGAAATCAATTTCCAAGGCTGTTCAGGACGACCGCCTCGCCGGCTCTAAGGAAAAAATGGTTGAAGATGAATATGATATTGATCCAAAAATTATCAAACAAATGACAAAAGAAGAAAAATCTGGTTTAGTAAAAGACATGAATGAAGAAATGCGCCTGGCCGCGGAAAACCTCGAATTTGAAAAAGCTGCCGTTATCCGCGACCAGATCAATAATATTAAGAAAATAAAATGAAAAAAGTCCTCGCCTTCGGCACCTTCGACCTCCTCCATCCCGGCCATATTAATTTTTTAGAACAATGTAAATCGCAAGGCGATCATTTAACCGTTGTCATTGCCCGTGACGCCAATGTAAAAAATATAAAAGGCAATTACCCTTCTGAAGACGAAAAAACCCGCAAAAAAAAAGTGGCCGAAATTGAATCAGTAGATGAAGTTATTATGGGCTATAAAGATTTTAAGAAAAGAATGGATATTATCAGGGATGTAAATCCCAAAGTTATTTGTCTTGGCTATGATCAAAATGTAAAATTACCTGGTGGAAAATATTCTATTCACACGTGCGAACCATACCAACCAGAAAAATACAAAACCTCGCTTCTGAAATCTTGCTAAAATGTACACCCAAAAACTGTCCTGCCCCTTAAGGGGTAGGACAGTTTTTCTCTCTATAAGTCTTGCCAAAAATAATTAGTCGTGTTAAATTAATTTAGTTAATAAATAATTATAAAAACTATATGCCAGTAAAGAAAGCGGCTATTAAAGACATCAAACAAGCCGATAAAAGAGAAAAAATCAATATTCAGGCCAAGAAAAAAATTAAAGACCTGACCAAAGCGGCTGCCAGACAAATTGAAGCAAAAGAAAAAGAAGCTGTTAAAAAAGTTCATGAAGCCTACAAAGCGATCGACCGGGCTGCTCAAAAAGGCATCATCAAAAAAAATGCCGCGGGCAGAAAAAAATCCCGCCTCATGAAAAAATTCAACAAGATGGGAAAATGAAAATAGTCCTGCCACTTAAAGGAAACTAAATATCCTACCCCTTTGAACTGGGCCCCATTTAGTAGACACGGAAATTATCCCCCTAAATGGGTCGATATAAAAGATATTTTACTTTTGTTAATTTTATATTTAATTATTCATAATAATACATAATCCGTGTTAGCC